>JALYNQ010000063.1 GCA_030773115.1 Pseudomonadota bacterium
GCTGGAGCGCGGCCGCGCCACGACGGCCGCCGGGCACGGCACCGCTAAGGCCGGCCTCGACGCGCTCGATCTCGGCGAGATCGTCCACGCCGCCGTCGCCGAAGGCGCCCGCCGCTTCCTCCAGGGCTTCGAGGAAGCCGCCGCGGTTGCGGCAGCGGCGCCGCCTGTCAAGAAACCCAGGCCCAGGCGCAGGCCAGCTGCACCCCGTTCCCCGGCGTAGGCCGGGGTCCAGCGCGGTGTGAAGCAGCGCCTTTCGGCGCTCCTGGGCCCCGGCCTTCGCCGGGGAACAGTTAACGCAACTCCTCCCCTACTCGCCAGCGCATGAATCGCGCGGCGTCATCTTCCACCACAAACCCCTGACGTACCGAGCTTGGCGCCACGCTGTCGCTCGCGTGGACGCCCCTCCTCGGCAAATCATCCGCAGAAAATCGGTCAGTCATCAGGACTAACGGCCCCGATTGAACCATTGTCCCCGCAAGGAGCAGCCAAGCGATCAATAGCTTGATTGCCCCTTCCGGACGGCAGTGGTGGGGCCCATCCGCACTGCGCCGCCAAAGCAATGGAGACGGACATGCCTTTAGGAACCACCATCACATCATATGTCGCGAATCTGTTCCCCACCGACCCAGTAGCACCACAGGTCGTCGGCGATTTCGCCCAGGCGTTGCCGCCCAATCCGGTCAAGGGGGAATTGGTCAGCCACTTTGCCGACAGTTTCTTACCGCCCAACCCGGTTCATCCGGCCGATCTTGGCTCGCAACTGAGCGACTTCATCCAAATCCTGGTCCAGCCGGACGTGTCGGTCAGCGGCGACCTCATCTGAGGATTGGCGGGATCCAACCCAGGGAGCGGGAATGGTGGAGGAGCCATAAGCGCCATTAGGCCCCTCCACCATGTCGCTTCGCGCCATGGTCCCCCTCCCCACGCCTGCGGCGCAGGGAGGAGCGGCAGGCTGGCGCCAACTCGCTAACCTGCTAACCGGCTCGGCATGAATCGGGCGGCGGCTGTATCGACCACCAACCCCTGGCGCGCCGAGCTTCGCGCTACCCTGGCGCTTGCATGGCCGCTGATCCTCTCGAACCTGACCATGGCCGCGATCCAGGCGACCGACGTGGTGCTGATGGGCTGGCTCGGCGCCCGGCCGCTGGCGGCGTCAGCGCTGGGCATCAACCTGGTCTTCGCCTTCAGTCTGGTCTGCCTGGGGCTGGTCACTGCGTCTTCGCCGATGATGGCCACCGCGCTCGGCGCCAGGCTGCGTTCGGTTCATGAGGTGCGGCGGACGTTCCGCCAATCGCTGTGGATGATCGTCACCGTCATTGTGCCGATCTGGCTGATCCTGTGGAACTCGGAACCGGTCATCCTCGCGCTCGGCCAGGAGCCCGCGCTCGCCCGCGACGCGGAGACCTTCATCCACGGCTATATGTGGTCGATGCTGCCTTTCCTGCTGTTCCAGGCAATGCGCAACTTCGTCTCGGCGCTGGAGCGGCCGGGCTGGGTGCTGGCGATCAGCCTGGCCGGGATCGTGACGAACGCGCTGCTCGGCTATGGGCTGATTTTCGGCCGCTTCGGGCTGCCCGAGCTGGGCATCTTTGGCGGCGGACTGGCCAGCTCGATCGTCTGGTCGCTGCTGGCGGTGATGCTGGCCCTCGTCGTCGTCAGCGACCGCCAGTTCGGCCGTTACCATCTGTTCGGGCGCTTCTGGCGGCCCGACTGGCCGCGTTACCGCCGGCTGTGGCGGCTCGGCTTCCCGATCGGCCTGGCGATGGGCTTCGAGGGCGGGGTATTCAGCGCCGCCGCCTATCTGATGGGGCTGATCGACGCGGAGTCGGTCGCCGCGCATGCCGTGGCGCTGCAGATCGCGGCGCTGTCCTTCATGGTGCCCTGGGGCCTGGCCCAGGCGGCGACGGTCCGGGTCGGCCTGTTCCTCGGCCGCGGCGATCCCGCCGGCATCGGCCGCGCCGGCTGGACCAGCTGGATCCTCGGCGTCGGCTTCATGGCGCTGATGGCGCTGCTCATCTGGTCTTTCCCGCGGGACCTGATCACCATCTTCCTCGACGATACGCCGGAGAACGCCCGGGTCATCGCGCTTGGCGTGTCGTTCCTGGCCATCGCCGCCATCTTCCAGATCGCCGACGGAGCGCAGGTGGTCGGTGCCGGCATGCTGCGCGGCCTGCACGACACGCGCGTCCCGATGATTTTCACCTTCATCGGCTATTGGGCGATCGGCATCGGCATCGGCGCCTGGCTGGCGTTCCGTGGCGGCTGGCAGGGGCAGGGCATCTGGACCGGGCTGGCGATCGGGCTGATCATCGTCGCCCTGCTGATGATCTGGCGTTGGGCCAGGCGCGAGGCGCTTGGCCTGACCCGCAGCACGGCCTGAAGATTTCGTCGAACGAGGGGTGTTGACGGGTAGGAATAGCCGACCCATATGCGCGTCACCGCTGGCACTCCTGTCATAAGAGTGCCAGCCGACTCATATCCATGACGCAACATAAGGGGTTACAAACCTATGTCATTCAGGCCGCTTCATGACCGCGTCCTCGTCCGCAGGGTCGAGGCCGAAGAGAAGACCGCCGGCGGGATCATCATTCCCGACACGGCCAAGGAGAAGCCGCAGGAGGGCGAAGTCGTCGCCGTCGGATCGGGCGCCCGCTCGGACGAAGGCAAGGTCACGCCGCTCGACGTCAAGGCCGGCGACCGCATCCTGTTCGGCAAATGGTCGGGCACCGAGGTGAAAATCGCGGGCGAAGACCTGATCATCATGAAGGAAAGCGACATTCTCGGCATCGTCGGCTGACGATTCCACTGTCAACTTCATCAACTTCACCAGTTTGAAAGGGTAGCCACATGGCAGCCAAGGACGTGAAATTCTCGCGCGACGCGCGCGAGCGGATTCTGAAGGGCGTCGACATCCTCGCCGACGCCGTCAAGGTGACGCTGGGCCCCAAGGGCCGCAACGTCGTCCTCGACAAGAGCTTCGGCGCGCCGCGCATCACCAAGGACGGCGTTACCGTCGCCAAGGAAATCGAGCTCAAGGACAAGTTCGAGAATATGGGCGCGCAGATGCTGCGCGAGGTCGCCTCGAAGACCAACGACATTGCCGGTGACGGCACCACCACCGCCACCGTTCTCGCCCAGGCGATCGTTCGCGAGGGCATGAAGTCGGTCGCGGCCGGCATGAACCCGATGGACCTGAAGCGCGGCATCGATATCGCCGTTGCCAAGGTCGTTGAGGACCTCAAGAAGCGGTCGAAGCCGGTTTCGGGATCGAACGAGATCAGCCAGGTCGGCGTAATCTCGGCCAATGGCGACACGGTCGTCGGCGAGAAGATCGCAGAGGCGATGGAGAAGGTCGGCAAGGAAGGCGTGATCACCGTCGAGGAAGCCAAGGGCCTCGAATTCGAGCTCGACGTGGTCGAGGGCATGCAGTTCGACCGCGGCTACCTGTCGCCCTACTTCATCACCAATCCGGAGAAGATGTCGGTTGAGCTGACCGACCCCTACATCCTGATCCATGAGAAGAAGCTGTCGAACCTGCAGGCGATGCTCCCGATCCTGGAAGCGGTCGTCCAGTCGGGCCGTCCGCTGCTGATCATCGCCGAGGACATCGAGGGCGAGGCGCTGGCCACGCTGGTGGTCAACAAGCTGCGCGGCGGTCTCAAGGTGGCGGCGGTCAAGGCCCCGGGCTTCGGCGATCGTCGCAAGGCGATGCTTGAGGATATCGCCATCCTGACCGGCGGCGAGATGATTAGCGAGGATCTCGGCATCAAGCTGGAGAATGTCGCGGTCGGCATGCTCGGCACCGCCAAGCGCGTCACCATCGACAAGGACAACACCACCCTGGTCGACGGCGCCGGCACGCATGAGGCGATCAAGGCCCGCACCGAGGCGATCCGCCAGCAGATCGAGAACACCACCAGCGACTATGACCGCGAGAAGCTCCAGGAGCGTCTCGCCAAGCTCGCCGGCGGCGTTGCCGTGATCAAGGTCGGCGGCGCGTCCGAGATCGAGGTCAAGGAGCGCAAGGACCGCGTCGACGACGCGCTCCACGCCACGCGCGCTGCGGTCGAAGAGGGCATCGTCCCCGGTGGCGGCACCGCTCTGCTCTATGCGACCAAGGCGCTCGAGGGCCTCAAGGGCGTCAA
>JALYNQ010000064.1 GCA_030773115.1 Pseudomonadota bacterium
CGATGCCAAGGCGGCCAAGGGCCCGTCGAAGGGCAAGCGCAAGGCGCCGGCGCGCAAATCCTCCCCGGCACGGGGAGGTGGCAGGCTGAAGGCCTGACGGTGGGGGCCCACCGCCGAGCTCTGCAACGTCGGTAGGCCCCCTCCACCAGCTTCGCTGGTCCCCCTCCCCGTTCCGGGGAGGATCTAGGAAGAGCCGCAGGCCTTGCAGCCCGGATCGGCCGCGATGCGGATTTGCCGCCACTTGAGGCTCAGCCCGTCGAGCAGATGCAGCGTCCCCGCGGCGTTTGGCGCAATGCCAACGATCGCGCGGATCGCCAGCAGCGCGGCGAAATTGCCGATTGTGCCGGTCAGCGCGCCGAGCACGCCCAATTCCGCGCAGGTATCGCAATCGTCGGCATCGAACGCATCGCCAACGAAGCAGCGGTAGCAAGGCTTGCCGCGGAACAGCGCAACCTGCCCCTGGAATTGCTGCGCAGCTGCCGAAATCAGCGGAATTCCGAGGCGTACCGCCGCGTCGCTGACCACCAATCGCGTGGAGAAATTGTCGGTGCCGTCGAGGATCAGGTCGTGGCCTGACAGGATCGCCTCGGCATTGTCGCTCTCGATACGGTCGGGGACCGTCCGGCATTCGACATGCGGGTTGCGCTTGCCGACGTAGCGGGCGGCCAGGTCGGCTTTGCGCTCGCCGACCTGGTTGCTGCCGTAGAGCGGCTGGCGCTGGAGGTTCGACAGCTCGACCCGGTCGTCGTCGATAATCGTGAGCTGGCCGACACCTGCCCCGGTCAGCGCGGGGATGGCGCCTGCGCCAATCCCGCCAGCGCCGACAATGGCGATCCTGGCCTCCTTCAGCCGAAGCTGACCCGCGCCGCCGATCTGGGGAAGCACGATGTGCCGCGCGTAGCGGTCGAGCTCCTCGTCAGAGAGCGCCATGACCGCCGGTCGAGCCGAACCCGCCCGCGCCCCGCACGGTTTCACACAGCTCTTCGACCTCATCCCATTCGGCCAGCGTCACCGCTGCCGGGACGAGCTGGGCGATCCGTTCGCCGCGGCGGATCGGGAAGGGCTCGCTGCCGTGGTTGATCATGATCACCTTGAGCTCGCCGCGATAGTCGCTGTCGATGGTGCCAGGGGTATTGGGCACGGTGATGCCATGCTTGAGCGCCAGGCCCGAGCGTGGGCGCACCTGGATCTCAAAACCCTCGGGAATGGCCACCTTGAAGCCGGTTGCAACCGCGTGGCGCTGGCCCGGCATCAAGTCCAGATCTTCCGCCGCAACCACGTCCATACCCGCAGCGCCATGGGTGGCATAGCTGGGCAGCGGCAGCCCCTCGCCGTGAGGAAGGCGGGTCAGGCGGATGCGGATGGTCATTCGAGTTCCTGTGATATGCGGGAAATGAGGCGGCGAGCGATGTCTTCCTTGGCTGCTTCCGGCCAGTCTTCTACGCCGTCACCGGTAACGAGATGAACATGGTTGTGGCTGCCGCCCATGACGTTACCGGAGACGTCGTTGGCAACGATCCAGTCCGCCTTCTTCGATCCTAGCTTGGTTTGCGCGTTGGCCACGACGTCATGGGTTTCAGCAGCAAAACCGATCAGCAGGCCAGGGCGGTCGGGGTGTTTGCCCAGCGTCGCCAGTATGTCGGGATTGGGGGAGAGGTTGAGCTGTGGCGGTCCGGCGCTCTTCTTGAGCTTGACCGGCGCGGCTTCGACTTTCCAGTCGGCAACGGCGGCTACCAGGATTGCGACATCCGCCGGCAGCGCCTGCTCGACCGCATCGGCCATCTCCTGGGCGGTTTCGACGTCAATCCGCGCTACGCCGCCCGGCGTGGGTAGCGACACGGGGCCCGCGATCAGGGTTACGCGGGCGCCGGACTGAGCGGCCGCCGCAGCTATGGCGAAGCCTTGCTTGCCCGACGAGCGGTTGGCGATCACCCGCACCGGGTCGATTGGCTCGTGGGTTGGACCGGCGGTGACGAGGACATGCCTGCCTTTCAAATCCTCCCCGGAACGGGGAGGGGGACCAGCGAAGCCGGTGGAGGGGTCGGAGGGCGCGTCGGCCCCTACACCACGACCTTCGGTCGCGGTCCCCTTCCCCGTTCCGGGGAGGATTTCCTTGATCCGCTCGTAAATATCCGCCGGCTCCGGCAGCCGCCCCGGCCCGTACTCGCCGCAGGCCATCGGGCCCTCATCCGGCTCCAGCACGGTAATACCGTCCGCCTTCAATTGCTCGATGTTCCGCTGCGTCGCCGCATGCTGCCACATGCGGACGTTCATCGCCGGGGCGACGACCACCGGCTTGTCGGTGGCCAGAAGCAGCGTCGTCGCTAGGCTGTCGGCAATCCCCGCGGCCATCTTCGCCAGCAAATCGGCGCTCGCCGGGCAGACCAGCACCAGATCGGCGGCGCGGCTCAGCTGGATATGGCCCATCTCCGCCTCGTCCTTGAGGTCCCACAGTGAGGTGTAGACCGGACTCTCGGCGAGGGCGGCGAGGCTCATCGGCGTGACGAAATGGGCGCCGCCGTTGGTCAGGACCGGCGTGACCTCGTGCCCCTCCTTGCGAAGCAGGCGGATCAGCTCGGCCGCCTTGTAAGCGGCGATTCCTCCGCCGACGATCAGCAGGATGCGGCTCATGTCGCGGGATATGGAGTGCGGCGTACCGCATCCGCAAGGTTGGACAGCGCCTTGGGCACAAAGGCCAGGCCGACGAAGGCCAGCGGGGCGGGAATCAGCGCCCAGTAAAAGGTATCGGCGCGCGCGAGCAGCGCCAGCATCGCGGCATAGCCTGCAATCAGAAGCGTCGCCCGGAGTGCCCAGCCGGTTCTGACCGAGGCCCAGCCGAACAACGACAGGATCAGGAAGCCGATCGCCACCGCGTCAGGCAGCCGGATGCCGAACGTCACCTTGGCGATGCTCTTGAGAGCAAACTGCAGTCCGTTCATGTTCGACCAACCCGGCGAAGGCGGGTCGCCTGGCAGCACCACTTGCGACACCCAATGGGCATGAAGCGTGAGATAGATTCCGAACAGCGTGACGGCGAGCGCCCAGGTCGCCGCCTCTCGCCATCGCTTCTCGATCAATGCCAACCCGCCCATGGCCAGGATCATTGGCAGAGCCAGCTCGCGGATCATCAATGCCGCGCCGCCGAGGATGGCCGCAGGCCAGAAGCGGTTGGGACGGTGAACAGCAATCATCAGGGCTAGCAGCAGCCCCGCCCAGCTTTCGTGGAACAGGCCCGTCTGCGGTTGCAGCATGCCGCCTAGTCCACCAGCGAGCAGGAACATCGCAAGGCCGAGCAGTGGCAGCGGCAAATGAGGACGAAGCTTGACCCACCAGGCGAGGATCAACGCCAGGCACAGGGCCCAGACGACCAGCACCATCGGCCGCTCGCCGACCAGCGCATAGACGGTCGCATGGGTTGGAAGCCGGAAGGTGAAGAAGGGCTTCAAAGGGTAGTTGCCTTTGCGCAGCTCCTCGGCGGCTACCTCATAATAGCTGCGGCCCCCGGCCACGCTGGCGATGATGTCGCGATAGAGCTGCAAGTCGCTCTGCTCGACCGACGATGCCCTGAGCTTGGGAGCGGGAGCCGCCGCCGGCGACCAGGTCGCGACTGCCAGCAGCGCCAGCAGCGCGGCGATCAGCGCCAGCGCCCGCCCGCGTGACCAGCCCTCGAACCGCGTTGGAAAAGCCCCCCAGCTCATCTCAGCCGACCATCCAATAGGTCAGCGCTGCGGCGACGGCAGCCGAGCCCAGGCCGATCGCCAGAGGCGCCATCCAGCTCCTGCGCTCGATCACCGCCACCTCCGCCAGCGGCGGTGGCGGAGGGGCTCCGCCAGTAGGCGGGTAAGCCGCGTCGATGCGGCGGATAAGGCCGGGGATCAGCTTCAGCGCGCGTACCGTCTCGACGATCTTGTCGGCGTAATAGGCCTCGGGGCCTAGCTCGGAGCGGATCCATTCCTTGAGGAATGGCTCGGCGGTCTCCCACATGTTGATGTCGGGGTCGAGCGCGGTGGCGACGCCTTCCTCCATCACCATCGTCTTCTGCAGCAGAAGCAGATGGGGCTGGGTCGGCATGTCGAAGTCGCGGGTGATCGAGAACAGAGCCTCGAGCATCCGGCCGACACTGATCTCCTTGACCGGCAGGCCGCGGATCGGCTCGCCGACCGCGCGCAGCGCCGTCGCGAACTCGGCGACGTCGTGGTGCGGCGGGACATATTGCGCCTCGAAATGGATCTGGGCGACGCGGTCGTAATTGCCGGTGATTAGGCCGTAGAGGATCTCGGCCAGCCACATGCGCGCCTGGCGGTTGATACGGCCCATGATCCCGAAATCGACCGCGGCGATGCGGCCGTCGGGGAGCGCGAAGAGGTTCCCCTGGTGGAGGTCGGCGTGGAAATAACCGTCGACAACTGCCTGGCGGAGGAAGGCGCGGACGAGGATCGCGGCGAGGGCCGGCAGGTCGTGGCCGGCGGCGATCAGCCGCTCGCGGTGGCTGAGCTTGATGCCGTCGAGCCATTCCAGCGTCAGCACCCTCCGCGAAGTCCTCCGCCAGTCGATCTCGGGGACGTAGAAGCCCGGCTCGGCGACCATATTGTCACGCAACTCGGAGGCGGAGGCGGCCTCGCGCGTCAGGTCGAGCTCGCGGCTCACCCACTGCTTGAAATAGGCGACCACCAGCCGCGGGCGGAGGCGCTCGGCCTCGCCGCCGAGCAGCTCGACATGGGCCGCGGCCCATTCATAGGTCTCGATAGCGCGCGCGAATTCCTCCTCGATTCCGGGGCGCAGAACCTTGATGGCGACGGTCTTCCCCTCGGTGGTGACGGCGCGGTGGACCTGGGCGATCGACGCGGCACCGACCGGCTCGGGGTCGATCTCGGTGAAGTGTTGATCGACCGGGCCGCCGAGGCCCGCCTCGATCGCCGCCTTGATCGACGGGAACGGCTCGGGCGGAAGATCATCCTGCAATTGCATCAAATTCTCGGCAGCCTCGATTCCGACGAGGTCGGGACGGGTGGCGAGCGCCTGGCCGAGCTTGATTGCAGCGGGGCCGATCTCCTGAAGCGCGGCGGAATAATCGACCTTGGCCGGCTGGCGAGCGCCGAAGCGGGCGAGGCGGCACAGGCGGCGGACATCGGGCGGGGTCAGCGGATCGCGCTCGATCCCTTGGAGCGCGCCGTGCCGCGCCAGCGTCCTGCCCCATTTGAGGAGGCGCCAGAGATGGACAACGGCGGTAGTCAACCGAGGAGGCTCCAATCGGAGCCGACGAGCTCGATGAGCGATGCCATCAAATCTTCCAGCCGCCGTGGATTGCGACCAGCCCGCCCAGGATCGCCTCGACGCTGGTCGACTTGAACCCGGCCTCGCCAATCATCGTTTTGAACGCCTCCATCTTCGGGAAGCGACGGATCGACTCGACCAGGTAGCGATAGCTGTCCTCGTCTTTGGCGATGGTCTTGCCGATGCGCGGGATCAGATGTTCGGAGTAGCGGTCATAAAGCTCGCCGAAACCCGGCCATTCGCTCGTCGAGAATTCCAGGCAATAGAAGCGGCCGCCCCGCTTCAGCACACGGTGCGCCTCGCGTAGGGCGGCGGGGATATCGGTCACGTTCCTTATGCCGAACGCGATGGTGTAGGCATCGAAGCTGTTGTCGGCGAAGCTCAGCTTCTCGGCATTTTCGACCTGCCAAATCAGCCCGGTCATGGCGCGCTTTTCGGCGCGCTCCATTCCTACTGCCAGCATATCGGGGTTGATGTCGCTGACAGTGACCAGCGCGCCCTTGGCCGCCAGGCGGAAGGCGATGTCGCCGGTGCCGCCGGCCATGTCGAGCATCTGCTCGCCCGGCCTCGGCTTAACCTTGGCAACGAACCGGTCTTTCCACAGCCGGTGCATTCCGCCCGACATGAGATCGTTCATCAGGTCATAGTTGCGGGCCACCGACGAAAAGACCCCGCCAACGCGGCGGGTCTTTTCTTCGGGCGTCACCAGTTGTTCGCCGAAATTGACCTTGTCCATGCCAGCGCCTCTAGCGGGGTTCCGAGAGCTTCGCCATACGCGACGCCATGCCGGAATTACCCGAAGTCGAAACCACAGTTCGAGGGCTTGAGCATGTATTGAAGGGTCGGCGGATCCGCCGGGTCGAGGCCCGGCGCGCCGACCTGCGCCGGGCTTTTCCCGTCGACCTCGGGCAACGGCTCACCGGCGCCACAGTCACGTCGCTCGGCCGCCGCGCCAAATATGGGCTGGTTCATACCGATCGAGGCGACACGATGGTGTTTCATCTCGGCATGTCGGGCGCCTGGCGGGTCGATCCGGCCGATCTCGGCAAGCACGACCATCTGCTGCTGGAAACGGAGGAGGGGCGGCGGCTGCATCTGCGTGATCCCAGGCGGTTCGGCTCGGTCGACCTCGTCCCGACCGAAGGGCTTGAGCAATGGCCGGCCTTCGCGGCCCTGGGCCCCGAGCCGCTTGGCGGAGCGGTCGACGGCAATTGGCTCAAGCGGAAATTCGAAGGACGAACGGCGGCAGTGAAGCTACTGCTGCTCGACCAGCGGGTGGTGGCGGGAATTGGCAATATTTACGCCTGTGAGGCGCTATTCCGTGCCCGCATCGATCCGCGCAAGCCGGCCGGCAAGGTCAGCCGCGCCAAGCTCGATGCGCTGGCGGAAGCCATCCCGGCGGTACTGGAGGATGCGATCAGGGCGGGTGGCTCGACGCTCAAGGACTTTGCTGCCCCTGACGGCGAGCTCGGCTATTTTTCCAAGCAGTTCGACGTCTATGACCGCGAGGGCGGACCGTGCACGAGTTGCGGGGGCGAGGTGAAGCGCATCGTCCAGGGCGGCCGTTCGACCTTTTATTGTCCGTCATGCCAGCGCTGAGCTCCAGTTGACGCGACTCGCCACCTTCGCTAGGGGAGCGGCCACGCCGGTGCGGCCCACGGGTTTCGCGCCGCTTTTTCGTTGAAAACACAAGAACTTTAGAGGTCGATCGATGGCGAACACGCCGCAAGCCAAGAAGCGCATCCGCCGCAACGCCAGCCGTGCGGCGATCAATGGCGCCCGCGTCAGCCGCATCCGCACCTTCATCAAGGCGGTCGAGGCAGCGATTGAGGCCGGCAAGAAGGATGACGCCGCAGCCGCGCTCAAGTCTGCCCAGCCGGAGCTGGCGCGCGGAGTCGCGCGGGGCGTGATCCACAAGAATACCGCGTCTCGGAAATTCTCGCGCCTGACCAAGCGGGTCGCCGCACTCGGTTAAATTTCGATTCACGTTGCGTTTCGGGACGGGCCGTCGGACTACCGGCGGCCCGTTTCATTTTGGTGACTTAAAAAAGTCTAGGGATTCCGGCGATTCGCGAATAGCCGATTGCTCGGCTTGCGAAGGAAATGGCAGAAATCTGTCGTTTACTCCGGATATTGAGGGCTTCCCTCTGTCAAGCGCATTTATTTCATGTTGATGAAATTTGCCGCTTGAATCGCGGGCCGCAGACTTCCAAAAAACTCTTTCCGGCGACGAATCTGTCGCGGGGGGCTAGAGACTGGGAGGAGCTAATAGTGTCGCGACTCGGATCGCGCGCGACGGCTTCTCATGGCTCGGCAAAGTCGGAGTAAAGGGAGGCGCGCGCCAGTGCAGGGCAGTCGGGAAAATCTGTGTGTATCCGACTCTGTCGCGGTCGCCGCACCTCTTGAAGCCGCATGGGAGAATATCCGGATTGGCCTTCGCCGCGACTGCGGCGCGCGCACGTTCGACGGTTGGCTGAAGCCGGCGGAGCTTGGAGCGTTCGACGGAGATAGCGGCGAGCTTGAGATCGTCATGCCCAGCCAGTTCATGGCCGACTGGGTGCAGAGCCATTTCGGCGACCGGCTGACGCTTGCCTGGCGCACGGTGCTGCCGATCGTCACCGACGTGAAGATTGTCGCGGCTCCCGACGGACCGAAGCCGGCGCCACTGCTGGTGCTGGAGGAGATTCCGGCGGCGCCGGCCAGCGCCGCGGAGCGCGACCCGTCTGCGCCCAATTTCGATCAGCGCTACCGGTTTGAGACCTTCGTGGTCGGCAAAGCCAATGAGGTTGCCGCGACCGCCGCCCGGACCCTCGCCACGGCCGAGACGGTGTCGTTCAACCCGCTGTTCCTCCACGGCGGCACCGGCCGGGGGAAAACCCACCTGCTGCACGCGATCGGCCAGGCATTCCTCGATCGCCGCCCGTCGGCCCGGGTCGTCTCGATGTCGGCCGAAAAATTCATGGTCGAATTCATCCGTGCGCTGAAGGACAATGACACGATCGGCTTCAAGAGCCGGCTGCGCTCGGCCGATCTGCTGTTGATCGACGATGTCCAGTTCATCGCCGGCAAGGACTCGACCCAGGAAGAATTCTTCCACACGATGAACGAGATCATCAGCGCCAACCGGCGGCTGGTGATTACTTCGGATCGTGCCCCGCAGGACCTTGACGGGATCGCGCCGCGCATCCTGTCGCGCCTCAGCTGGGGCCTGGTCGCCGACATCAACCCGGCCGACTATGAGCTCCGCCTCAACATCATCGACGCCAAGCTGGCCGCGCTGCCGGGTGTCGAGATGCCGCGGCCGGTGATCGAGTTCCTCGCCCGCCGAATCACCAGCTCGATTCGCGAGTTGGAAGGCGCGCTCAACCGCATCGCCGCCTATGCGATGATGACCGGCCGGGCGATCGACGTCGCCTTCGTCGAGGAGGTGCTGGCCAATGTGCTGCGCGCCAACCAGCGGCGCATCTCGATCGACGAAATCCAGACCCAGGTCGCCGAGCATTACCGGATCCGCAAGGCCGAGATGACGTCCGCCCGCCGCGCCCGGGAGGTGGCCCGCCCTCGCCAGGTGGCGATGTATCTGTCGAAGCAGCTGACTCCCAAGTCGCTGCCCGACATCGGCCGTCGCTTCGGCGGCCGCGACCACACTACGGTGATCCACGCGGTCAAGCAGATCGAGCGGCTTCGCGCGGCGGACAGTGAGCTCGACGCCGACATTCGGCTTTTGACACGGCAATTGGAGGGCTGAGGCCAGCTGGCGGCTGATCCTATGGGGTAGAGGCGCCGGACGGCGCTAAGGGAAGAGGTCCAGTCCCCAACTGGTCGGGGGCCCGCCGGAGAACCTGGCGGGCCCTTCCTTTTTGGGCCAAACAAGCCCGCCCGGCGCAACGCCGGACGGGCCCGCCTCAATCCTGGGAACCTCTTAGTAGGCCCGCGCCTGTTTCGGCTCGGGCGGAACGGTGATCTTGATCGTCTCGCCATTGTTGCCGGGGAAGCCGGTGAACATCGCCTGGACCAGGCTCGGCACCACCTTCTGCGGGTTGTCGGTCCGCGAGCGGGCCTTGGCCGTGCCCTCGAACAGCGACGCATTGTCGGCCTTGCGCCGGATCTTCATGTCCAGCTCGCTGACATAATAGGTGTAGCTGCGGACCCCGTCATAGGGACCGTAGCCGCCAAAACCGCCATAGCGGCCATACCAGAATGGGTCGTTCCAGCCCCAGTGGAAGGAGCTGCGGCGGCGGCCGTAAAATGGATAGCCCCAGCCGCCATAGGGATAGCCGTAGCCATAGCCGTAATGCGGGAACGGGTCGCTGACGACCTCGGTCTGGGCGTCGCCGACGTCATAGCCGACCTGGACCACCATGGTGGCCTGGTTGATCGAGGGGGCGCGGGCGAAGCCTCGTGCCTGCATCTGCTGCGCGACCAGCTCCGCATAGCGCGAAAATTCGAGCCCACCTGTGTCGGCCGGGTTGGCCGGCACGACGACGAAGCTCTGGCCTTGCGGCGCCGGCATGGCCTGGAATCGGGAAACCTGAGTCCGAAGACCCGTCGCGCAAGCCGAAAGGCCGAGCGCCGAGATACCGAGCAAAGCTGCTGCGGCGAGCTTGTTGATACGCATTGTCCACATCCCGAGTCGGAAAATTCCGCTTAGACGCGGAATATAGCATGAACCGTGCTGAATAGGCGATGAAGCGCGGGAGTCGCCTAAACGACGCGGTAAATCAGTCCCTTAGCCCGACGGCGCGATAGGCTTCAGCCAGCGTTGGAGCAGCCAGCGCGGTGGCTTTTTCCGCGCCGGCGGCCAGGATCGCATCGAGCGCCGCCCCGTCGCCGCGAAGCTCAACCAGCCGTCCGCGTAGTGGCTCGAGCAGCGCGATCGCGGCATCCGCCAATGCCGGCTTGAAGGTGCCGAAGCCCTGGCCGGCGAAGCGCTGCAGCACTTTCTCTGCCGTTTCCCCAACGATGGCGGCGTAGATGCCGACCAGATTCTTTGCTTCCGGTCTGCTGTCGAGAAGCGCGGGATCCTCGGGCAGCGGCTCGGGATCGGTCTTCGCCTTGCGGATCTTGAGTGCGATCGCATCATTGTCATCGGTCAGGTGGATGCGGCTCTGCTCCGACGGATCCGACTTGCTCATCTTCTTCGACCCGTCGCGCAGGCTCATCACCCGCGCCGAGGTGCCGCCGCCGATAAACGGCTCAGGCGGGATGAACAACTCGACGTCGAAGTCATTGTTGAACTTGATCGCAATATCGCGGGTCAGCTCGATATGCTGCTTCTGGTCCTCGCCGACGGGAACATGCGTCGCTTGGTAGAGCAATATGTCGGCAGCCTGGAGCACGGGATAGTCGAACAAGGCCACGGAGGCCGCCTCGCGGTTCTTGCCTGCCTTGTCCTTCCACTGGGTCATGCGATTGAGCCAGCCCATCCGGGCGGTGCCGTTTAGGATCCAGCACAGTTCCGCGTGTGCCGGAATCGCGCTTTGGGCGAAGATCATCGATTTGTCCGGATCGATTCCGCTGGCGATCAGCGCCGCGGCCATCTCGCGTCGGTTCGACAGGCGCTGCCGAGGTTCGATGTGCTCGGACAGCGAATGGAGGTCGGCCAGGAAGAACAGGCACTCCGCCTCGTCCTGCATGCGCACCCAGCGCAGGATGGCGCCAAGCAGATTGCCGAGGTGGAGGTCCCCTGTCGGCTGGATGCCTGAGACGACGCGCATATCGTTCTTGCTCATTCCGGAACTTCTTCAGTCTTGGCTCGCCGCCTGAGCGCTGCGATTGCTTCCCGGTCCATTCCGCCAATCATCCAGGCAATGGTGAAGTAGACGACGGCGCCAGTGCCAACGAGGGCGCCGAGGCCGATCATCCGTTCCAGCACGCCGCCAAAGAAGAGATCGCCCGCAGCAATCCTCACCGCATAAAGCGACGCAGCCATTGCGGCCGCGGCAATCAACTGCTTGCTGACCCTCGCCAACAGCCATCCGGGCATCCGGAACTGGTCGCGCAGGTAGAGGATGATGAACAGCAAGCCGAAATTGATCCACGCGCTTGCCGAGGTGACGGTCGCCAGGCTGTAAATGCCGAGCATCGGGATGAGGATGAAGTTGGCGACGATTCCGCCGAGCAGCACGCCCATCGCGATCCACACCGGCGTCTTGACGTCCTTGCGGGCATAGAAGGCAGGAGTGAGTACCTTGACCAGCACATAGGCCGGCAGGCCGGTAACCAGGATAGCGAGGATATTGCCCGTCACGGCGGCGTCCTCGACGCTATATTCGCCGCCCTGGTAAAGTGCGCCGATGATTGGACCCGCGGCGACCACCAGGGCAAGCGTCGCCGGCAGCGTCAGCAGCATCGACAGGTCGAAGGCGCGGGCCTGGACGTCCGACGCCTCGGCATCCTCTCCGCGGGCGATGGCCTGACTGATGGCGGGCAGGATGGCGACTCCAAGCGCGGTGCCGATGATCGACAACGGCAGTTGGTTGAGCCGGTCGGCATAGCTCAGCTTGGTCAGCGCGCCTTCGCCGAGTCCGGCGGAGAAGAAGGCGTAGAACAATTGGCTGATCTGGTAGACGCCCGCTGCGGCCGTTGCGGGGAGGATGAGGACGATCAGCTCCCTCGCCGCCGGAGTCATCCGCGGCCGGCCGAAATGCAGCTTCACGCCCGCTTGGCGAACGGCTGCCCAGCACAGCGCGAACTGAAGTACGCCACCAACTAGCACGGCGATCGCCATGTAGAGGACGACTTCCTCCTTGTTTCCGGCGGGTGCCACCAGCAGGGCAATGATCAGGGCGACATTGAGCAGCGCTGGGGCGAAAGCAGCCACTGCGAAGCGCATCAACGAGTTCAGCACACCCGAGAGCAGGGCGACGAGGCTGATGAACAGCAGATAGGGGAAGGTTATCTGGGACAGCAGGGTCGCCAGCTTCATCTTGCCGGGCACGTCGGCATAGTCGGGGACGACGAGCAGCAGCACGCCGGGCATGAGGATGACGAAGACCGCCGTCACCAACAGCAAAGCCGGCATGAACACCGACAGAATTTCGTTCGAGAAGGCCTGGGCGTCCTCGTGTCCGCCAGCGGCGAGGCGGCGGCTGAACAGTGGCACAAAGCCCGACGAGAAGGCCCCTTCGGCGAACAGCCGGCGGAAGATGTTGGGCAGCAGAAAGGCCAGGTTGAAGGCGTCGTTGGCGTGGCTCGCCCCGAGCACGCGCGAGCCGATCATGTCGCGCGCGAAGCCGAGAACGCGGCTGACCATGGTCAGCCCGCCGATCGAGCCGATCGCCCGGTAGAGGTTCACCTGGCGTCCGCGGTCTTAGGCGTGGCCGACCGGCGGCTCGCCATTGCCGCCGGGCTGACCCTGGGCGGCCTGCTGCGCCTCAACCTGCGCGACATAGGCTGCGGCGAAATCGATCGGATCGAGCAGGACCGGTGGGAAGCCGAGGTTCTGGACCGTTTCCGCAATGATCTGCCGGGCGAAGGGGAATAGCAGGCGCGGGGCCTCGACCAGCAGGAACGGCGCCAGTGCCTCATCCGGAAAATTGCGGAAGGCGAACAGGCCGCCATAGCTGAGGTCGATGATGAAATGGGTGCCGTTGTCCGACTTGGCCGTCACGTCGATCTTCAGCACGACTTCCTGGACGTCGTCGCCAACTTTGGTTCCGTTGATGCCGAACTGGACGTCGAGCGTCGGTTGGCCCTGCCACTGGAAAACTTGCGGCGTCGACGGGCTCTCTGCCGAAAAATCCTTGATATACTGGGCGATTGTCGCGGCTTGGGGCAAGTCACCCTGACCAGCATCATTGCCTTCGGGAATCGGGTTGATCGGGTCCTGGTCGGCCATGGGAAGTCCTTAAGAGAATTAGGTTAGTTGACGATGGTGAGGAAGGCCGGTCGCGGCATGCCCCGCTCGGCCCGTGCGACTAGCAGCCGCGCCCTCGCGGCGCAATAAGAGGGTCCAAACCTCATCCCAACGAGGCCGTGACATGGCTCCTGTCGGATGCTGCGCTAGGATAAGTGTGAAGAGCGGGCCTGAAGGCCCGGTCGAGCGCTTCGACGAAGCGCAGCGCCGGCAGGGCCATGCCCTCCGGGTGGGACGAAAAAGCGCCCTGGCGCGCTCGCTCGATTGCCAGATAGCGTCTGCTAGCTGGCTGCACTCGCTCGCTCCCAGGACGCTTTTTCGTCTCCATCACGGCCTCGTTGGGATGAGGTTTGGACCCTTTATGGAGCGCCCTTTGAATCTGAGCGTTGTCAGGACTATGTTGGGATCAAATTGCTTCACACTGAAACGGAATCATCGTTGACCGCTATTATCATTCTTGCACTCGTTGCCCTGTTCATCGGCCTTCGCCTGTATAGCGTGCTTGGTGAGCGAACCGGTCACGAGCAGCCGATCCTGAAGCCCGCCGATCCCGAAGCGGATGCGCGGATGGAGCCGCAGCCCCACGCCCGGACGACGCCCAGCACGAGCCCGGCCGAGCCCGACGAACTCGCCTACCTGCCGATGGCCGGACCAGGCGTGCGCGCCTTGCTAGCGGCCGACCCGAGCTTCGACGTCGCCAGGTTCCTCGAGGGTTCCAAGTCGGCCTATCAGATGATCTTGGAGGCCTTCTGGAAAGGCGATGTCGAGGCGATGAAGCCGTTCGTCGACGCCCATGTGTTCGAAACCTTCGCGTCCGCGGTAGAACAGCGGAAGAAGGACGGGCTGGTGCTGGACAACCGTCTCGTGGCGATCGATCAGGCAGTCATCGCCGCCGCAGAAGTGGAACGGGACCTGGCATTGGTCACCGTGCGGTTCGAGGCCGACATCGCCGCAGTCACGCGCAACAGCGCCGGCGAGGTGATCGCCGGTTCGTTATCTGACGCCGTTCAGACGCGGGACCGCTGGACCTTCCGCCGCAATATCGCCTCGCGCGATCCCAACTGGCTTTTGGTCGAAACCGACGAGGAAGAGTGAGGTCGTTCGCGCGCGCAGTCGCGCTGAGTCTCGCGCTTGTGGTTGCCGCCTGCGCGACGCGCCGGCCCGAACCGCCGGTCCCTGCGCCGCCGGCTCCGGCGCCAACTCCGGCACCAACTCCGGCACCAACACTGCCGCCACCCCCTCCTCCGCCCGCGACCGCACGTGAGTTGGGCGTCGCAATGGCGACGCCTGCCGCTCTGAACCCATCCGAGGCGCGGCGGGCCCTGGACGCGTTCCGGCTGAGCTGTCCGGTCCTTGTCCGGCGTCAGGACCAAAGCGGTCTGACCTTAACGTCCGACTGGCAGCCGCTATGCACCGAGGCGCAGGCGGTCACCGACGCTTCCGCTTTCTTCCGCAACAGGTTCGACTGGGTCCGGGTCGGGACCGGCGAGGCCTTCGCGACCGGCTATTATGAGCCCGAGATCCGCGGCTCGCGAACTCGGCAGCCAGGATTTGAGGTGCCGATCTACGCCAAGCCCGACGATCTGGCGCGCTGCTACGGTCCCCAAGGGACCGGCCGCGGGCGCGTCGACCATGAAGGTTATTGCGTCCTCTATTACACTCGCACCGAGATCGAAGATGGCGCCTTGCTGGGGCGCAATCTGGAGATTGGCTGGGCGGCGGATCCGATCGAGCTCTTCTTCCTCCAGATCCAGGGTTCGGGCCGACTGCGCCTGCCCGACGGCCAGGTGATGCGGATCGGTTATGCTGAGCAGAACGGCCGCGAATATGTCGCGATCGGCCGACTACTCAGGGATCGCGGCATTCTCCCGCCGGGCGGTGCCAGCATGGATGCGATCATCGCCTGGATGCGCAGCCAGCCCGATGGCGGCCGATCGCTAATGCGTGAGAACCCCAGCTATATCTTCTTCAAGGAACTGACTGGGGCAGGGCCACTGGGAGCGCTCAACGTTCCAGTGGCCGGCCGGGCGTCGGTCGCGGCCGACCCCAAATTCGTGCCGCTGGGTGCGCCCGTTTTCCTGACGCTCGATCGAGCGGAAGCGTCCGGCCTGTGGGTCGCGCAGGATACCGGCGGCGCGATCAAGGGCGCCAACCGCTTCGACACTTTCTGGGGAGCGGGCGAGGCGGCACGGATCACCGCGGGCGGCATGGCGGCCAAAGGACAGGCACTGCTGCTTTTGCCCAAGGGGGTGGTGGGCCGTGCGCAGCCTGTCCCCTGAGGAAGCCGAGCTGTGGGCCAAGGTCACGGCTTCGATCAGGCCGTTGTCTCGCGATCCCAAGGAGGCGCATTCGGTTTCAGACGCTCAGCCGGCATCGATCAAGCCCAAAGGTCGAGTGCCTGCGCCCAAGCCGGCGGAGCTACCTCCAAGGCAAACCGAAAATTTGCGGTCGGCGACGCTCGACGGCGGTTGGGACCGCCGCCTTCGCTCGGGGCGGGTCGAGCCGGACAGGGTGCTCGATCTCCATGGCCACAGCCTCGACCGCGCCTGGGCAGCAATCGACCATGCGCTGGAACGCTCAATTGCTTCTGGCGACAGGATTTTATTGCTAATCACCGGCCACGAACGGCGAGGCGATCCGCCGCTCGAACGTGGCCGGATCCGCGCCGCCGTCCATGACTGGCTGGCCGTTTCGCGGCATGCCCCGAGGATTGCGGCGGTGAGGGCCGCGCATCGGCGCCATGGCGGTGGCGGAAGCCTCTACATAATCCTTCGAAAATCCTAGGGATTTCCACCCTTTCTTAACCCCGTCTGTTTAAGCCTGTCTTTCACTCCGCAGCATCGGGCGAGTGACGAGGGGCAAAGGCGATTTCCAAGTTGCAGGACGGAACGGCACAGAAGGTCAGCAACGCCCTGCTGTCGGGCGCGGCTGGCATTGCTTCGTTCCTCTTCTCGCTGACCGCCTTTCTCTACATCACCAGCTTCAATCAGCAGGTGGTCGCCTCGATCGTCGCTGGCGCATTCTGCCTGATGATCAGCTACATTGCCTCGGAACGCCCCAATAGCGAGAGCGCTCGGGCCCTCACCGCGCTCGGCGACCGGCTGCTGGCAGTCGAGCAGGGCGATCTGACGAGCCCGACTCCACGTATCGTGCGCGACAATATGCCCAAGCTCGCCACCGCGGTGGACAGCCTGTTTGCCGAAGTCCGAGCCTCGATCGAGAATGCCCACGCCCTGGGCATGTACGACCCTGTCACCTCGCTGCCCAATCGCCTGCATTTCCGGGCCGAGGCAGACAAGCTGCTTGCCGCGCGCTCGCCCGCAACCAAGGCGGCAATGCTGTTCGTCGATCTCGACCGGTTCAAGAATGTCAACGACAGCCTCGGCCATGCCCGCGGCGATCAACTGCTGATCATGGTCGCCAACCGCCTTCGGGTGGTCGTCACGGCGGAACTCGGGGAGGGCCCGGTAGCACGGCCGTTGCTGGCTCGCCTCGCGGGCGATGAATTTACGATATTCTTCCCGGAGATCGACGAAGCGGGTGACGCCGAGCGGGTCGCCCGCCGCATCGCCCTCGCCATTTCCGAGCCATTCGAGCTGCACGGCCACAGCGTCGATATCGGCGCTTCGATCGGCGTCGCTATATGTCCCGAACATGGGGTGGCAATCGAGGCGCTGATGCGGGCGGCCGACATCGCCATGTACCGCGCCAAACAGCAGGGCGGGGGCCGCTATTGCTTGTTCAGCGAGGAGCTCGCGGCCGAGCATCAGCGCAAGATCGATACCGAGGCAGCGCTCGGCGAGGCCCTCCAGCGCGGCGAGTTCGTCCTAGCCCTGCAGCCGCAACTGAGCTTCACAACCGGCGAAGTCAGCGGCGCGGAAGCCCTGCTCCGGTGGAACCACCCGCGCGACGGCGTGCGCATGCCGGCCAGCTTCATCCCCATTGCCGAACAGACCGGGATCATCGCCGACATTGGCGACTGGGTTGCCGCCGAGGTCGCCTCGATACTGGCCGAATGGCAGGCGCAAGGGAGCAATCGGCGGATTTCCTTCAACGTCAGCCCGCGGCAACTGGACCGCAGCGATTTCCTGCCCCGGATGCGCGCCACATTTGCCGACGCCGGCGTGCCGCTGTCGCTGGTCGAACTGGAGTTCACCGAAACGGCGGCAATGGAATGCTCACAGGCGGTGCTCGAAGAGATCACCGCCCTGCGAAACGACGGCCTGTCGATCGCGATCGATGATTTCGGCACCGGCTTCTCCAATATTGCCCGGCTGCGCGCCATGCCGCTGGACCGGGTCAAGCTCGACCAATCCTTGATCGCCGACATCGAAACCAGCGAGAAGGCGCGCGTGGTGGTTCAGGCCGTCATTCAGCTGATCAAGGGGGTCGGCGCGGAGATTGTCGCCGAGGCTGTCGAAAATGTCGCGCAAGCCGACATCTTGCGGGCGATGGGCTGCGACACGGTCCAAGGCTTTGTCTTTGCCGGACCGATGTACGAAGAAGAATTCGTCAGCTGGACCCGCAACGCGGACCGCGGGTCGCAGAGCAGCGTCGCCTAAACGAAGACCTTTTCCAGCACTCGACGATAGATTCGGCTGAGCGCGTAAATATCCTCGACCGCGGCATGCTCGCCGACCTTGTGCATGCTGGCATTGGGCAGGCCGAAATCGACGACCGGGCAGAGCTTGATCAGGAAACGGCCGTCCGATGTCCCGCCGCTGGTCGACAGTTCGGGATCGAGGCCGGTTTCCTCCCGGATCGCCGAGACCACCACATCATAGAGTTCGCCGGGCGGGGTGAGAAAGGCTTCGCCCGAGATGCGCGCGCGGACTGTCGCGCCGGGGGCCTCGCGTTCGGCGATCTCTTCGACCATGCGGATCAGCTGTTCGCCCTGCTGGAGGTTGTTGAAGCGGATGTTGAGCTGCGCGGTGGCCGAGGCGGGGATGACGTTACTGGCGTGCGTGGGAGTGGTGATCCCGGTGAACTCCAAGTTCGAAGGCGGAAAGGCCTCGGTGCCGTCGTCGAGATGAACCGAGTCCAGTGCTGCAATGACGCGGGCCAGCTTGGGGATGGGGTTATCGGCGCGGTGGGGGTAGGCGACATGGCCCTGGGTGCCGAGCACGTCGATCCACATGTTGACCGAGCCGCGCCGGCCGATCTTGACCGTGTCGCCCAGCCGATCGACCGATGTCGGCTCGCCGATCAGGATCATGTCGGGGCTAATTCCGCGTTCATTGAGCCAGTCGATGATGCGGGGAGTGCCATAGGTGGCGTAGCCCTCCTCGTCGCCGGTGATCAGCAGCGAGATGGTTCCAGCCCGCTGGTGAAAGGCGGCGGTCGCCGCGACAAAAGCGGCGATGGCGCTCTTCATGTCGTTGGCGCCGCGCCCGGTCAGCACGCCATCGGCGATGACCGCGTCGAACGGATCGCTGTCCCAGCCATCGCCCGGCGGGACGACGTCGAGATGTCCGGCAAAGCCAAAATGCGGCCGGCCTTCTCCGCGGAACGCCACCAGATTTTCGGTCGGTCCGTCGGGTGCTTCACCCATCACCCAGCGGTGCACTTCGAAGCCGAGAGGACGAAGCGCTTCCTCCAACATATCGAACACTTCACCCCTAGCTGGAGTGACGCTGGGGCAGGCGATGAAACGGGAGGCAAGCTCGACCGGGTCGATGGAGGGGGTCATTGGTTGCGGCTTAAGGTCTCTAAGTTCATGGTGAAAGGCGCCAAATCGGGGGGTTGGTGTGACTTTAAGGGAAGAGAGGCGCAGAAGATGGAAGGCCAGGCGATGGTCATCCCACCTTACCTAACCATATCGAGCCGAGTAGGACAGCGGTAAAGGAGACCCGGGGCCATGCCGAAAGTCGATCTTGATTCCGTCGATCCGTCCAACGCTACTGGCTATCCCGACCCCTTCCATCGGGAGGTGCAAGGGCGCTGGTGGAAGCGCATCGCTCCACTGGCCGGGCTGACCGAGCTCGGCGCCAGCCATGTGACCCTGGAGCCGGGCGCATGGTCGAGCCAGCGCCACTGGCACGACGGCGAGGATGAGCTGGTCATCATGCTCTCGGGGACTGCCGTGCTGGTCGAAGATGATGGCGAAACCGAGGTGAAGCCGGGCGACATTCTGGCCTGGCCCAAGGGCAGCACCAACGGCCACCATCTCATCAACCGATCGGGCGAACCGTGCAGCTTTATTGCAATCAGCGCGGGCGACCGGTCGAAGGGTGGCGGCTATTCGGACATCGACATGATGTTCGAAGAGGACGGCTATTGTCACAAGGACGGGACGCCTTACCCGACGAAGCGGCTGCGCTAAGCCGGCGCGGTTTCAAACTCCTCAATCACCCAGGGCTCGTCCTGGGCCAGCTCGATCCATTCGACCACGTCGGCGCGATGCAACACCGCCTCCATATAGGCCGCTGCGAAGGGTGGGACCCTGACGCCATAGGTGACGAAACGGGTCACGACCGGCGCGAACATGATGTCGACCGCGCCCCAGTCGCCAAACAGATATTCGCCGGTGCCGCCGTAGCGGGCTCGAGCCTGAGCCCAAAGGTTTAGGATGCGGATCACGTCGGCCTCGACCTCGGGGGACAGATCGACCGTTCCGAAATTCTTCCGCACATTCATCGGCAGTTCGCGGCGCAGGCTGGAGAAGCCACTGTGCATCTCCGCCGCCATGGAGCGGGCCATGGCTCGCGCAGAATCCTCTTCGGGCCAGAAGCGCTCACGCCCGACCTTGTCGGCGCAAAATTCGATGATCGCCAGGCTGTCCCAGATGACGGTGTCCCCATCCCACAGGATCGGCACCTTGCCCAGCGACGGAGCGAACTCGTCCCCTTCGCGGCGATGATCCCAGGCATCGTCGAACAGCGGGACGACCAATTCGTCGAACTCGAGGCCGGCATGCTTCAAGGCCAGCCAGCCGCGCATCGACCAGCTGGAATATGCGCGGTTGCCGATGATCAGTTTCACGTGATTGCCGCCTTCAGGATCGCCGTTCTTAACTCGGCAATCCCCGCGCCGGTTTCGCTGGACGTCGGCAGGATGAGCGGATGGGCCGCCGGATGCCTGGCGGCTTCGGCGCGGATCGCTTCGATCGTGGTCGCGAGCTCGGTCGGCTTCACCTTGTCGGCCTTGGTGAGGACGAGGTGATAGCTGACCGCGGCGTCGTCGAGCATCTTCATGATGTCGCGGTCGACGTCCTTGAGGCCGTGGCGCGCATCGACCAGCACCAGCGCCCGCTTCAGCACCTGCCGCCCGCGCAGGAAATCGTTGATCAGGAAGCGCCAGCGCTTGACCATGTCCTTGGGCGCTTCGGCGAAACCATAGCCGGGCATGTCGACCAGTCGGAACACCAGCGGACGGCCAACGTCGAAATAGTTGAGCTCCTGCGTTCGTCCGGGAGTATTGGACGCGCGGGCCAGCTTGGCGCGGTTGGTTACCGCGTTGATCAGCGAGCTCTTGCCGACGTTGGACCGGCCGGCGAAGGCGACCTCAGGCACCGTGGGAGCGGGCAGATGCTCAAGCTTCGGAGCCGACTTCAGGAAGTCGATCGGCCCCGAGAAGAGCTTGCGTGCCTGTTCCGCAATGTCCGGTTGTTCGTCCACTGGCCCGCTCAGGTTTTGATCGGGTGGGTGTCGGACAGGTGCATGTCGTAGCGCTTGTAAAGCCACGCCTGCTGGCCGATCGACAGGATATTGTTGGTCACCCAGTAGAGCTGCAGGCCGGCCGCGAAGGGGGCCATGACGAACATCAGCACCCAGGGCATGATCGAGAAGATCTGGGCCTGGACCGGGTCGGGCTGCTGGGGGTTCAGTTTGAACTGGATCCACATGGTGATGCCGAGCAGGATCGGCAGCACGCCAATCGCCAGGAATCCTGGCGGGGTGAACGGAAGCAGGCCGAACAGGTTGACCGGCGTAAGCGGGTCGGGCGCCGACAAGTCCTTGATCCACAGGTAGAAGGGCTGGTGGCGCATTTCGACGCTGACCATCAGCACCTTGTAGAGCGCATAGAAGATCGGAATCTGCAGAAGGATCGGCAGGCACCCTGCTGCCGGGTTGATCTTCTCCTGCTTGTAGAGGTTCAGCATCTCCTGCTGGAGCTTCGGCTTATCATCCTTGTAGCGCTCCTGGAGCGCCTTCATCTTCGGCTGCACCTTGCGCATCCCGGCCATCGACCGGAACTGCTTGTCCGCGATCGGGAAGAGGATCGTGCGGACGATGATGGTCAGGGCGATGATCGCCAGGCCGAAATTGCCGAGCACCCCGAACAGCCAGTTCAGCAGGTTGAAGATCGGTCGCATGAACCATTCGAACCAGCCCCAGTCGATCGACTTGGACAGGCTGGTGATGCCTTCATTCTCATAACGGTCGAGGAACTGCTTCTCCTTGGCGCCGGAGAATAGCTGCGCTTCGGCGGTCACCGCCTGGCCAGGTGCAACCAGGAAGTTGGAACCGGCGAAATCGGCCTGATAAGCGCCGCTGGCGCTCTTGCGGAAGCTGGCCTCGACCGGGGCGCCACTAGCCGGAATGAGAGCCGTCAGCCAATATTTGTCGGTGAAGCCGAGCCATCCGCCGCGGCTGTCGACGGTCACGCCGGCCTTATTCTCATCGAGCGTTTCCCAGTCGACATCATAATTGGCCCGGCCGCCAAGAAAGCCGTTAGGGCCGACATGCTGGGTCCAGCTCGATGGGTCGGGGCTCTTGTTGGCGCGGCTGGCAAGCCCATAGGCGCGGAGGCCGATGGCGCCACTGCCGCCATTCACCACCCGCTGCTTGACGGTGAACAGATAGCCGTCGTCGACCGAGACGATCAGCTCGAAGCGCTGGCCGGTAGGGTTGGCCCAGCTCAGCGTCACCGGATTGCCAGGAGCGAGGACCGGGGCGCTTGCCGTCCAGACGCTATTTGCGTCGGGCGTCGCCACGCCCTGGCCGCTCCATCCGAACTGGGCGAAATAGCTGTCCGGGGCGCCGGCCGGCGACAGCAGCCGAACCGGCGGCGAGTTGGGGTCGATCGATTCGCGCTGCTCGACCATCACCAGATCGTCGAACCTTGCTCCCTTGAGGTTGATCGAGCCCTCCAGACGCGGGGTTTCGATCTTCACCCGAGGCGCCTCGGCCAGCACCAGTTCGCGCGGGCGGATGGCCGGCGGCGCATCCGCAGCGGGTGCCGCCTGCGGAGTCGGCGCCGGTCGGACTTTGCCGTTCTCGACCTGCTGGGTCTGAGGCCCGGCAGTCGGGAAGAATTGTTCGGACAGGAAGCTCCAGCCGATCAGCACGAGCGCGCTCAGCACGATTGCAAGGAGCATGTTGCGGTTGTCGTTCACGAATAGTCCTTGAATGTCAGGGGACGGGGTCGAGGCCCTGCCCGCCCCAGGGATGGCAACGCATGATTCGCTTGAGGGCCAGCCAGCCCCCCTTGGCGGCGCCATAGCGTTGAAGTGCGGTGATCGCATAGGCCGAACAGCTTGGCTGGTAGCGGCAGCTTGGCGGCAGGATGCGGCTCGGGCCCAATTGCCAGCCGCGCGTGAGGAGGATGAAGAACCGGGCTACCATGTCGTCGTTGCGAGCGGAGCGAAGCAATCTACCGGTTCGAAGATGTAGGTTGCTTCGTCGCCGACGCTCCTCGCAATGACGGTCATGATGCGACTTTCTTCAATGCGCGCTTCAGCTCGGCGGCCAGGCTGGCATAGTCGCGCTCGATTCCGCCTGCGCGGCCAATCAATACGTGGTCGGCACCGGCTATGCCGTATTCGGGCAGGGTTTCGCGGGCAAGCGCCCGAAAGCGCCGCTTCATGCGGTTGCGGACCACTGCGCCGCCGATTTTCTTTGTGACGGTGAAGCCGACGCGCATCGTCGGGTCGTCATCCTCGCGCGGACGGACCAGCAGGACGAAACCGGGCATGGGGGCGCGCTTGCCGCGGTTGGCGGCGAGGAAATCCGAGCGCTTCTGGAGCGTGACTAGGCGCTGAGCTTCTTGCGGCCGCGGGCGCGGCGCGCGTTCAGCACCTTGCGGCCGCCGACCGTCGCCATACGGCTGCGGAACCCGTGCCGCCGCTTGCGGACCAGATTGCTCGGCTGGAAAGTGCGCTTCATCGCTCATGCCTCAAATTCGAATGAAAAAGGGCCGCCGGAGCGGCCGTTGTTGCGGGCGCCGATAGTCGGCAGCCTTGCCAAAGTCAACGCCGTTCGCCCATTTCGTTGGGCGTGAGCGAGGCCTGAGCAGCTGCCTCCTGCTCCTTGCGCAATGCCTCGCGCCGCCGAAAGCTGCGGCGTCTTAGAGCCCAATCGGTCCAGCGGCCGGGTGTAACCCGCCGGGCGACGATCTTAGGCCGCCATCCTTCAAAGCGAATGGAATAGACCTTGGGCTGCCAGCGCTTGAAGTGAACGTAACGGCGCTTTGCCCACAAGCTGGTTTTGAGGACGAGCGCCAGGCCAATTCCCGCGACGATGACTCCGCCAGGGCCAGGAATGGCCCCGACCAAGGGGGCGACGACGAACAGGAGGAGGAGGCCGACGACAAAGATGGTCCATTCGACCACCGGCGAATCCAAGAAGGCGCGCCATTGCTCTCGCTTCCACATGCCCAAAATGTGGGCAGCCTGTGTGGCGAGACAAGGGCGCTCTTGCCTGTTGTTACGGATGCGATAGGGTCGTCCCGCCGAGCTAGGGGGATGATTGCGCGAATTTCGTGGGCGTAACGCGACGGGCAGCTGCTGATGGCCGCCACCGTGTCCACCGTCGCTTTTCTTGGACTGGAAGCCCGCGCCGTCGAGGTGCAGGTGCAGATGTCGGTCGGCCTCAATGCCATCGTCATCGTCGGCTTGCCCGACAAGGCGGTCGCCGAAAGCCGCGAGCGGGTCCGCGCAGCACTCAGCGCGATTGGCCTGGCGCTGCCGCCCAAGCGGATCATCGTCAATCTGTCGCCGGCGGACCTGCCCAAGGAAGGGTCGCACTACGACCTGCCGATCGCGCTCTGCCTGCTGGCGGCGATCGGCGCGATCGATGCGGAGAGCCTGTCGCATTATGTCGCGGTTGGCGAGCTCAGCCTCGACGGGCGGATTGCGCCGACACCGGGGGTGCTGCTTGCCGCCCTCCATGCCAGCGGCCAGGGCATGGGTCTGATCTGCCCGGCGTCGCAGGGCAGCGAGGCAGCCTGGGCGGGCAATGTCGAGGTGTTGGCCGCGCCCGATCTGCTGGCGCTTCTGGCGCATCTCAAGGGTACGCAACTGCTCCGTCCGCCACCGCCGGGCGAGGCTGAGCCGGTGGCTGGCGGGCCCGACCTCAAGCAGGTCAAGGGCCAGGAAGTCGCCAAGCGGGCACTCGAGATCGCCGCGGCTGGGGGTCACAATCTGTTCCCATTCGGAACTTCAAGACCCTTGGATGCTGAGCTTGAAATCGCATCCTAGCTGGCGGCTGATAGCCGTGACGGCCTGCATAATCATCGCGCTGTCGATGCTGGTATGACGTACGACACGTCGGCTCGGTTGGAAGGGGGAGGTAATGTCATTCATTCACTTAATTAGGTGCAAAGCTCCGCCGCTGCCTCAGCGTCATGCATTTTTGGAAGAGATAGAGTCTGACGAAATCATCGCCCAATCATTTCTAGCGCGACCGACCGCTAGCGTGCCTCGGGGAGCCAAGTGGCACATCGGGAACGCCACCGAGTTGCACGGCGGTGCCGTGTATTTCGCACTAGGTCGCGAGGCAGTTGTTCGCGCCCAAGAGTTCGACGAAGGGACGAAAGAGTTTCGGGAGGTCGAGCAAGAGCAAGCGCCGTTCACCCACGGCGTTTACGACAGGAAGAGCCAAACCGCTGGAGTCCTTATCAGGCCAGGTGTTTCCCTCAACGCAAAGGAGGTTGCGCGAAAGCTGGAGGCTTTACTTCGGTCGACCGGCATCGCTGATAAACACAATGCCACAATCGACGTGGACCCCATTTTGGACCCCGTAGGGCTGATTGAGGCAATGCGAAGCGCGTCTCGGATAACTCGTTTCGAGTTCACCTTTAGCCTTCGCAATCCGCCCGATGATGAAAAGTTCATCCAGCGCCCGCTTAAAGAATACGGCGAACGGGTTGGGGCAAAGGAAGGGAAAGCCTCGTTGAAGGGTGACTCGTTGGAACCGGAACCTCTTATCGAATTGACCCGCGCGGTAGCGGCCGAAGGCGACGAGGTGATTGCCAATCTGCAAACGGACGTGGACAAGGGAATCGTCCGGCGGAGCCTCAAGTCCAACTACCTCCGCGAAGAGGTGGAGGGGGAGGAAGAAGACGTCGGAAGTGTCATCCTGAGCGCAATCAGGCGGGCTTATCGGGAGCTAAGGGGAGGCGCGTGAGCGAGACGGACGTCATTAAGCCGGTCACTGGCTTTTGGACGTGGCTCGTCGTGAAAGATGGTGACTCACGCGGCCTAGATAACATCCTAGATCGATGGCTGCCGGTTCACATCGCTTTTTCAGCGGTGTTGGGTTGGCTCCTGCCGCTCGACGCTAGCAACATCGCGCGGACTATTGCCCTCCCTGGTGCGGCGATTTTGGTCGGCTTGGCCTTCGGATGGGCGGGCCGCTCTGCCAGCCTCCTTCAGGACAAAGATTTCTCTCGCTTCATCATAGAGAACGGCCCCGCCCCGGAAGGCTACGTCTATTCTTTCCAGCTGGCGGTTCTCACGGTCATCGCATTCATAGGGCTTAGTCTCGTTATGGCCTCGGGTGGATTGCCGCTGTCGACGGGGAGTGAGAGCGTGGACACCTATGGCAACCGCTTCTGGCTGTTTCTCACTGGGAGCATTGCCGTGCGCGAAAGCTGGGGCATCATCTACTTCGTCAACAAGCTCACAATCCAATTCTATCGCCTCCGCCAGTCGCAGTTCGAGACGGAAGGGGACGAGGGAGGCGGACAATGATGGGCAGGATTTCACTTGGCCTGCCGTCGGCCTTCCCGGCAGCGTTCTCGACGGACGTTTGAAAAACAAAGCAGGGGCGGGCTGCAACGACCCGCTAGCGATCTATCCGCTCCAGCAGCCGCTTCACGCTCGTTGCGTGCCACGGCCCGCCGTTGGGCGTCGTGACGCCCTTAGCGTTCAACCCTTCGGCAATCTCGCGGAGCGACCTAGCGCCGCCTTGCCGGACCTCTAGGACGTCCTCAGCGCGTTCCCGAGCGAAGCGATCGGCAGCGGCCTTGCGGACGGCCACAGCGGCCTTGTTGCCCTTGCCGGCTCGCAACAGCGGGGCAGCGCCGTTGGGATTGCCGAGCTTCGCGCCACGGGCCTTGGCAGCCGCTAGGGCCTCCTTGGTCCGCCTTGAGATGCGCTCGCGTTCCTCTTGGTTCACAACGGCTTTGATCCCTGCGGTCAGGCTGTCCCCGTCCGGGGCGTCCGCCTCGATCCAGTCTACTCCGTCCTTGCGGAGTTGGAAGGCGTGGTGAGCATCGCGGGTCAGGCGGCATTGCTTGGCGACGGCAAGGCGCGCTCCGGTCACCCGTGTTCGGCGGAGGGCCTTGGCAAGCTCAGGGCGCTCAACGTCCTTGCCGCTTTGCACCTCAGTAAACTCATCAACGATCTGCCAACCACGGCCCTCGGCCAGGCGGCGGACGGCGGCGCGCTGCGCATCCAACCCAAGCCCTGAATGTCCCTGATCTGCGGTCGATACACGATAGTAGGCAACAATCCTCGCCATGGCGGCCCCCTGTTACATTCTGTCTAACGGTCGTTAGGCGATGTGTAACAGTCAGGCAAGGGCCAAATATCGGCTCGGCGCGAACGGGACTCGGTTCGGCGCGGACCCCTCAGGCTAGTGGAAGCATCATCTAGGCAGGGGCGAACGGCTCGCTACGCCGGCTCTGCGCCATGATCGGCGCGGCGGCGGGCGCGGGGTCCGCCGTTTGTCATTTGTTGGGGGGAATATGCGTAAAGACGTTGTTTGCTCAGAGACTTTGGCCACCTTGCGCGAGCGCGCCACAGCATCACGCGAACGTGTCGCCAAGCTGCTGGCAGGGCGAAGATAAGATCGAGCATGGGCCGCCCCTTTCGATCCGGCATGTGCTGGGCTGATAGGGGCGGGCCGCTGTGAGGGCGGAGCGGGGAGGGGCTGGGGCGTTCGGCAGGGCTACGGAGGCACCCCTATGGGGGGAACCCCGCTTTCGCCGCTCGCGCATATGCCACTTCGAATTTTCGACGGAAAAGTAACCGGCCTCAGAGATAGGATGGGGGAGGCCAAGAGAACACACGGCCTCCCCCAAACTGTGTCCCAGCAACCGACACAAATTCTCAGCCTTCACAGCCGCGAGCCGCGGCTAAACCGCGTAAACCGATACCGCGCCTGCCGTGCCCTATGGCGACCGGCAAGCTCGCCAATGGAAATCGTTGAGCCGTCCCTCAAGGGGATGCGGCGGGCCGTCTCGGGCAGATGCCGGCCGAACGCCCTTAGGTGCCCCGCTCGGTAAGCCTCTCGGGCGCATGGGTTGCATCGGCCAGAGTAGAAATTGCCGGGACCGGGCGGGATCATGGCAGAGGCGGGAACTATCTGCTTGCAGGCCACGCACTTCTTGTCGCCTGCCAACGTCCACAGCCTTTGCACCTCGGCTAGGGCCATGTTCCAGCCTTCCTCGCTATCGATCCGCTCATTGTGGTTGGTCCCATCCAGAGCCGACAACCAGCGGTTGAGGCGCTTCAGGTCAGCAGGGCCGACCCCGCGCCTTACGGCGAGCTTAGAAGGCAGCCCGGCTCTGGCCCGGCGCTTCGCTTCCCGTGTGGCTGCTGTCTTACAGGTCCGACAGGTGGCGTGCGGATTGCCGCTTGGCATGAGTGGATAGTTGGAAAGCGGCTGAGTAACGGAGCATTTGCTACAGGTCCGAACTCCGCCGCCCCTTTCCGCATCGCGGCTCGCCTTGGCGACCCTCCTGGCCTCTCGCTCCCGGTCCCTGCGTTCATGGTGCTGGCGTAGCTCAGGACGTATCGCAGCACGGCGGGCGGCGATTGCCTCCGCCTTGCGGGCTTCGTTGATAGGCATGGACGGGGTGTGTCTCTCCGGGGTCGGCCCTAAAGGGCGGATCGAGCGGCGGTTCCTTGTCGGGCGTTGCCTCGGCACCGGCCAAATTGGAAGGAAGTTGCTGTGAGGTCCAGGTCATGGAATGGACCATGCGCGGCCCATTATAAATATTTACTTACCGCTTAACCGTTTCTTAGGGGTTTTCTGCCGTCGCGGATCAGCGGGGCGATCGGTTGGCTTCTTCCAGCCGCTTCCTCAGGTCCATCAATGTCTCCTTACAGGGGACGTGACGGGGGAAGGGGCGGACGGCAAATAGGGGGCAGCCGCCGTTGTCACAGGCGGCAGTCTGTTCCCGCCACGTACCAGCGGCGCGGTCGTCATAGATGCAGGCTCGGCACATCGCATTGATGGCCTGAGCGCGGCTTTTCGGCTCGCTCATTTGCGTCCTACTTTCAACTGGATTGGATTGGGTAGCGGTGCGTCGATTTTCGACGCACGGCGGGTCCAAACTGGGGTGTCCGGGGAAGTCTGGACCCCAAGGAGGGGAAGATCCCCGGACTCCCATATTCGAGCCTAGGAGGCCCGATTTTCGTGCATCCGCTCGGCGGCCTCAGGACGCTTGCGGGTTGTCTCGCAGGATGTCCCTAACGAGGCCGGCCGGCTTGCCGATGTCCACACGCACCATCCCTCCGCCAAGGTCCGCAGGGTGCGCTTGGTTGCGTTCAGCGAACTGAGGAGAGGACGGCGAATATGGGTTCGGAAGCGGCGGGTTCGCTCGGCTGGTGCGTTTGGTTGGCAGAGTCATAAGCTATCCGTTCGCTTGGGCGCGGCGCTGGCGCTCGATCTTGGCGGTCTCGATATCGGCCCAGCCCTTTGCTGCCGAGGCTCCAACGCGGAGCGCGGCGCTGAGGGGTGTAGGGCCTTGTATGCGTGACATGGCGGCGTTCGCCTGATCGACCAGAGCGCGGTTGCGACTTTCAAGATTGGCCAGTGTGCGGTCGTTCTTGAACTCGGTTTGCATGGCGCTGTCCAAAAGGAGCGCCTCAACAGAGCCGCTTTCGAGCGATAGGCCCGCCTCACCGGCAGCGGCCATCGTTCGGCCCTTTTCGCGCCTTGCCGCCCGCATCTGGTCGAATAGCTCAGAAGTCGCTTCGGCACGGGCCTCCTCTTGGGAGACCTTAAGCGACTGACGGACTGCCTTGGCCTGTGCCTTGGCTGCTTTCGCCTCACCGACAACTTGGGCCGCTGTTGAGGCCACCGCCAGAATAGCGGCGGCAGTTACAGGCTCGCACATGGTCAGGTCACGTCGGGGTTTATCATCCGGGCGCGGGCAGCGACACGCTTTGCAATGCGATCCTCGCGTACCTTACTCTCGGCGCCGGCCTGCACCTCGGTTTCCTCTGCAAGCTGAGCTTCGCGCCGCTTAATCAGCTCGACACTTTCCATTAGGGCCTTCTGAAGCTGGCGCTGGCCCTCTTCCTTCTCAAGCCGCTCCATCCGATAATTCAACTGTTCCTGTTGGCGGACCAGCGCAAGGCGGGCGGAGCCGTTGACGGCGAGGACCGGGACAGGCTCGCGCTGGCCCGTGGCCGGGTTGACGCGCATGTCATAGCGCTCGACCTCAGCCAACTGTTCGGAAATGCTATCGAACTGGCGGGACAGGGCACGGTGATTGGCTTCAAGCTCGGCGGCGGTCTTGTGAAAGGGGAGCGCCCCTTCCCCAACGCCAGCCCTTAGGCGGACGTTTCGGCTGTTATCCTCTAAAGCCGCCCGAACGAACTCTCGTTCACTTTCGGCTCGTTTGCTGGCGGGGACCATGGCCAACTTCCTTTCAACCGCTTGCTGCATAGGCGGCGGGAGGCTGGAAAGGGTGAGCGCGGGCTGCTTGATGCTCTCAAATCCTCGGAAGGGCGAGGGGATGTCTCGCAGCGGGTCCATGGCCAAGATGCGGTCAGCAATATGCTTGTCCTCAGGGGCAATGTCGTAGGTCGGAACCTTGAACTCGCCGTCGGCGTCAATCTTTAGGTCTGCGTCGGGAGTCGTATCCACGCGCAGCGGTTCGCTGTCGTTATTCAAGTGGTGTCTTTCGTTGCTGGGTTGATGGTTGGGGGCTTCGGTCCCCCAAGGATCGGACCTAATTGGCCTTGTGGAAGGCGAGCGATCTGGCATGATCGAGCCGCAACCGAACGGCAGGCGGGGGTCTTGATGGGGGAGTGGATTTTCTGGGGCCTTGTGGCGCTGTTTACCTACGCCGGATACAAGACCGGCAGGGTATCGACCGTTTGGAAGCCGCTAACCAAGCGGGAGAACCGCAGCGCGGAGTAGCTAAAGGCCGACCACAGGTTCGCTGAAGGATGAACTTAAGGTTCTTCCTGCCATGTATCCTGCCCCCCAAGGGTCGGACCTAATTGGCACTTACGCTGGCGGCATGGCGTAAACGATGCCGGTTTCCCCTCCCTGCTTCCACGCAAACCGCAGGCGGCCAGCCTGATGGTCGACCGTCACAGCGTCAAAGAGTGACCGCAGGGCTGCATTTATTGGCTCCCTTCCGACCGGCCAACATCCATCGGACGGTTGTTGAACATCGTCGTCCGGCTCTATTGTCGCTTGAAGCTGTCCTAGGCGCGCGTGGATAAGCCCCCCGTCGACAACCGCTCGGCGTTCCTCGGCCGCTTCTAAGCTGTTCCTGAGGGATGCCAGCTCGGCTTCGGCGGCCTGCATCTTGGCGGCAAGGGCGGTTGAGGGCCGGGCGTCATAGTCGCCTGAGACTTGGTCGAGCTTCGCTTCCACATGCTCAATCTCTCCCCGCAAGGCTTCGCACGTAGTGTTGAGCGTTGCTCCCGCTTCACCGGCCGGCACGCCTTCCATGAGCGCCTGCCAGTCGTTCCGAAAGGCAGCCTCGACCTCGACTAGATCGACGGAAACGTAGGGGTGTTCCGCCGCGCCGGATTTCGCCCGCGTGCAAACCAGCTTGGGCCTGCCCCCCTTCTTCGGCGTCCCCTTCATCACTCGCGTCATTGTGGCTCCGCAATCGGGACACCGCGCCAGGCCCGCGAAGATGTTTGCCAGCGGAGCTTTTGCACCCCGGCCCCGAACTGAGGCGGTGGAGCCGTCCTTGATCGATCGGACTGTGTGCCAGTCGGCGGTGTCTATGATGGCGGGGTAGGCGTTCGGGATCGGCTCCTCCAGCTTGCGCCGCTTCCGTCCGCCCTCAAACGTCATGTGGCCGGGGGTAAGCGTCCCGATAACGGTGGACGCCTTCAGCAGCTTCGACACGGCTGAGCGGTGCCACATGGCCCCGCGCCCGATAGGCTGGACGCCTCCGCGGTTCAGGGCCTCAGCTATGCGGTGTTCGCCCATGCCCTCAATCGTCATTCGGTAGACCCGCCTCACGACCTCGGCGCGCCCTTCGTCCACCTTCCACTTGCCGTCCACCCATTTGAGCCACGGCGGGGCGCGGCGGGTCAGCATGGGGTCGGTTCCTTCGCGGACGCGGCGACGCTTCTCCGCCCACGCGGCAGCTACGCGGCGACCCTTCGTTTTGCTTTCCTCGTGGGCGCGGACTGCAACCATGAAAGCAGCCATCAGCGCCCACGGCTCCGCCGTCATTCGCTCGCGGGAGTACTCTTGGCCGTCCTGTAGGGTGACAATGGTTACGCGGTTGCGGACAATCTCCATGAATTGCGCTTGGGCGTCGAAAGGGTCGGCTCGGCTTATTCGGTCCAAGTTTTCGACGATGAGGTAGGAGCCGGGATCGACCAGCCCTTGGCGGCAGGCATAAAGGAACCGGCCCAGGCCCGCGTCCTCGGCGGTGTTCGCGCCGCGAAAGGCGGATACGCCTTCGTCGGAAAGCGCCAGCTTCTCGTCCAGCACTAGGCCGCGTTCCTTGGCCCATTTGGCGGCGGCCTCAGTTTGGCGGCGGTAACTGTCGCCTGCCGCCTGCTCCGGGGTGGAAAAGCGGGTGTAGCTGTAGACCTTCACCGACGTGCCTAGGCCCCTCGGGAAGGTGTGGGAAAGGTCGTTCATCAGGTGCTCCTTAAGCCTTGTTGGAGGGGGTCTCTCCCCTAGGGTGCGACCTAATTGGCACTTTGGCGGTTTTCCGGGCTTTTTTGGCCTGTCGCCAAGGCGTTCAATTTGAGGTCTTCAAGGGCACTACATGTTGATGAGCGGACCGCCAGGCGCGGGCAAATCGCTGCTCGCGTCCTGCCTGCCGGGAATCCTGCCGCCGCTCGAGCCGACCGAGGCGCTCGAAGTATCGATGGTCGCCAGCGTTGCGGGCGAACTGGAGGGCGGTCGGTTGAGGCGGCGCCGGCCGTTCCGCGCGCCGCATCATTCGGCGTCGATGCCGGCTTTGGTTGGCGGCGGGCTCAAGGTTCGGCCAGGCGAGATCAGTCTGGCGCATCTCGGCGTGCTGTTTCTCGATGAGCTACCGGAATTCCAGCGCGGGGCTCTCGATTCGCTGCGCCAGCCGCTCGAAACGGGAACGGTCAGCGTCGCGCGCGCCAATATGCACGTGACCTTCCCCGCCCGGGTGCAAATGGTGGCGGCGATGAACCCCTGCCGCTGCGGCCATCTGGGCGACCCGGCGCTGGCCTGCGCCAGGGCGCCGCGCTGCGCTGCCGATTATCAGGCGCGCGTGTCGGGTCCGCTGCTCGATCGCATCGACCTGCATGTCGAGGTGCAGGGTGTCAGCGCCGCCGACCTCACCCTCCCGCCACCAGCCGAGGGCAGCGAAGAGGTCGCTAGGCGCGTCGCTACCGCGCGGTCGATCCAGACCCGGCGGTATAACGAAAATGGCCCTTCGACAGGCTCAGGACAGGTCGTGCGCACCAACGCCGAGGCGGACGGCGAGCTGCTCGACGAAGTGGCGACGCCCGACGAGCCGGGGCGCAAGCTGCTGGCCGATGCAGCGGCCGCCATGCGTCTCTCGGCCCGCGGCTTCCACCGCGTGCTCCGCGTCGCCCGGACTATCGCCGACCTTGCGGGAGCCGAGCAGGTCGGCCGCATCCATGTCGCCGAGGCGCTAAGCTATCGGAGGCAGGCGCCGAGGAATTGACATGGCGGCGCATGGGACCAATCCTGCCTGATCAGTCCGGGAGGGTGTAATGCGTCAGTTGTCCCCATTGGAATGGGCGCTACGTCCGCTGAAGCGCTACGCCGACTTCAAGGGACGTGCGCCTCGGGCCGAATATTGGTGGTTTTACCTGGCCACCTTGATCGTCGACCGAGTGCTGAGCTTCATCGATAAGCAGGCAGGCACCGACGACAGCCTTTCCAGTATTTTTGCGCTGGCCATTGTCGTGCCCTGGATCGCGGTGACGGTCCGGCGACTGCATGACTCAGACAGAACGGGTTGGTGGCTGCTGATCTTCGTCGTCCCGCTCGCAGGCTTTACTGCCTTCGCGGTGCAGGCCGGCTATGCTGGAGGCGGTGCGGTGGAAGACAGTCCGGTGCCGTTCTTTGGTTTGGTTGCACTCACCGTGGTTGCGGGTATCACGCTATTCGTCTTCATGGTGCTGGATGGAACTGCCGGCCCCAACCGCTATGGCGCCGACCCCTACGGACCCGATCAGCTCGAGGAAATTTTCGCCTAACCATCGCCTGTATACCCGATTGCCAACGCGAACCGTCGCGCTAGGCTGCCTGGACCAATAACAGGGGAGGGAATGATGCCTGTCGAGAAATCACCGATTGCGTGGGCCCTTACGCCACTGAAACGCTATGCCGAGTTTTCCGGCCGCTCGTCGCGGGCCGAGTTCTGGTGGTTCACGCTGTTTGTGGCCCTCAGCTATCTCGCGGTGTGGTTCCTGCTGATCGGCGCTGTCGGTGGAATGGCGGCGTCGAACACGGAGCCGGGAGTGGGGATGTTCGGTGCCATGGGCGTCGGCATGATCTTCATGGTCTTGTTCTGGCTGGCCCTGCTGATCCCGACGCTGGCGGTGCAGACCCGGCGGCTCCACGACACCAATCGCTCCGGCTGGTGGCTGCTTGGTTTCTACGCGCTCTATGCACTCTATTTCGTGCTGAGCTTTTCCACCGTCTTCTCGGCCGGAATGGACCCGTCTACGGCGGAGCAGCCCAACATGGGCATGCTCGGCATGACGATGATCCTCGGGCTCGGCTTGTTCGTATACATGATCGTGCTGCTGGTTTTCTATTGCCTGCTCGGCACGCATGGCCCGAACAATTACGGCCCCGATCCCTATGGTCGGCACGAGAATGTCGAAGAGGTTTTCTCCTAGGCGTTGCGCGCTTGCGGGCGCGCGGGCTATCGTCTAGCCAGCGCGCTCGCTCACGTGCCCCCGTGGCGGAATTGGTAGACGCGCTCGACTCAAAATCGAGTTCCGCAAGGAGTGTCCGTTCGACTCGGACCGGGGGCACCAGCCATCGGAATTGTCCGCTTCCCGGAGCATCTGGCGGGCGCTCGTCCTTCAGCTAAGATGCGCCCTATGGATGCGCGAACAGGCAAGACGGGCGATTCGCACGCCCACGACATGGAAGCGCTGCAGGTCAAGCGTGTCCGGCTGCTCGCGTCGCTGACGTTGATGGCCGGGGTCGGCCTCATCCTCTCGCTGCCTTTCGCGCTTCGGGCTGGTGCCGAATTCTTCCTTCCGGTCACGGCCGCGTTGGTGGTGGCGATCGCGCTGGTGCCGATGCTCGAATGGTTCGAGCGGCGCGGCGTGCCGTCGAAATTCGCAGCACTGCTGTGCGTCCTGGTCTTCCTGGCGATCGCCATCTTCGCACTGGCGGCCATCGTCTATCCGGCGATCGACTGGGTCGTCCTGATCCCGCAACGGATCGACCGGGTGACCGAGGCGCTGGCGCCGATCATCGACATATATTCGAATTTCGAGCGATTCATCGACGAGACGGCGTCGCGTATTTCGATCGAGGCGAGCCAGGCCAGTACCGTCCGGGTCGAGACTCCCAACTCGCTCCTCGGAATCATCACGGCTTCGGCGCCGCACGCCGCGGTGCAGCTGTTCTTCGCGCTGCTGGTGATCTATTTCTTCCTCGCCGGCTGGACCGGGATGCGCAAGCGGACGATCGTCAGCCGCGGCAGCTTCGAAGGCGCGCTGACCACCGCCCGAGTCATCCAGCAGACGGTCGACGCCACCTCGACCTACATCGGCACGATCACCGTCATCAACGTCTGCCTCGGCGCGCTGACCGCGTTGATCCTGTGGTTGCTGGGCATGGATTCGCCGGTGATGTGGGGCGGCATCGTCGCGGTACTGAACTATATCCCCTATATCGGGCCGATCGCCGCCGCGCTCCTGCTGGCGCTGGGCGGATTGATGACCTTCGTCGATCCCTGGGCGGCGATGTTGCCGCCGGCGGTGTTCGTCGGCCTGCATCTCATCGAGGCGAACATCATCACCCCATTGGTGATCGGCCACCGGCTGACCATCAACCCGCTGCTGATCCTGGTGTCGCTGTCCTTCTGGGCCTGGGTCTGGGGCACGACGGGGGCGCTGCTGGCGGTCCCGCTGCTGATCATCTTCAAGACCATCTTCGCCGCCGCGGGGACACCGGACATCGCCGGCTTCCTGTTCGAAGAGGGCACGCTGACGCATGTCGGTGAAGAGGAAGAAAAAGGCGACTGAGCTTGTTGACAGTCCAAGGGGGCTGACCTAGTTGGCCGCCCACGCCAAAACGCGGGTGTAGCTCAGTTGGTTAGAGCGCCGGCCTGTCACGCCGGAGGTCGCGGGTTCGAGCCCCGTCACTCGCGCCATTCCCAATCATCTTTGGTGCCGCGCCAAGCGCGCAAGGATCGGGAACAGCAGCTTCTGCTCCAGCTCCAAATGGATCGCCATCTTCCGGCGCACCTCCCGCGACGCCTCGCAATAGTCCGCCCATCGTTCCTCGATTGAGCCGGCGGACCAGCGTCCGACATGGTTCGCAGATTCCCGGGCCAGTGCCCGGTCGGCTTCCTGCAACTGTTTGATATTGGCCAAGTCCGTCGCGGCCAAGAATGGCCGGACCTGGTCACAGAGCCTCGAGGATAGCGTACGCCTGGCCAGGCTGGCCTGGCTGAGCCGCCAGCGCAGGCTCGATAGCCGGAACGTATCGAGCTTCGCCTCTTGGGTAAGCGACTCCATATTATCAATCTCTGCTGCCAACCGCTCGTGGCAGGTCCTGATTGAGGCCAGCAGCGCCAGAGAATCATTTAGCCCGACATCGGTCAATCTAAGCGCGCTTTGCATCGGCCACTCCCTGAAGGGAACGTGCCTAGCTTGCTGCGCCTATTCGGGAGTTACCCAACAAGCCGAAACGGAGATTGTTCAGGCCGGGGCACGGGACATCTATTTGTCTGTGAATTCGCGGGTCGAGTTGGCCCCGGCGGCCGTTATTGCGCGACTGAGGTCGCTGCCTCTGACCCCACCCCCTCTGTCGTCCGCCCAAAAGGGCGTTCGGTTTCCGTCCCGCCGCCGCCATCCAGGGCGAAGCGCAAATTGTCGGAGGCGGCGGTGCGCTCGACATAGGGTGTGACTTTGACCTTCTCGACGGCCTCGCGCGCTTCTGGCGTAAACAGCAGACGGACGCGGCCATCCTTGCCCTCGATGACCTTGGCGCCGGCTTCTTCCAGCTGCTCGACGGTGGCTTCGGCGGTTTGCTCCTCTTCGACCGGTCGCGGCGCGTTGAGCGCTGCAAGGCGAAGTGCCTTCGGGTCGCCCTCGAGGCGGGTCCAGCGATCGGTGAAAGCGGCCGGACGGCCCCAGCCACCCTGCCAGCGGTAGAAGATGTGGGCGCCCTCGACCGCCGTCTTGGTCAGGCTCGATGCCCAATAGGGGACGACATAGTTGGCGTGATAGTGGGTGGCATAGCCCACCGGCGCGTGGACCCGGCCACTGAGCGCCTCTGCCGCGACCTTTCGCGCGCGGTTCCATAGCGACGGGATTGGCTGGTAGGCCATCGAGCCATCGCAGGTGAAGGTGAACTGGCAGCCGGTGACGCGCGTCGATCCCTCAAAGACCACGCCGCACACGCTGTTCGGGAAAGCCGGGTGGCGGACGCGGTTGAGCACAACCTGTGCGACGCCGCGCTGGCCGTCGGTCGGCTCTTTCGCTGCCTCGTAATAGATAGCGCTGGTCAGGCACTCGAGTGCCCGCGCGCGCGTCTCGGCCGACGATTTGCCGAACGTGAACGGCAGCGCTGCGGGATTCGGTCCGCCGGCGAGCGGTATTTGGGCGTTGACCTCGAGCGCCGTCTCGGGCGCAAGGTCGCGGATTTGGTTGGGTAGCGGCTTCGCCAGCTGCGCGACCTGCTGCGCATCGACCTGCTTCGCGAACTCCGGCAGCAGGGGGGTCGCGCCGCTCGAACCGGTAAGCACGACCAGCCCGATCGCCGCCAACATGATACTGGCGGCGGTCTCCCGCGGGTGCGTGAGCCAGGGCCTCAAGGGCTGGAAGGTCATTACGTTCTGCATAGTTGGGAGGCGGTGAACTGGTCCTCCAGTACAGTGATTTCAATGAACCTTCGACGAACGGTTCGACTCAAGGCCCGAAACGACCCGTCTCCATCCATCGGAGCAGGGGCCTTAGGGGAAAAACCCAAGCAATTCCAGCGATGAGGTAGAACAAAGCCTGCAGCAGGACCGGCCATTGGCCGACGGTTCCGGCCAGCGAGGCAACCAGCACGGCCCATGCGGCGATGATCCCGAGGATTGCAAAGATGCCGGCCGGCTTGCGCCAGGAGGGCTGGGGAGGCGCGTTCACCGGAACATTTCAAAGCCCGCCGGCGACGCAAACCCGTCGAGGGGGATGTCCCAAGGATCCACGGGGATGATCGCGTCGACCTTCTGCACTTCCCAGCCGAGGCCGATCAGCAGGGCGCCGCGCTCGCGCAGGCGGGCGAGGACGCGGTCGTAGTGGCCCTTGCCCTGGCCGAGGCGGGTGCCCTTGGCGTCGATCGCCACGAGGGGAACCAGCACCAGGTCGGGATGGACCTCGGGTGCGTCGAGCGGGGGCTGAAAGCAGGCCCAAGGGCCGGCCTCGCTGGGGTCGCCGGCGAGGAAGCGGAACATGGCCTGGTGGTCGGCGAAGGCGGGGTAGGCGACGGTCGCGCCCCTGGCGGCGGCGGCTTCGAGGGCGGGGAAGGGGCTGATCTCGCTCGGCAGCGGGCAATAGCCGCCGACGATGTGGCTGTTGACGAGGAGCGGGGCCAGTACCTCGGCCAGCGTGGCCTCGAGCCGCTCGCGCTCCTCGCGGCCCAGCCCCTCAATGAACTCCTTACGACGTTCGCGCGCCACGCGGCGTAGTGCGACCTTATCGGCCAGAGCGGGGGGGTGAGTGGCGAGCATTGGTGCTTCCTACACCATTCCGCCGATTTCGGCCAAAATGTCGGCTTTAGCTGGGTTCCCACTTTGATCTGGCGATCACTTCGGTGCGCGGGAATGACGAAATCCAATTTGGGCGCCAATTGGAGAAATGTGACGGGACCGCCATGGCCGTTTGCCCTAAAATCCACTGACGCCAAAGCATCAGGTGGGCGCCGTGTGCTTCGGACCCCTTGGTACCCCAATTGGCCCGGGCAGGGACAGCTCCCGTTCGGATCGATATCGCCTCAGGGATTTTCGTTAAAGCTCGTACGAGGCAGTACCCGTCAAAGCCTATTTAGTGCTCCGCACCGTTTTGCTCAAGACGGTCGGCCAATGATTCAAACCGCTCGGCGAGCCGGTTCGTCCGTTGGACTAGGTCATCGTCAGGCCCCTTGGGCACTTCGAATTCGCGCCCGTCGATGATCTGATCGGCCAGCAGCAGGGCAGCAAACAACAGCTGGCGCGATTCGCTCAGGGTCCCGAGACCCGCCAGCGCCTCGCGGCTTTTGGCATCGACCAGCGCGCCTGCCGCCTGGAGTGTCTCCTCCTCGCCGTTGCGGCAGGCGACCCGATAGGGCCGGCCGGCAATGATCAGCTCCACTTCAGCCATGTTCCGCCTCGCGGATAATTTCATCCAGTTCGCCGAGGGCCGAGGCAACCTTCGCTCGAAGCTGCTCGTCCTGCCCGTGATCGCTGGCGCCTGGCTGATGCATCGCCCCGCGTTCTACGGCCCGCTCAATCCGAACCAGGGCGCGCTCAACTCGATCCACGGCTTGTTCGAAGGGCTTAAGGCTCATGGCTCACAAGGCGTAGCAGAACGTGGCTGGTCCGCAAGCGGGTGAGATACTGTCGCAAGGTTGACCTTAGGCTGCGCTCCGACAATAGGCACCAAACCATCGGCCAGCCGAATCCGTCCACCCCGGCCGACCCATGGAGATTTGATGGCAACCCAACGCCGACTCGCCAACGCCATCCGTGCCCTGGCGATGGATGCAGTCGAAGCGGCCAACAGCGGCCATCCGGGCATGCCGATGGGCATGGCCGACGCTGCTACAGCACTGTTCACCAAGCATCTGAAATATGACCCGACCGACCCGCATTGGCCGGACCGAGACCGCTTCGTCCTGTCGGCGGGACATGGGTCGATGCTGATCTACGCGCTGCTGCACCTCACCGGCCACGCCCATCCGACGATCGAGGAAATCAAGAACTTCCGCCAGCTGTCCAGTCCGTGCGCGGGGCATCCCGAAAATTTCATGCTGCCAGGCATCGAGACGACCACCGGTCCGCTGGGGCAGGGCCTGGCTACCGCGGTCGGGATGGCGATTGCCGAGCGGCATTTGAATGCGATCTACGGCGACGAGCTGGTCGACCATCGTACTTATGTTCTCGCCGGCGACGGTTGCCTGATGGAGGGCCTCAACCATGAGGCGATCGGGCTCGCGGGTCATTTGAGGCTCGGCCGGCTGATCGTGCTGTGGGACGATAACAAGATCACCATCGACGGCTCGACGGATCTGTCTCGCAATGAGGATGTGCTTGCTCGCCACGTGGCGATGGGCTGGCACACGGTCGAATGCGACGGGCTGGATGCGGGCAAGGTTTCGCGGGCGATCGAGGAAGCCATCGCCGATCCGCGGCCATCGCTGATCCGCTGCAAGACGATCATCGGTTATGGCGCCCCCAACAAGCAGGGCACGGCCGCGACTCATGGTGCAGCGCTCGGCGCTGACGAAGTCGCCGCGGCGCGTAAGGAATTGGGCTGGGACATTCCGCCATTCGAGATTCCGGATGATGTCGCCAAGGCCTGGCGCGAAGCCGGCGCCCGCGGCGCCAAGGACCGTACCGACTGGAACTGGCGGCTCGAGACCAGCGGCAAGGCACAGGAGTTCCGTGATCGGCTGGCGGGCAGGATCGATGATCGCTGGCTCAAGCCCTATGTCGAGGCGCTGATCGCCAACCCGCCCAAGGTAGCCACCCGCAAGGCGTCCGAAATGGCGCTGGAGGTGATCAACACCGCATGCCCATGGACGATCGGCGGCTCGGCCGACCTGACCGGCTCCAACAACACCAAGACCAAGGAACTGCAGCCGCTCACCCACGAGAATTATGCGGGCCGCTACGTCTATTACGGCATCCGCGAGTTCGGCATGGCGGCGGCGATGACCGGCATGGCGCTCCACGGCGGCGTGCTGCCCTATGGCGGGACCTTCCTGGTCTTCTCCGACTATAGCCGCCCCGCAATCCGCCTCGGCGCGCTGATGGGTGCCAAGGTCGTCCATGTCATGACCCATGATTCGATCGGCCTTGGCGAGGATGGGCCGACACATCAGCCGATCGAGCATTTGCAAGCGCTGCGCGCCATGCCCGGCCTACACGTCTATCGGCCGGCCGACGCCGTCGAGACCGCCGAATGCTGGGCCTCGGCGCTCGCCATCGACGGGCCCAGCCTGATCGCCCTGTCGCGGCAGAATCTGGCGCCGGTGCGGAAAGAAGCTTCGAATGAGAATCTGTCGGCCAGAGGCGGCTATCGCCTCAAGGCGGCGAATGCCCCGCGCAAGGTGATCCTGATGGCCACGGGATCCGAGGTGGAGATCGCACTTGAGGTGGCCTCGAACCTCGAAAGGGAGGGGATTGGCGCCGACGTCGTTTCCATGCCCTGCACAGAACTGTTCGACCTGCAGCCGGCCGACTATCGGGAAGACATCCTTCCCGACGTTTCGAACCGCGAAATCCTGCGCGTGTCGATCGAGGCAGGGACGACCTTCGGCTGGGAACGCTACACCGGCCTCCATGGCCTTCGCATCGGCATTGACCGGTTCGGGGCGTCGGCGCCGGCAGTCGACCTCTACGACCACTTCGGAATAACCGCACCCAAGATCACCGACCGCGTCCTCGCGCACATGAAAATAAGGGAAATTGCATGACCAAAGTCGCCATCAATGGTTTCGGCCGGATCGGCCGCCTCGTCGCCCGCGCCATCCTCGAGCGGAACGATCATGACCTGGAGCTGGTAGCGATCAACGACCTGGCCGACGCGAAGTCGAATGCGATGCTGTTCAGGCGCGACAGCGTCCACGGGCCGTTCCCGGGAGAGGTTAGCGCCGAGGGCGATACGATGGTCGTGGGCGGCAAGCGCATCAAGGTCACCGCCGAGCGCGACCCGGCCAAGCTGCCGCATGCCGAGTTGGGCATCGATATCGCGCTCGAATGCACCGGCTTCTTCGCCGACCGCGAGGGCGGGCAGAAGCATCTCGATGCCGGCGCCAAGCGGGTGCTGATTTCGGCCCCGGCCAAGGGCGCCGATCTGACCGTGGTTTACGGCGTCAACCACGACAAGCTGACGTCGGACATGCTGATTGTGTCCAACGCCAGCTGCACCACCAACTGCCTGGCTCCGGTCGCCAAGGTGATGAACGATTTCGTCGGCATCGAGCGCGGGCTGATGACGACCATCCACGCCTACACCAACGACCAGAAGATCCTCGACCAGATCCATTCGGACATGCGCCGCGCGCGTGCCGCCGGCATGTCGATGATTCCGACCACCACCGGCGCCGCCCGTGCCGTCGGCGAGGTGTTGCCGGAGCTGAAGGGCAAGCTCGACGGCTCAGCGGTACGGGTTCCGACGCCGAACGTCAGCCTGGTCGACCTGACCTTCACGCCCGGCCGGGAGACTTCGAAGGAAGAGATCAACGCCGCGCTCAAGGCCGCGTCGGAGACCGGCCCGCTGAAGGGCATCCTCGACTATACCGACGAGCCGCTGGTTTCGATCGACCTCAATCACAATTCGGCCAGCTCGACCGTCGACAGCCTCGAGACCGCGGTGATCGAGGGCAAGCTGGTGCGCGTCGTCAGCTGGTACGACAATGAATGGGGCTTCTCGAACCGCATGGTCGATACGGCTGGTGCGATCGGAAAGCTGATCTGAGAATTCTCCCCTCCCGCTCGCGGGAGGGGCCGGGGGAGGGCCTGTCCCGGACCTCACAAACAATCCCTCCCCTAACCCCTCCCGCAAGCGGGAGGGGGACAGGAGACCCGATGACCAAGGCCTTCAAAACCCTAGACGACCTCCCCGCCGACCTGACCGGCAAAAAGGTGCTGGTCCGCGTCGACCTCAACGTGCCGATGAATGGCGCGTCGGTCGCTGACGACACCCGCCTGCGGGCGATGCTGCCGACGGTGCTGGAGCTCAGCGATAAGGGCGCGATCGTCCTGCTGCTGTCGCACTTCGGCCGGCCGAAGGGCGCATCGCGGCCGGACATGTCGACCGCGCAGCTGGTCCGGCCCCTGACCGAGCTGACCGGCCGGTCGGTGCGGTTCGTCGAGGACTGTCAGGGCGGGGAGGCGGCACGGGCGATCTCGATCATGCTTCCCGGCGGGATCGGAATCCTGGAGAATACGCGCTTCCATGCCGGCGAGGAGAAGAATGATCCCGAGCTTGCCAAGGGCATGGCGGCGCTCGGCGATTTTTATGTCAACGACGCTTTCTCCGTGTCGCACCGCGCCCATGCCTCGACAGAGGGGGTCGCGCATCTGCTGCCGTCGTTTGCCGGGCGAGCGATGGAGGCGGAGCTCAGCGCGCTGGAAAAGGCGCTCGGCAATCCCGAGCGGCCGGTCGCGGCGGTTGTCGGTGGAGCCAAGGTGTCGACCAAGCTCGCGGTGCTCGGCAATTTGGTCGGCAAGGTCGACCATCTGGTCATCGGCGGCGGCATGGCCAACACCTTCCTGGCCGCGCGCGGCGTCAGCGTCGGCAAGTCGCTGGCCGAGCATGAGCTGGTCGGCGAGGCGGAGAGCATTTTCGAGCGGGCCGATGCGGCAGGCTGCACCATCCATCTGCCCTACGACGTGGTGGTGGCCAAGGAGTTCGCCCCCAACCCGCCGAGCCTTCGCACCTGCAACGTCCATGAGGTCGCGGCGGACGAGATGATCCTGGACGTCGGCCCGGCCGCGGTGGAGGCGCTGGCCGATGCGATCAAGACCTGCCGCACGCTGGTGTGGAACGGGCCGCTGGGCGCGTTCGAGACCCCACCGTTCGACGAGGCGACCGTGGCGCTGGCCAAGACCGCCGCGGCGCTGACCCAGGATGGCAGCCTGGTGTCCGTGGCCGGTGGCGGGGACACCGTCGCGGCTCTCAATCACGCCGGCGTCGCGGCCGATTTCAGCTTCGTTTCGACCGCCGGCGGTGCCTTCCTCGAATGGATGGAGGGCAAGGTCTTGCCCGGCGTCGCCGCGCTCCAGCGCTAGCTCGGTTGCGACTCCCAGGCGGCGGGTCTAGACCGCTGCATACGAACAAAATCATGCTCCCAGGGGATGAAATGAACGCCACCACCACCGCCACCCGCCACCCGGAAATGCTTGAGAAGATCGAGAAGGGGCAGGGCTTCATCGCCGCCCTTGACCAGAGCGGCGGTTCGACGCCCGGGGCGCTCAAGGGCTATGGGGTCAGCGAGGATGCCTGGTCGACCGAAGAAGAGATGTTCGGCCTGATCCATCAGATGCGGTCGCGGATCATCACTTCGCCCTGCTTCGGCAGCGGCAAGGTGATCGGCGCCATCCTGTTCGAGCGGACCATGGACGGCGAGGCGGAGGGCAAACCGGTCCCGCAGCTGCTGTGGGAGCGGGGCGTGGTGCCCTTCCTGAAGATCGACAAGGGACTGGCCGACGAGGCCGACGGCGTCCAGCTGATGAAGCCGAACCCTGACCTCGAAGCGCTGCTAGATCGGGCCAATGCCAAGGGTATTTTCGGGACCAAGATGCGTTCGGTAATCAAGCTCGCCAATCCAAAGGGAATCGCCGACGCGGTTGCCCAGCAGTTCGACGAGGCCAAGCGCATCCTCGCCAAGGGCCTGATGCCGATCGTCGAGCCGGAAGTGTCGATCAAGAGCCCGGAGCGCGATGCAGCCGACCGCATCCTGCTGGCTGAGATTCTGAAGCAGCTCGATGCGCTACCCGAAGGAGAACGGGTCATGCTGAAGCTGACCATTCCCGCGGAGCCGGGCCTGTTCCAGCCGCTGATCGACCATCCCAAGGTCCTTCGCGTCGTTGCCCTGTCGGGCGGCTTCACCCGCGAAGAGGCCTGTCGCGAACTGGCCAAAAACCCCGGCATGATCGCCAGCTTCAGCCGTGCGCTGCTGTCTGACCTGCGCGCCGACCAGAGCGACGAGGAGTTCGACCGCACGCTCCGGCAGGCGATCGACGAAATCCATTCGGCCTCGGTGGCGGCTTGAGGGGCCACTAATGCTGGAGAAGGATGGCGAGGAACATCCAATTCCTGCGGAGTTCCGCCCCATGTTGCGGCAGATCGTCGATGCTTTCGCAGCGGGAGATTATAAGCTCGGCGCTCACGCAATTGACGGCGTTGAACCGGTCGATCCTGACACGGTCGAGATCATCGCCCACAACATTTGCGCCTATGGCGATACCCTGGTTCCGCTGAACGACGAGACTTGGAACACCTCTATCGCCCGATGGATGGGCGGTTACTGGCACATGCTGATCGACCTCAGCACGGCGGGCGAATCTGTCAGCGATTTAGTGCTTCACGCTGATCTGCACGATGCCCCATCCCATCGCTTGGAAATCATCTCCGTTCATGTGCCCTGAGAATTCAAAGCCCGCCCTGGAAATCGAAGGCAAAGCGATAGGTGCGAGTATCGATCGGCGTGTCGGCCATCTTTGACGGCTCGGCCGCAACCAGGGTCAGCGCACCGTCCGCAATCGGCTCCGGCTTGGCCAGCTCCAGGTCCAGCACCTTCTTCCACGCGCCGCCGCGCACTTCGCTTCGAACGACCAGCCGGCCCGCCCAGACGCATAGGGCGTTGATCGGGCAGCGGCTGTCCTCGACGATGGCGATCGGGCGCACCCTCAGGCCATTGGTGTAGGCAATTTCTCCAAAGCCCGCGGTAGGTCCCGCCTTGGCCGGCGGAGTGGTCGCGCAACCTGCAAGGGGCAGGGCAAGGATCGCTAGGATTGCTTTCATTGGACGAAGCTTCCCCTTTCGCTAATGAGCGCGCCATGAATGAAGACGAAGCAGACCTGACGATCTTCCCGCCGCCCGCGCGGTCCGAGCCTTGCCAGCTCTATCTGATCAGCCCGCAGGATGTCGGCGGCAATTTTCCCGATCGCCTCAGGGCTGCGCTGGCCGGTGGGCCGGTCGCGGCCTTCCAGCTGCGAGAAAAGGACATCGACCAGCATGAGCTGGCGCGACTGGCGGAACCGCTGCAGCTTATCTGCGCCGACCATGACGTCGCCTTCATCGTCAACGACAGCGTCAGCCTGGCCAAACGGCTCGATGCCGACGGGGTCCATCTCGGCCAGTCGGACGGCGATCCGCGCGAGGCGCGCGCGACGCTCGGCCCGTCGAAGCAGATCGGCGTCACCTGCCACGCCAGTCGTCACCTCGCGATGGCTGCGGGTGAGGCGGGAGCCGACTATGTGGCGTTCGGCGCCTTCTATCCGACCCTGACCAAGCCCAGCGAGCATCGCCCGGATCCGGCGATCCTCAGCTGGTGGGCGACCCTGTTCGAAATCCCCTGCGTTGCGATCGGCGGCATCACGCCGGAAAACGCAGAACCGCTCGTCAAGGCGGGCGCCGACTTCATCGCTGTATGCAACGCGGTGTGGGGCAAGGACGACCCGGCGGGCGAGGTCGCCAAGTTCGCCGCCCTGTTCGCGGAATAGATAAGGAAACAACCGGTTTGCGTGGCGTTCTTGGCGCAAAGCCAAGGAGTTTATCCGTGTCGCGCATCCATTATTTTCCATTCGGTGTTGCCGCCATCGCCTTACTGTCGCTTACCGCCTGTGAGGTTCGCGATGCTGGTGAGGAGAAGGCTGCGACAGCCGACACTGGCCCGGCGATCGACCCGATGGGATCGAATGATGACCCCAACGTCGCACCTCCGCCGGAGGACAAGCCCCGGCCGCTGATGCAGGCCCAGGTTGTGCTGGATCGGCTCGGCTTCACGCCCGGCGTGGTCGACGGCAAGATGGGCATGTCGACCGTCAACGCCCTGAAGGGCTTTCAGGAGGCGCGGGGACTGCCGGTCACCGGCGAGCTCGATCAAGCGACCCAGCAAGCTCTGGCGCAGTGGAAATATATTCCGGCGACGCGGGTGGTCACGATCCCGGCCGAATTCGCCAGCGACCGTTACGTCCGAATACCCGAGGAGCGGGAGGACCAGGCCAAGCTCGACCGAATGGGCTATGAATCGCTGCGCGAGAAGGTTGCGGAGCGGTTCCATACGACCGAGGAAGTGCTGGCCGAATTGAATGCGCAGCCCGCCGCCGCGCCCGCTGCCGCTCAGGCCAACGAGACTGCGCCCCAAGGCAATGAAGCCGCGCCGAAACCGGCCGCCCTCGCGTTGCGGCCCGGGATGCAGCTCAGGGTGCCGAATATCGGTGCCGACAGGTTCGACCCGTCAGCGGTCAAGGACCCCAATTGGGCCAATATGCTGCGCATGCTGGGAGTCGGCACCGCGCAGGCCAAGGCGGCCAAGATCGAGGTCGACAAATCGGACCAGGTGCTGCGCGTGCTCGACGGCCAGGGCAAGCTGGTCGCCCAGTTCACTGCGACCATGGGGTCGAGCCAGTTCCCGCTGCCGCTCGGCACCTGGAAGATCCGCGGGGTCGCCTACAATCCGCCGTGGCAATATGATCCGGCGCTGCTGGCCAATGCCGACAAGGACGATCCGAAGCTGGAAATCCCGCCCGGGCCCAACAATCCCATCGGCGTGGTGTGGATCGACTTGTCAAAGGAGCATTACGGAATTCACGGCACCGACGAGCCCAACCGCATCGGGCGGGCCGAATCCAACGGCTGCATTCGCCTGACCAACTGGGATGCGGCGCGGCTGGCGCAGATGGTGAGCCCGGGCGTCGAAGCGGTGTTCAAGGCCTGATGGGCCGGATCATTACCCGCATTGGCTGGGTCGTGGTGATCGCGGTCCTGGTCAGCGCCTTTTCGATATTCGCCTACAACATCGGCTTTAGCGCCGGACAGGACGAGGTGACCGTCGCCGGCGAAAAGCGGACGGTCGATCCGCGCGGCGGGCCGCCGGTAACGGTCGCGGAAGGCGTTGTGGTCGGGCCCACCGGCTTGGCTATCCCGGTGGTTGGCGTGAAGCCTGAGCAACTGGTCGACACCTATACCCAGGCCCGTGCCGGCGGCGCGCGAGTGCATGACGCGATCGACATCATGGCACCCCGAGGCACGCCGGTCGTGGCGGCCGCTCCCGGGAGGCTGGAGAAGCTGTTTTTCAGCCAGGGCGGAGGCGGCATCACCGCCTATGTCCGCTCCGACGACGGGCGCTGGACCTATTATTATGCGCACCTTGACGCCTACGCGCCCGGCCTGCGCGAGGGGCAGCGCATCGAGCGCGGCGATCCGATCGGCACGGTCGGCGCCAGCGGCAACGCCAACTCCGCCGGCCCGCACCTCCACTTTGCCATTCACCGGATGAGCCCCGGCGAGAAATGGTACCAGGGCTCGCCGATCAACCCTTATCCGCTGCTTGCCGGAAAGGCCGTGAACGGCTAGGGGCCGCGACCAGATTGGGTGGCCCGCCGCCCCGGCTCTTTTTCATCTCTCTGGCATATAGGCTAATCCCATGAAGATCAGCGGCGTCGACATTCGTCCCGGCAACATCATCGAATATGAAGGCGGCATCTGGCGCGCCGTGAAGATTCAGCACACCCAGCCCGGCAAGGGCGGTGCCTATATGCAGGTCGAGCTGAAGAACCTGATCGACGGCCGCAAGAATAATGTCCGCTTCCGCTCCGCGGAGACGGTCGAGCGGGTGCGGCTCGACACCAAGGATTTCCAGTTCCTCTATCATGACGGCGACCAGCTCGTATTCATGGACAAGGACACCTACGAACAGGTGTCGCTGGCCGAGGATCTGATCGGCGAGCCCGCCGCCTTCCTCCAGGACGGCATGGATGTGGTGTTGGAGCTTCATGAAGAGCGGCCGATCTCGGTCCAGCTGCCCGACACGGTCGAGGCGACGATCGTCGAGGCCGACGCGGTGGTGAAGGGCCAGACCGCCAGCTCCAGCTACAAGCCGGCCAAGCTCGACAATGGCGTTCGCGTCATGGTGCCGCCGCACATCGCCGCCGGCACGCGGATTGTGGTCGACGTCTACGAGCGGACCTACGTCCGGCGCGCCGATTAAATGGTTTCCCATTCCGGCCTGATCACCGTCATGCAGCGCGCCGTCCGGAAGGCGGCGCCACGCCTTCGCCGCGATTTCGGCGAGGTCGAGCAGCTACAGGTGTCGAAGAAAGGCCCGGCCGATTTCGTGTCGATGGCCGACAAGCGCGCGGAGCAGACGATTCTTGACGAGTTGCGCAATGCGCGGCCGGACTGGGGCCTCGAGTGCGAGGAAAGCGGCTGCATCGAAGGCGATCCCAACAAGCCGCGCTGGATCGTCGATCCGTTGGATGGAACCACCAACTTCCTCCACGGCGTGCCGCACTTCGCCATCTCGATCGCAGTCGAGGACAAGACCCCGGCCGGCAAGCGCGAGATCACCCATGGCCTCGTCTACCAGCCGCTGACCGACGAAAGCTTTTGGGCGGAAAAGGGCAGGGGCGCCTGGCTGCAGGATCGCCGCCTCCGGGTTTCGGCGCGACGCGACCTCAACGAAGCGCTGATCGGTACGGGAGTCCCCCATTTCGGTAGGGGCAATGTCGGCGCCTGGTCGCGCATTTTCGGAGCGATCGCGCCGGAAGTGTGCGGGATCCGCCGTCTCGGCTCGGCAGCGCTCGATTTCGCCTGGGTCGCGGCCGGCCGGTTCGACGGCTTCTGGGAAGACGATCTCGATATCTGGGACACCGCCGCCGGCGTCCTTCTGGTCAAGGAAGCCGGCGGTTTCGTCAGCGATTATCGCGGCCAGGACCGGATGTTCGAGCGCCGCGAATATCTCGCCGCCAGCGGCGAACTGCACAGCAAGCTCCACAAGCTGCTCGCCGGATCGTTGCGATAAATCCCTCTCCCTCAAGGGGAGAGGGTGCCGAGCGGAGCGAGGTAGGTGAGGGGCTATTCCCTCACCCTCCCACTGGTTCGCAGCGGGTCCCTCCCTCTCCCCAAGTGGGAGAGGGTTTATTGCGAATCATTCTCACTGTTCCAGATGCTTGCCCCTAACAGGACAGCATCCTAAAGCGCCGCCAACCTAGTAACCCTCGGGAGTCCTCCTTTGGCCAGCGTTGCTGCCGGATATCTGCCGATCCTCCTGTTTCTCGGCGTCGCGCTGGCGCTGTCGACGGCGTTCGTCGTGCTGCCGATGCTTGTCAGTCGGCTGACCGGGACGCACCGGCCGGACCCCGAGAAACTCAGCGAATATGAGTGCGGTTTCCCGGCGTTCGACGACAGCCGCGCCCAGTTCGACGTCCGCTTCTACCTGGTTGCGATCCTGTTCATCGTGTTCGATCTGGAAGCGGCCTTCCTCTATCCCTGGGCGGTCAGCCTGATGGGCACCGGCTGGACCAGCTGGATCGCGATGATGATCTTCCTGGTCGAGCTCGGCCTCGGCCTCGCCTATGCCTGGAAGAAGGGAGCGCTCGAATGGGAGTGATGCTGAGCCCGGGGCGCAACCCCAACCCGACCGAGCAGGAGATTGCGCGGGCGGCGGGGCTGGAGCCCGGCAGCGCTGAGATGAAGCGCTTCGAGGAGATGCGTGCCGAGCTGGACGAAAAGGGCTTCCTGGTCACCACCACCGAGGACCTGTTCACTTGGGCCCGCACCGGCTCCTTGTGGTGGATGACCTTCGGCCTGGCTTGCTGCGCGGTGGAGATGATCCACGTCAACATGCCGCGCTATGACCTTGAGCGGTTCGGCGCCGCGCCGCGCGCCAGCCCGCGCCAGTCCGACGTGATGATCGTCGCCGGGACGCTGTGCAACAAGATGGCGAGCGCGCTTCGCAAGGTCTACGACCAGATGAGCGAGCCCCGCTACGTCATCTCGATGGGCAGCTGCGCCAATGGTGGCGGCTATTATCACTATAGCTATTCGGTGGTGCGCGGCTGCGACCGGATCGTGCCGGTCGACATCTATGTCCCTGGCTGCCCGCCGACTGCCGAAGCGTTGCTGTACGGCATCATGCAGCTCCAGCGGAAGATCCGCCGCGAAGGGACGATCGAGCGGTGAAGACGGCTGTGCAGATCGCCAACATTTCCGTTCGTCCTGAGCGGAGCGCGAAGCGCGCAGTCGAAGGGCTTGGGCGCCAAATGCCCTTCGACTTCGGCCTGCGGCCTTCGCTCAGGACGAACGGATGTGGTCTTGAGCGGCTTGGGGTGGTCGCATGAGGATGCCCGCCCCGGTGATCAAGTCCCGCGAGGGCTTTGCCGACGCCTATGCTGCGGCGATCGGTGCGGCGCATCTCGCAACCAAGGACGCGGTCGGCGAGCTGACCTTCACGGTCGAGCGCGATGCGATCGCAGAGGCCTGCCGCATCGCTCGCGACGAGTTCGGCTATCAGCAGCTGATGGAGATCGCCGGGGTCGACTATCCCGAGCGGGCCGAGCGGTTCGAGGTCAATTATCACCTGCTGTCGGTCACCCACAACCACCGCATCCGCCTCAAGGTCACCACCGACGAGGACACGCCGGTTCCGAGCGTGACCTCGCTGTGGCCGGTCGCCGGCTGGCTCGAACGCGAGGTGTTCGACATGTATGGCGTGACCTTCGCCGGCAATCCGGACCTCCGCCGCATCCTCACCGATTACGGCTTCGAAGGATATCCGCTGCGCAAGGACTTCCCGCAGACCGGTTATGTCGAGCTGCGCTATTCCGAGGCTGAGAAGCGGGTCGTCTACGAGCCGGTGCAGCTTCCGCAGGACTTCCGCTACTGGGATTTCGAGATGCCGTGGGAAGGGCCGGAATATCGCCTGCCGGGCGATGAGAAAGCCGAGCCGCAGGCCCCCGGCGCGCCCAGCCCGGCGCCCGCCGGCGGGCCGCAGAAGGTCGACGCCAAGGCCCCGCCGCCGACCCCCAAGACGACCGAGAAGCCGAGCCAGACCGGTGCGGGTCCGGTTGCGAACAAGGCCGCGACGAAGAAGAGCAAGGCGGCCCCCAAGGCCAAGGGCGAAGGCCAGCCGAAGGGGAAGAAGGGATGATGGCTCGCAACGCAAAGTTCCCCCTCCTCTTGATGGGGAGAGGCAGGGGTGGGGTGATCTCTCCGCAGGAACCGCCGCACTTCATTGACCTCACCCCCTCCCAACCCTCCCCCATCGAGGGGGAGGGCTTCGTGGAATCTCGCCCATGACCCAGCAACTGGACATCATGGTCGGCGCTCCGGGCGACAAGCCCACCGCCGGTGACCAGACGGTCAGCAATTACACTATCAACTTCGGCCCACAGCATCCGGCCGCGCACGGCGTGCTGCGCCTGATCATGGAGCTGGACGGGGAGATCGTCGAGCGGGTCGATCCGCATATCGGGCTGCTCCACCGCGGCACCGAGAAGCTGATCGAGTATCGCACCTACGCGCAGAACATCCCCTATTTCGACCGGCTCGATTACTGCTCGCCGATGTGCATGGAGCACAGCTTCGTGCTGGCGATCGAGAAGCTGATGGGGCTCGAGGTGCCGCTTCGCGCGCAGTACATCCGCGTGCTGATGGCGGAGCTGACCCGCATCTCCAACCATATGCTGAACCTCGGCAGCCACATCATGGACGTGGGCGCGATGACGCCCAACCTGTGGCTGTTCGAAGTGCGCGAGGACACGCTGCAGCTGTACGAGGCGGTGTCGGGCGCGCGGATGCACGCCAATTACTTCCGCGCCGGCGGGGTCCACCAGGACATTCCGGAGAAGGTGCTGGCGGACATGGCCGAGTTTCTCGACAAGCGCATGCCGCTGTTCGAGGACGCGATTTCGCTGGTCGCCGACAACCGCATCTTCAAGCAGCGCAACGTCGACATCGGCACGGTGGCCAAGGAAGACGCGATCGCCTGGGGCTTCTCCGGCCCGATGATCCGCGCCGCCGGCATCCCGTGGGACCTGCGCAAGTCGCAGCCCTATGAGGTCTACGACCGGATGGAGTTCGACATTCCGGTCGGCACGCGGGGCGACTGCTACGACCGCTTCATGGTCCGGGTCGAGGAAGTGCGGCAGTCGGCGCGGATCATGCGCCAGTGCCTCAGGGACATGCCGTCGGGCCCGATCGCGACGATGGATCGCAAGGTGTTCCCGCC
>JALYNQ010000065.1 GCA_030773115.1 Pseudomonadota bacterium
GCCGCAGCGTCACCGATCCCAACCCCACGGACAAGAATGCCTCGAAGCGGCCTCGGCTGCGGCGAGGTTTGTTTGAACCTCGCTCGAGGTCCTACTTCGAGCGAAACTTTGGAGTTGGCATGGATCGTTCGCAAAAAGCCGATCTGGTCGCCGAGCTGAAGAACGTCTTCACGGAGACGAGCGTGGTTGTGATCACTCGCAACCACGGTCTGTCGGTGGCTCAGTCCACCGAGCTCCGGTTGAAGATGCGCGACGCCGGCGCCCAGTATAAAGTTGCGAAGAACAGCCTTGCCCTGATTGCCCTCGATGGCACGCGCTACAGCCCGATCAGCGACTTGCTGAAGGGTCCCACCGCGCTGGCCACCTCGGGCGATCCCGTCGCGGCCGCCAAGGTCGCGGTGGATTTCGCCAAGACCAACGACAAGTTGGAAATCGTCGGCGGAGCGATGGGCGACACCTTGCTCGATGCGAACGGGATCAAGGCGCTGGCCGCGCTCCCGTCGCTCGACCAATTGCGTGCGACGATCGTGGGCCTGGTCCAGGCACCCGCGAGCAAGATCGCGCGCACCCTCAACGAGCCTGGTGCACAGCTGGCACGGATCTTCTCGGCCTACGCGGCCAAGCAGGCCGCATAAGGCGCAACCTTTTCACCAACGCATGACAATCGGGGTCGAAGCCCCATCAAGGAGTATCAAATGGCTGACATTGCTAAGCTGGTCGACCAGCTGTCCGAACTGACCGTCCTCGAGGCCGCGGATCTCGCCAAGGCGCTCGAAGAGAAGTGGGGCGTTTCCGCCGCCGCTGCCGTCGCTGCCGCTCCCGCGGCCGCTGCTGCTGCCGGCCCGGCCGCCGAAGAGAAGACCGAATTCGACGTCATCCTGACGGGCGACGGCGGCAAGAAGATCAACGTCATCAAGGAAGTCCGCGCCATCACCGGCCTGGGCCTCGGCGAAGCCAAGGCGCTCGTCGAAGGCGCTCCGAAAGCCGTCAAGGAAGGCGTCAACAAGGACGAGGCCGAGAAGATCAAGAAGCAGATCGAGGAAGCCGGCGGCACCGTCGAGCTCAAGTGAGCCAGCGCGCCGCAAGGCGCGCGCGGACTCATCCCGGCCCTTCGACGCCGCCTGCGGCGTCGCTCAGGATAAACTGCCGCATCGCGGCAGGCCGGGATCCAGATCTGAGAGTTTCGCCAGTGTCTTGAAGCGCTGGTGAGAGGATTGAGGCGGTTCCTTCGGGGGCCGCCTCTTTTCTTTGACGCGATGACGGGATGGCGGATGGGAAGGGCGGTCCGGCAACGGGCCGCCCTTTTCGTTTACCCATGTCGCGCTAGGCTGGACCGATGACTGACGCCCTCATCTACTCGACGCTTCATGCCGCGATGAATAGCCGATACCGTGGGCACGACACGCGGGACTGGCACGTCTGGCGCGATCGTCATCTTTATGCGTCTGCCGCTGCGATCCCGCACGAGGCCGACAAGGCTATGATCCACCGCACCAAGGGCAATGTCGAGGGACTGGGCGAACGGCAGCACCTCGTCCACCTGATCGCCGGCAACGTCGACCAGGCGATGCTTGAAGATATCGGCCGGCTGCATCGGCTCGAACGGCTGGAGCTCGAATGGCCGACGCTGGCCGAGAATCTCTCCCCGCTGGCGCAGCTTTCCAGGCTTGGATTCCTGAGCATCAACAGCCCGCGCAAGGTAACCGATTTTGCCATGCTCGCGTCCATGCCGAACTTGCGGACTCTGATGATCGAGAATGCCAAGCACCTCTCTTCGATCAACTGGTTGGCGGGCGCGCATCATTTGCGGGTAATCGGGATCGAAGGCGCGATGGACACCAAACAGACCATCGCCTCGCTGGCCCCGCTTGCGGGCCTGGCCGGACTCGAAGCCTTTCTCGGCACCTCGCTGCGACTGCTCGATGGCGACCTGATGCCGCTCGCCTCTTGCCCCAACCTCAGGTTCATCGGCATCGCACGGGCAGCGAAGAAACCCGAATTCGACCGGCTGCGTGCCGCGCGGCCGGACGTAACTTGCACGTGGTTCGACGATTCCATGTGGCTCAAGGCCGGCCTACGGCCGGCCTAACCGGGCCATTGGAAATCGGTTTGGAAATGTCCGGTTTCGCTTGCGGCGCCAACCCCTAACGCTACCATTGGCTTACGGGGGGGAGTCGCGTGAGTTTCCTAGATTATAATCTGCCGTTCGCAGTCGCCTTCGCGCTGCTGATCCTGGTTGCGCTGGCGCAGGTGGTTGGCCTGGGCGACCTGGCCGGCGAGCCGGACGTCGACGCGAGCGATGCCGGGGCGATGGAAGGCCTGGCCAGCATCCTCGGGATTGGCCGCGTGCCGTTCCTGGCCTGGCTGGCCATCTTCCTGCTGATGTTCAGCGGCGTTGGCGTCACTGGCCAGTTCCTGCTCGATGAAATGTTCGGGACGGTGCTTGCGCCCCTTCCCGCAGCGGCATTGGCCGTCCTGCCGGCGCTGCTTCTGACGGCCGTTGGGGCTCGTGTCCTGTCGCCGATCGTGCCGCACGACGAAACGACCGCGGTCCATGTCGACGCATTGCTGGGCAAACGTGGGCGGATCGACATTGGCAGCGCCCGACGCGGCCATCCGGCCCGAGCGGTGGTCAAGGATATCCACGGCCAGCCCCACAACATCATGGTCGAGCCGCACGAGGATGGCGCCGAATTCCTCGCTGGTGACGAGGTGCTGCTGGTGCGCCTCGAGAACGACCTGTTCTATGCCATCAGCACTTCCGACCGGCGGCTCGGGCCGGTCTCCTGATTCATGTTGGAGCTAACCATGAACGAATTGATTCCGGTTGCCATTTGGGCCGGCGGCGGCTTCCTCGTCCTGATCGTGTTCGGCTGGACGCTGGCCAAGCTGTACGTCCGCGCGACCAAGGAGGTCGGCTTCGTCCGGACCGGCTTCGGCGGCGAAAAAGTGGTGATCAACGGCGGAGCGCTGGTGCTGCCGGTGTTCCACGAAACCATGCCAGTCAACATGAACACGGTCCGGCTGGCGGTCGAACGCAACAATGCCGACGCCCTGATTACGCTCGATCGGCTGCGGATCGACGTGAAGGCCGAGTTTTACGTTCGCGTGAAGCCGGATGCGGGGTCGATCGCGATTGCCGCCCAGACGCTCGGCATGCGCACCATGCAGCCTGAGTCGCTGAAGGAACTGGTCGAGGGCAAGTTCGTGGACGCGCTTCGCTCGGTCGCGGCCGGAATGACCATGAACCAGCTTCATGAGCAACGCGCCGATTTCGTCCAGAAGGTCCAGCAAGTCTCTCAATCCGACCTGGCAATGAACGGCCTGGAGTTGGAGTCGGTCTCGCTGACCGGTCTCGACCAGACCTCGATCGAGCATTTCAACGCCAACAACGCGTTCGACGCGGAGGGCCTGACCAAGCTCACCGAGCAGATCGAGACGCGCAAGAAGACCCGCAACGACATTGAGCAGGACACTCGGGTCCAAATGGAGACCAAGAATCTGGAGGCTGACCAGAAAAGCTTCCAGATCAGCCGCGACAATGAGTTTGCAAGGCTCGAGCAGGAACGGGAAATCGAAACCCGCAAGGCTGCCCAGGCGGCGGAAATTGCCCGCGAGCAGGCTCAGCGCAACCAGGAGGCCGAGGCCGCCCGGATCGAGGCGCAGCGGATCATCGATTCCCAGAAGATCGAGGCCGAGCGCGCGATCCAGGAAGCGAAGATCGCCCAGGAGCAGTCGGTCGAGATCGCCCGGCAGGAGCAGCAGATCGCGGTCCAGAACAAGAGCCGCGAGGAAAGCCAGGCCAAGGCCGAGGCGGACGCGGCCCGCGCCAAGGCGATCGCTGCCGAGGAAGGCGTCCTGACCGCTCGCGACACCGAGATCGCGGAGCGCGAGAAGCGGATCGAGTTGATCGAGGCGGCCAAGGCCGCCGAGCGCGACGCGATCCGGGTCAAGGTCGAGGCCGAGGCCGAGAAGGACGCGGCGTCAAACCGTGCGCAAGCGGTGAAGCTTGAGGCGCAGGGCCAGGCCGAGGCCGAGAAGCTGCGGGCCGAAGCCGCCCGAATCCGCTTCGAAGTCGAAGCCGCTGGCCAGAAGGCCATTAACGAGGCCGCCAACCTCCTCTCATCCTCGCAGATCAGCCTCAAGTTCAAGCTGGCGCTGCTCGAAGTGCTGCCCGAAGTGGTGCGCGAGAGCGCCAAGCCGCTGGAAGCGATCGATTCGATCAAAATCGTCCAGGTGGACGGGCTCAACGGCCGCCCCGGCGGGACGAGCGAAGGCGGCGCCGTCGCCAACGGCGGCCACGGCGGGCTGGCGCAGGATGCGGTGGCCGCCGCCCTCGCCTATCGCGCCCAGGCGCCGATGATCGACGGGCTGATGAAGGAGCTCGGGCTCCACGGCGGCTCGCTCAACGGGATGGTCGGCAGCGCGCCGACGATCGAGGTCGGCCAACCGGACGGCGGATCGCCGGAACCTGCCGCCGAGCCGGAAAACCGCGGGCAGCGCAAGGCGGCCAAGCCGGCCAAAGGCGCCGAGCCAGCCACGCCGGCCAACAACGGCGATATCGGCACCGCCGCCTGAACGTCAGGCACGGACACACCAAGGGCGGCTCCTCGGGGCGGCCCCTTTTTTGCGCTGGTGAGCTTGCTGGACACGTTCGCCTCGCCAGGCGTTTCCCGTTGGGAACGTAAAGGAGGCAAGCATGATCACTCGCACGGCGACTGCGCGTTACGAGGGCATGGGCAAGGATGGCCAGGGCTGGGTTTCGACCCAGTCGGGAGTCCTCAAGGACCAGCGCTACGGCTTCACCACCCGCTTCGAGAATGAAGCAGGGACCAATCCCGAGGAGTTGATCGCGGCGGCCCACGCAGCCTGCTTTACCATGGCGCTGTCGTTCAAGCTGGCGGGCGAAGGCATCAAAGACGGCACGCTGGAAACCACGGCGCGGGTGAAGCTGGACAAGGAAGGCGAAGGATTTCGGGTCAGCCGCTCGGATCTCGAGCTGACGGCCTCGGTTCCCGGCATCGACGAGCAGCGCCTGCGCGTGCTGGCCGAGGACGCCAAGGCCAATTGCCCAATCTCGAAGCTCTTCAATGCCGAGATGGGTTTGGAAGTCACCGTGCGCGAGGCAGCGCCGGCGGCGTAGCGCGATCAGGCCGGCACTGCGCCCGGGCCCGGCGCAACGGGCCGATTTCCCGCAGTCCATCCGGCCCAGCCGATCGCCACTCCGGCAATGGCGGCGGCAAGCGTCAGCGGCCAGGCGGGAAGTAGCGCAACGCCGGCGACGAACCTCGCCCAGGCAGGCCAGCTGCCGACAGTCTGGAACAAGATTGCCGACAGCAGGATGAATCCGGCGGCATGGAGGAATGGCCTGCCATGCTTGACCGGCCGGAATGCCAGCCACAGTCCGATGCCCGCGGCTAACAAATTGGCCGACTGGAAGCCCAATTCCAGCTTCGGAAAATCCTCCGGACCCCGAACGCCAAGCGGAATGGCTGACAGCCGCCCGAAGATCGGCGGCAGCAGGAACAGGACTGTTGCCAGCATGTAGCGGGAATGGATCTGCGCCTTGCGCCTCCACTTCAGCGCCTGGAAATAGCAGAAGGCGAACCCGGCGACGCCGACGATGTCGAGCCAGGCCAGGCGCGGCGCATACATGGCGTGGAACGGGCTGCCCGAGCCGTAGCGCTGGGCCATACCGATGAAGATTCCGGCACCGCCGGCCATGAACAGCGGAAAGAGGGCGAGGCTGGACCGGCCGGAAAGGCGGTGCAGCGGTACGCTGCCAGAGTGGATCGACCAGCTCTGCAGCGCTAGCAGTGCCAGCCACAATGCGGCGGTGATGCCATGGGCGTGGAACTCAAACGATGCCGAACCGATCGTCGAAACATAGCTCGGCCAGAAGGCGAACCCGGCGAGCGGAAATAGCGCCAAAATCCACCAATGCGCGTGACGATAAGGCATGCCCCAGCCTCCCTTGCCGGCGAGGAGCGTAGCACCGCTGGCGGGCACGACAAGGGCAATGGAACGCCGGCCGGATCCACGGGTTCAAATGGCTGGAAAACCGAAACAGGGAATTTTCAATTGGGTCGCAACGTCACGCTCAGCCTTGGCGCACTGATCCTGATCATCATCGTCGTCGCCATCATCTTCTAGTCGAAGATCGAGAGGTCGAGGACTTCGCTCGGCCCGAACCAGACGACATTATCGGTATGATCGGCGCGGTGATCGCCGGTCGAGGCGTGGGCGAAAATGGTCAGGCCGGCGCGATTGACGGAAAGCCAGGTCGCCACCTCGCCGAACCGGTCGGTTGGGACCGTCATTTGCACCGAGCCGCGCGGATGCGGTCCGACGGGCCGTTGGTGGAAGTGGCCGACAGCCACTCCGAACCGCTCCCTTACCGCCGCCGCCAACGCGTGCGCTCGTTCCAGCTCGGGCGGGTCGAAATAGATGTGGGCGTGAAAATCGTGGATCGTCGGATCGGCCATGGCGGCTCCTTTCCGACCTAGCTCGGCACTCTCGCATCAAATTCAAGTTTGCCGGAAGAAACCGCAGTTTCCTGACGTTTGTCAGGACGCGACATCGCCCAGTTGAGGAACCTGCACCGGCGACAAGCATTATCCAATCAAAGCAAGGATTTGGAAAAATGTGTGCGTTGAAAATGAAGCCGGGGCGGGTGCTCGCGGCGATGTCGGCGGTCGCCCTCTTGATGGCGGCGACGCCGGCTGCGGCCAAATATGAGACCCCCGAAGCCAAGGCCGAAGCCAGCGAAGCGGCCCTCATGGCGCGCCTGGACATGGAAGCGGTGTTCGGACCCAAAGAGCTCAAGCCAGGACAATATCTTTGGCGCAAGGGCAGCTTCGACGGCGACCCTCGCGTTGTGATCGGCCTGTCCGACCAGCTCGCCTACCTCTACCGGGGTGAAGATCTGGTCGCGGTCGCCGCCATCTCGAGCGGCACCGACGAGCATCCAACGCCCAAGGGCATTTTCGAGGTGCGGCTGAAGAAGCCGTTCCACCGCAGCATCAAGTACGACAATGCGCCGATGCCGTTCATGCAGATGTTCGACCAGTATGGCACCGCGCTTCATGCCGGGCACAACCCGGGCTATCCTGCCAGCCACGGCTGCGTCCGGCTGCCGTCCGAATTCGCCAAGCGGCTTTATGGCGTAACCGGCGTTGGTGCTACGGTAATGATTGGCAGCTGAGCTCGCCGCCCCCGAGACTCTTGTCACCTTCCGGACCGCGGCGTTGGATTGCGCCTAAGGGGAAGTTGACAAAGTTGACGTCTCCGCGCGAATTTCAGGGTGACAGCGAGCTCCCTTCACCCGAGACATGATGACAATGCGAAAGAGCGCCGCCCAGCAGGTCGTTCGAGCTCGATGGCAAAAAGATTCCTACATTGGAAGCGAATAGGATAGCGCCCCTTGCAAAGCGGTTGGGAAGGCGTATATCGGCTCAATCCAACACATAACGGCTCCGCCGCACGGCTTCGTGCGCCCGGGGCTTTTCCTGTCCTCGCCGGGACACGGGCCGATAAGCGCAGCGGTCCGCACGTATGGCGAGGGTCCAAACGGGAGCCGCGCCGGACTTCATCAAGGGCCGCGTGCCTCGACGCGCGCCCGGAGCGCAGGGAATAAGATGGCCACCAAGCAAAAAGACGTGCCGACCATGGCTCGCACCAACAACTCGCGCCGCATTCGCAAGATCTTCGGGAACATCCACGAAATCAGCGAGATGCCGAACCTGATCGAGGTTCAGCGCGAGTCTTACGAGCAGTTCCTCCGATCGGATCCTTCTGTCGGTTACGTCTCGGGCCTGGAAAAGACCCTTCGCTCGGTCTTCCCGATCCAGGATTTCGCCGGCACGGCGCACCTCGACTTCGACCGCTACGAGCTCGAGCCGCCGAAATATGACACCGACGAGTGCCGCCAGCGCGGGCTGACCTATGCCGCGCCGATGCGCGTCACGCTGCGCCTGACCACCTTCGAAATTGATCCCGACACCGAGGCCAAGTCGGTGATCGATATCAAGGAGCAGGACGTCTACATGGGCGACATGCCGCTCATGACCGGAAACGGCACCTTCATCATCAACGGCACCGAGCGGGTCATCGTCAGCCAGATGCACCGCTCGCCGGGCGTTCTGTTCGACCATGACCGCGGCAAGACCCACGCCTCGGGCAAATATCTGTTCGCCGCCCGCGTCATCCCCTATCGCGGCAGCTGGCTCGATTTCGAGTTCGACGCCAAGGACATCGTCAACGTCCGCATCGACCGCAAGCGCAAGCTGCCGGTCACCGCGCTGCTGCACGCGCTCGGCCTCACCAGCGAGGATATCCTCAACACCTTCTACAACCGCGTCGTCTATGTCCGCGGCAAGAATGGCTGGCAGATCCCCTATGTCGCCGAAACCTGGCGCGGCCAGAAGCCGAACCATGACGTGGTCGACGCCGACAGCGGCGAGGTGATCTTCAAGGCGCACGAGAAGATCACGCCGCGCAAGGCCAATGCCGCCGCCAAGGACGGCCTCAAGAATCTGATCATCCCGACCGAGGAAATCTTCGGCCGCTTCTCCGCCTATGACCTGATCAACGAGAAGACTGGAGAGATCTACGTCGAGGCCGGCGATGAGATTTCGGCCGAGAATCTCGAAAAGCTCGACAAGGCCGGTGTCGACCGGCTCGAGCTGCTCGACATCGATTATGTCAACACCGGCCCCTGGATCCGCAACACGCTGAAGGCCGACAAGTCGGAAGACGGCGACAGCGCGCTGGCCGACATCTACCGCGTCATGCGCCCCGGCGAGCCCCCGACCCGCGAGACGGCCGATGCGCTGTTCTACGGCCTGTTCTTCGATTCCGAGCGCTACGACCTGTCGGCAGTCGGCCGCGTCAAGCTCAACATGCGCCTGGGCCTCGACGCCGAGGATACGGTCACCACTCTGCGCCGCGAGGACATCATCGCTGTCGTGCAGGAGCTGGTGAACCTCAAGGACGGCAAGGGCGAGATCGACGACATCGACAACCTCGCCAACCGTCGCGTCCGCTCGGTCGGCGAGCTGCTGGAGAACCAGTATCGCGTCGGGCTGCTGCGCATGGAGCGCGCGGTCAAGGAGCGCATGAGCTCGGTCGACGTGTCGACGGTCATGCCGAACGACCTGATCAACGCCAAGCCGGCAGTTGCCGCGGTGCGCGAATTCTTCGGCTCATCGCAGCTGTCGCAGTTCATGGACCAGACCAACCCGCTGAGCGAAGTCACTCACAAGCGCCGCGTCTCGGCCCTCGGGCCCGGCGGCCTGACCCGCGAACGCGCGGGCTTCGAGGTGCGCGACGTCCACCCGACCCACTATGGCCGCATTTGCCCGATCGAGACGCCGGAAGGCCCGAACCTCGGCCTGATCAATTCGCTCGCCAGCTTCAGCCGGGTCAACAAATATGGCTTCATCGAGACTCCGTATCGAAAGGTCGTCGACAACAAGGTGACCGACGAGGTCGTCTATCTGTCCGCGATGGAAGAGGCCAAGCACACCATCGCCCAGGCCAACGCCGAGCTGTCGAAAGATGGCGGTTTCGTCGAGGAGATCGTGTCGAGCCGCCGCAACGGCGACTTCCTGATGGCGCCGCGCGACACCATCACGCTGATGGACGTCAGCCCCAAGCAGCTGGTGTCGGTCGCGGCCTCGCTCATCCCCTTCCTGGAGAATGACGACGCCAACCCCGCCCTGATGGCATCGAACATGCAGCGCCAGGCGGTGCCGCTTCTGCAGGCCGATGCGCCACTGGTCGGCACCGGCATGGAGGAAACGGTTGCGCGCGATTCAGGTGCGGCCATCGCCGCCCGCCGCTCGGGCATCGTCGACCAGGTCGACGCGACCCGTATCGTCGTGCGCGTCACCGGCGATCTCCGCGCCGGCGAATCCGGCGTCGACATCTACACGCTGATGAAGTTCCAGCGCTCGAACCAGAACACCTGCATCAACCAGCGCCCGCTGGTGAAGGTCGGTGACACGGTCGAGGGTGGCGAGATCATCGCCGACGGACCGTCGACCCAGTTCGGCGAGCTCGCCCTGGGTCGCAACGTGCTCGTCGCGTTCATGCCGTGGAACGGTTACAATTATGAGGACTCGATCCTCATTTCCGAACGCATTGTGAAGGACGACGTCTTCACCTCGATCCACATCGAGGAGTTCGAGGTGATGGCCCGCGACACCAAGCTCGGGCCGGAAGACATTACGCGAGACATCCCCAATGTCGGCGAGGAAGCGCTGCGCAACCTCGACGAGGCGGGCATCGTCTACATCGGCGCCGAGGTCGAGCCGGGCGACATCCTGTGCGGCAAGATCACGCCCAAGGGCGAAAGCCCGATGACTCCGGAGGAGAAGCTGCTTCGCGCCATCTTCGGCGAAAAGGCTTCGGACGTGCGCGACACCTCGCTGCGCCTGCCGCCGGGTGTCAGCGGCACGATCGTCGAGGTGCGCGTGTTCAACCGCCACGGCATCGACATCGACGACCGTACCCGCGCCATCCAGACCGAGGAGAAGGAACGCCTCAAGAAGGATGCCGACGACGAAAAGGGCATCCTCAACCGCGCTACCTTCGCCCGCCTGCAGGAAATGTTGCTGAAGCAGGTCGCGACCGCCGCGCCGAAGTCCATCAAGAAGGGTTCAACCATCGACGCCGCGGCCCTCGAGGCGACCGAGAAGCACGAATGGTGGAAGATCGCCGTCCAGGACGACAAGCGCCAGGCGGATCTTGAGGCGCTGAAGGCTCAGTATGATGAGGCCATTGCGGTCATCAACCGCAAGTTCGAGGATCGCGTCGAGAAGCTGGAGCGAGGCGACGAGCTGCCCCCAGGCGTGCTCAAGATGGTCAAGGTGTTCGTCGCGGTGAAGCGCAAGCTTCAGCCGGGCGACAAGATGGCAGGCCGTCACGGCAACAAGGGCGTCATCAGCCGGATCCTGCCGCAGGAGGACATGCCCTTCCTGGAGGACGGGACCCCGGTCGACATCGTCCTCAACCCGCTCGGCGTGCCGTCGCGCATGAACGTCGGCCAGATCTTCGAGACCCATCTTGGCTGGGCCGCGCGCGGCCTCGGCAAGCAGATCCAGGAGATGCTGGAAGGCATTCACGCCCGCGGCGCAGAGTTCGCCGGCAAGGAGGCCAAGGAAGTCCGGGCCAAGCTGAAGGACATCTATGGCGAGGGCTATGACAAGGACATCGATGCTCGCAATGATGAGCAGTTGTTCGAGCTGGCCTCGAACCTGGTCGGCGGCGTGCCGATGGGCACGCCGGTGTTCGACGGCGCCCGCGAGGCGGACGTTTCGATCATGCTGGACAAGGCTGGGCTCGACCGGTCGGGCCAGGTGACCCTGTTCGACGGCCGTACCGGCGATGCCTTCGACCGCAAGGTGACCGTGGGCTACATCTACATGCTGAAGCTCCACCACCTGGTCGACGACAAGATCCACGCGCGTTCGATCGGCCCCTACTCGCTCGTCACCCAGCAGCCGCTGGGCGGCAAGGCGCAGTTCGGCGGCCAGCGCTTCGGCGAGATGGAGGTGTGGGCCCTGCAGGCCTATGGCGCCGCCTACACGCTGCAGGAAATGCTGACCGTGAAGTCGGACGACGTGATCGGCCGCACCAAGGTCTATGAAGCGATCGTCAAGGGCGACGACACGTTCGAAGCCGGCATCCCAGAAAGCTTCAACGTGCTGGTCAAGGAAATGCGCTCCCTCGGCCTCAACGTCGAATTGAATTCGATTGAGGACGAGAGCGAAGAGCCGACCGCGATCGCCGCCGAGTAAACCGAATAACTCAACCCCTCCCTTCGGGGAGGGGCTTGGAGACTTGAAATATGAACGAGCTGACCAACTTCGCGAACCCGGTGGCCAAGCCGGAAATCTTCGACCAGATCAAAATCGGCATCGCGTCGCCCGACAAGATCCGTTCCTGGTCGTTCGGCGAGATCAAGAAGCCCGAAACGATCAACTACCGCACGTTCAAGCCCGAGCGCGACGGCCTTTTCTGCGCGCGCATCTTCGGTCCGATCAAGGATTACGAGTGCCTGTGCGGCAAGTATAAGCGCATGAAGTACAAGGGCATCGTCTGCGAGAAGTGCGGCGTCGAGGTCACTGTCTCCAAGGTCCGCCGCGAGCGGATGGGCCATATCGAGCTGGCCGCGCCGGTCGCCCACATCTGGTTCCTGAAGTCGCTGCCCAGCCGCATCGGCCTGCTGCTCGACATGCAGCTGAAGCAGCTCGAGCGGATCCTCTACTTCGAGAGCTATGTGGTAATAGAGCCCGGCCTCACCGCGCTCGAAAAATATCAGCTGCTGAGTGAAGACGAGCTTCTCTCCGCCCAGGACGAATATGGCGAGGACGCCTTCTCGGCCGGGATCGGCGCCGAGGCCGTCAGGCACATGCTGATGGACCTCGACCTGGTCGGCGAGCGCGAGGACCTGCTCAAGGAGCTCAGCGAAACCAAGTCGGAGCTGAAGCCCAAGAAGATCATCAAGCGCCTCAAGGTTGTCGAAAGCTTCATCGATTCCGGCAACCGCCCGGAATGGATGATCCTCGAGGTCATCCCGGTCATCCCGCCCGAGCTGCGCCCGCTGGTCCCGCTCGACGGCGGCCGCTTCGCGACGTCAGACCTCAACGATCTTTATCGCCGCGTCATCAACCGCAACAACCGCCTGAAGCGGCTGATGGAGCTGCGCGCGCCGGACATCATCGTCCGCAACGAAAAGCGCATGCTGCAGGAAGCGGTCGATGCGCTGTTCGACAACGGCCGCCGCGGCCGCACCATCACCGGCGCCAACAAGCGCCCGCTGAAGTCGCTGTCCGACATGCTCAAGGGCAAGCAGGGCCGCTTCCGCCAGAATCTGCTCGGCAAGCGCGTCGACTATTCGGGCCGCTCGGTGATCGTCACCGGTCCGGAGCTGAAGCTCCACCAGTGCGGCCTGCCGAAGAAGATGGCCTTGGAGCTGTTCAAGCCGTTCATCTACTC
>JALYNQ010000066.1 GCA_030773115.1 Pseudomonadota bacterium
CCGCAGCCCCGCGCAGGCCAGGGACGACCGCCGCGGCCGTTCGACGAACGGGGGGAAGGTGGGACCGCCCTCGCCTTTCGGTGTAGGACCCCGACCCTAGTTGCCGGTGCCCTTCCGCCTCGTCGCCATGAAGATGTCGGCCGACCCTTCGACCCCTGGCCGGGTCGACCCGAACAGCAGGATCGTTCCGTCCCACGACAGCGAAGCGCGGGATTCGGTCGCCGAACTGTTGATTGGCGCCGGCAGGTGCACGGCCGGTTCCCACGGCACATCAACCGACGAGCGCCGCGAAACATAAACGTCCGGACCGCCTAGCCCGCCCGAGCGGGTCGAATCCCACACGATCTCGAGCCCGTCGTGTCTCACGTTCGGCCGCGCATCGCTGGCGGAGCTGTTGACTCCACCTTGCGCGAGCTGGGCCGGCCCGAAGTCGACGCTGTAGAAGATGTCTTGAGCCGGGTGCCCATTGCGCGTGCTCGAGAAATACAACACCTCGCGGCCGTCCGAGGTTTCAAACCAGGAAGGGCTCCATTCCTCCCAGGGGCTGTTGATCGCGTTATCGCCAGTGGGCAATCGCGTCGGGCTACCAAACCCTCCCGGAAGCTTCTTGACGACATAGATGTCGGTATTGGTCGCGGTTGACCGCCGGACGAAGAAGAAGCGGTTGCCTCGGGCTGGAGTCGGGCAGAACTCGTCCGCAGCCGTGTTGACCGAAGGTCCGGCATTTACCGGCGTTCCCCAACCATCACCGCTCTTGGGCGCGATCCAGATATCGAGGCCGCCCTGCCCTCCGGGCCGGTTGGATGCCATATAGAGGCTGTCGTCATAAGGAGACAGGATCGGGCAGCCGTCGTTGAACGCCGTGTTCAGGTTCGCGCTCGAGCCCTGCAGCGATTCGGCGTTGACCGGGTCGCTCTAGTCACCGAAATCCTTGGCCGACACCACCGAAGCAGTCATTACCAGGCCAAGCGCTATCCCCGCCGGCCAACCACAATTCGCCTTCCTCACGACTTTGCCCTCCTTTTGAATCGCTCACCTCGTTTCGAGGATGTGCAATTCGCGTAAGGAAGGGGAGGACGTGAACCTGATGCGAGCCTGATGTTTCGCCGATGCGGCTCAATTTTTCAGGTCATTGGCGCCGCAAGTCCGGCTGGATCAGGATTTGAGTCTGGCCGCTTCTTTCCTGCAGTCATACGGAAGTCCGGGTTCCAGGCAGAAGTCGGGCCAACGGCCGCTGTCCTGCCAATAGTCGACCAATCCAATGCGCTTCGCCACTTGCATGAACCGGGGATCGCGGCGGACATTGGCCAACGCCGGGCGAAACAGCACATAGGCAGCATCCGCGGTCACGCCCGGCGGGGTTTGCTGCAGCCATTCGAAGGCGTCCTCGGTTCGGTTGAACTCACCGAGCGCCTGCACGGCCGATGCCCAATATGACGGGTATCTCCTTCGCAGTTCGATCGTCCTCATCATGCGATCGATGTTGGCAGGCGAAGGGTCCAGCCGAGCTTGCAGATATGCGTTGGATGACAAACCAGAATGACCGGCGTCGGCCAGGGCCAGTGCAACTCTCGGGTTCCCGTAGCGCAGGTGAAAGACGAACTGGGCGTCGCGGAGCGCACCCGTACCCGGCCAAAGGCGCTCGGCCCGCCGAAGTTCCGCCCTTGCCTGGTCGGTGGCACCTCCCCACGCCAGTTGAGAGATTAGCGTGCTGGAAAGTGACGGGGACAAGGGGTCCAGCTCGACCGCTCGCCGCGCCGATTCGACCGCCTCCCGCATGCGCCCGACATGAGACAAGGCATTGGCTTCCGCAGCCCAGACTTCCGGCTTCTCAGGGGCCTGGGCCTTGAGGTTTCGCAGCAGGTCCAATGCCTCGGCGTAGTGGCCGGGCGGAAGCAGATCGAGCTGGGCGAGTTTGATTTCAGGGAGACCAGGCGCAATCTTTCGCGCCCGCTCGATGTCGCGCCGAAGACGATCGCGAGCTTCGGTCGCTTCGGCGCTCTCATTTATGGCCAGTCGCAGCACATTGCTGTCGATCAGCAGCAGGCGCGACCAGGCCGGCGCGAAGCGGGGCCGCTGGCTGACAATCGCGCGCATCATCCCGGCGGTTTTCTCCGGATCCTCGGCACTGGTTTCGGCCAGGGCCGCGCAGCCGTTCAGGAAGAGCCTGGTCAGGTCGGGCGGCAGCCCGCCATCCTGCCTTGCCTCGAGAGCGCAACCCAGCACGCGCGCCGCGGTGAGCGATATATGCTGACGCAAGTCGCTTTCCCGGCTCGCCGGAAAGCTGAATTCGCGCGACCATACGAGCCTGTCTTCGCCATCCAGCAGCATCAGGGTCGTTTGAGGCTCGGCCTTGGAACCGCTCACAGCCGTGCGGAACAGGAGGTCCGGCCCTGATTGAGCCGGCCCGGCCTCGACCAGTTGCCATCGGCCGGAACCAAGCTGCGGCAATGCGCCCAGCTTGATAAACAGGTCGCGGGCGAGAAGTTGCGATTGCCTTGAGGAATCGGCCGGACCCACCGCGACTACCGGCAAGCTGCCGCGGCCGAGAAAGGCCCACGTCAAAAGTCCAACTGCAAGCAACAGGCTTGCAGCCACCGCAACCAATGCGAGCTTGCGCCTTCCCTTGCGCGGCAACCCCTCAACAGCGTTAACGGCCTCCTGGGCTACGGGCGCGTCATCCGGCCGTGCCGCGTCACCATTGCTTGTCAGTCGATAGCCGATCTTGGTGATGGTCTCGATTTCGAACGATCCGCCGCCGATGCCATTGGCGATTTTGCGCAGTCGAGACATGACGCGATGGATCGAGTCCTCCCCCACCACTCGGCCACTCCAGCAGGACATGGTCAGTTCGTCGCGCGTGAGGATGCTGCCATCCGCCTTGCTGAGCGCGATCAGCACCTGCATCACGCGATGCTCGATCACCTCGCGCTGGCCGTCGTCGCACACCAGCTCTCGCCGCGACGGCGATACCGTCAGGCGGCCAAAGACAAAATCCGGCTCGTGCGCGAGCTCGACCCTGCTCGAAACGTTCATACCCCCTTTCCCAAGGGCTGGATGCGGCAAAGCTTATCCTGTGGACATTCGAGCGTCGAGAGCACTTGCCTGCGGGTGTCCTGGATTCCTCTGTACTTGAACGCGCGCCCATTTCTGTTAAAGGCGCGCGCTTCCAGAGCATTGGCTAGGGAATTGCGGGAGGCGCGCTTCGGCACGCCGTCTGGACCGCTAAACTTGAACAGGCTTGGCGCGTTTCGACGCGGCTTGCCACTACAGAGTGAGAAAAATGGCGAAGAAAATCACGGGCTATATCAAGCTCCAGGTGCCGGCCGGCACCGCCAATCCGTCGCCGCCGATCGGCCCAGCCCTGGGCCAGCGCGGCGTCAACATCATGGAATTCTGCAAGGCGTTCAATGCCGCGACGCAGGACCTCGAGAAGAGTGCGCCGATCCCGACGGTGATTACCGTCTATGCCGACCGCAGCTTCTCCTTCACCACCAAGACGCCGCCGGCGAGCTTCCTCATCAAGAAGGCAGCGAACCTCAAGTCGGGGTCCAAGGAGCCTGGCAAGATTTCGGCCGGGACCATCAAGCGTTCGAAGCTCGCCGAGATCGCGAACGTCAAGATGAAGGACCTCAATGCCAACGACATTGAGGCCGCGACCCGCATCATCGAAGGCTCCGCCCGCGCGATGGGCCTCCAGGTTGTGGAGGGCTAAGGACATGGCGAAGCTCACGAAGAAGCAGAAGGCCCAGGCCGGCAAGGTCGACCCCAACACCCATTACGGCGTCGAGGAGGCGATCGGCCTGGTCAAGAGCCTGGCCACCGCCAAGTTCGACGAGACCGTCGAGGTGGCGATCAACCTCGGCGTCGACCCGCGCCACGCCGACCAGATGGTCCGTGGCGTCGTCAACCTCCCCAAGGGCACCGGCAAGGACGTCCGCGTCGCCGTGTTCGCCAAGGGCGACAAGGCCGAGGAAGCCAAGAAGGCGGGCGCCGAAGTCGTCGGAGCCGAGGACCTGATGGAAGCCATGCAGGGCGGCGACACCAACTATGACCGGGTCATCGCGACGCCGGACATGATGGGCGTCGTCGGCCGCCTCGGCAAGGTGCTCGGCCCCAAGGGCCTGATGCCGAACCCGAAGCTGGGCAGCGTCACTCCGAACGTCGGCCAGGCGGTCAAGGACGCCAAGTCGGGCCAGGTCGAGTTCCGCGTCGAGAAGGCCGGCATCATCCACGCCGGCATCGGCAAGGCGAGCTTCCCCGAGGCCGACCTCCGCGCCAACTTCGATGCCTTCGTCGACGCGATCGTCAAGGCCAAGCCGGCGGGCGCCAAGGGCAAATATGTCAAGAAGATCGCCATCAGCTCCTCGATGGGGCCGGGCGTTCGCCTCGACATCGCCGAGGTGCAGGGCGCTTAAGGATTTTCGAGCGAAGCGGTACTTCGCTCGAGATGAAAAAAGGAAGGGCTGGGAAGGCGACTTCCCGGCCCTTTCCCTATTGCGTCAAACGCCTTCCTGGACCGCGGTCCGCGGCCGCTTCAGCGCCAGCTTGCCGCCGGCCCAACGGGTCACCGCCGCCATGTTGAAGAAGGTCACGAACACGAACGGGTAGAAATAGAATTGGACGTTCATCAGGAACCAATTGGCCTGATGGAAGATGGTCGCCCCGATCACGAAAAATGCCCGGAGCCAGATGTTGCGGACGAACAGGATGACCGGCGCGAACAGCTCGAAGAAGAAAACCAGCAAGCCGACCGCGAAGATGATGTTGGGATGCTGAGCCAGCTCGTAGCCGAGCGACAGATTGACCACCGTCCCGTCGGGGTTGAACCCGTCTCGCAGAGCGCGCGAAATCAGTACGTCCTGGATCCGGCCGCCGCCCGTGAACCAGTCGAAACCCGACAGGCGCACCTTGGCCACCAACGCCCAGAAATAGAACATGACGATGTAGACCTGCATCGCGCGCAGCGGCCAGCTGGCTTCCCATGGCTCGATCGACTTCGAACCATATTTGTGGGCGTCGAGCGCGAAGCTGCGATCGCATTTGGAAAACAGGAACAGCAGCAGGCAGCAGACAATCGGCACTTCGCGGTGGTGGACGTCGCCGGAGATGCTGTCGCGCACGCCCTTGAGATAGAAAATGGCGAGGATGATGGCGATGATCGCCGGCTTGGTCCATTTGCCGAGGGTGAATAGAATGCAGGCGCCTATCAGCGCCGCAAACACCGCGAAATTGGCCCAGGGCACGATATGGTCGACGCCCAGCAGGTGAAAATACCAGATTGGCAGCGTGTAATAGAATTGCTCGCCGAACGCCGAGATCTGGAACAGCTGGTTGAACTGGATCGTCAGATAGATCGCCAGCCCGATCCCGAAATAGAATCGCGCTGCGCCCAGCGCCTCACCCGGGAACCAGTCGAAGAAGAAGCGGTCGATCCGCGATCCGGCCTTTTTGGCGACGCTACTCAAGGCTGCTTATCCCCTTTTTGGCGCCGCTCGTTCCAAAGCCGGCAATGACGAGCGGCCCCTTGGGAGTATGGCGAATTGTGCCCTCAGGCGTGATCACGGCGACGTGGCGCTCGATGATCGGGTTGCGGATATTGCCGCTGCGTAGCTGGGCCTGGTTGAACCGCGCAAAATCCAGGTGCGATTCCAGGCGCACGATGCGGCGCGGATCATTCGGGCCATAGCCGAAGGTCTTGTTGACGCTCTGCAGTAGGGCCCCGGGATAGTTGCGCTGGAGCCTGGGATCGGGCCCGACCAAGGTTTCGTACCACCAGCGATTGAACCCGATCAGCCCCGCCCGCTCGCGGTCATGCTGCGGCGGCGCATTGTTGAACGCGCGCTGCGCGTAAAGCCGCCGGAAATTCGCATTGGGGACATTGAGGTCAAGCGCGGAAATCCGCAGGGATTCGCCATTTGCCCGCCGGGCCACGAAGCCTTGCCGGCGAACCTCCTTGTCGCCGACACCGACCCTGAGCTCGTCGCGCGTGTCATGGAGGCCGTACATCGGCACCCAGCTCAGCGGAAAGTAATCGACGCGGAAGAATACGGCGCCAAAATAGATGGCGAAGAATATGGCCAGAAACCGCTTGGTCTGCGCTTGTGTCAGGATGAGTCTCCCCTCACCCAGTTCGCAAGGCGTCGCCTAGTCTGTCAAGAGTCCCTGATTTTGCGGCGCCCGAGCAGTTTCAACAGCGCGTTGCGTCCCGCGCGGAGTGCCGGATAGACGGCTCTTGCGACCCCCAGGTTACCGAACAGCAGGCGGTTCAGGCGATTGCGGATTCCGGACCGCGGCGCGAGCATGGCCATGCGATGCATCGCATCCGCGCCATGATAGAGCTGGCCGCGGTGCAGGACGACCATCCCTTCGTCGAGATCCACTCCGGCCTTCAGGGCGCGTTGGACATCGGGATCTTGCGAGCGGGCGTCGACCCGCCTGATCTCGTTCGACCCGGCATCGACATTGCAGCTATAGGCCGTGCATACCGGACATTGGGCATCGTAGATCAATGTGAGGTCGTCGACGGGTTCGTTTGCGTCGGTCATGTCGTTCTATGTAGGTAATGGTTTGCAACTTGTCAGCGGGGGGCGGAAGTTGGGGGAAATCAGCCAGAAGGAATATGAGAAGGCGCTAGAGCCGCTGCTCCATGAGCTTAGCGATGCGGCGCGGTGGATCCAGGAGACCAAGCAGCGGCTCGTGGTCATTTTCGAGGGCCGCGATACGGCCGGCAAAGGCGGCTCGATCCATATGTTCGCCAACACGCTCAATCCCCGCCAGTGCCACGTCGTCGCCCTTCCCGCCCCGTCGGAGCGCGAGAAGGACCAATGGTATTTCCAGCGCTACGTCGATCACTTGCCCGCCAGGGGCGAGATCAGCCTGTTCGACCGCAGCTGGTACAATCGCGCCGGCGTGGAAGCCGTCATGGGCTTTGCCACCTCGGAGCAGGTCAGTACAGTTCTGAAGGCCGTGCCCGATTTCGAGCGTCAGCTGGTCGATGACGGCATCTTCCTGTTCAAATATTGGCTGTGCTGCGACCAGGAGAAGCAGGAGGAGCGCTTCGCCGACCGGCTAAATAATCCGCTGCGCCGGTGGAAACTGTCGCCAGTCGATCGCCAGGCGCGCCGGCTCTACGACGCCTACACCGAGGCGCGCGAGCGGATGCTGGATGCGACGGATAGCCCACATGCGCCGTGGACGCTGGTCGATTACAACGATCAACGGCTCGGCCGCCTGACCTTGCTGCGCGACCTGCTCGACCGGCTGCCGGATACCAAGCTCCCGGTCGAGGACATCTCCTGGCCGCCGCTCAAACATGATCCGATCAAGGAGCGCTATGGGGTAATGGAGCCGCTCAAGCCGTACCGCTGGAAGGATCGGGACGACTAGCCTAAGCTGAGCAGGGATCGACAAGGGGGTCGGGATGAAGGCGTTCCAACTGTTCGTGAAGCTGACCGCTTATTACGCGGTGATCGGCTTGATCATTTTCGCCGCGCTCAGCGTCTTTCCGGCGTTGCGGGAATATCTGCCGATCGGTGGCGTCGAGGCGCTGATCAGCCAGCCGGACAGCAACCCGCTGGAAGGTTCGGCGCGGGCGGCGACAGCGCAGCAGGTCGGATCCTTTGGCGAAAGCCTGTTCTGGCTTGCCGCAGCAATCGTCGGAGCCTTTTTGACGGCCCTGCCGGTCAGCTGGGTCTATATGGGGATCCGCACGGGCGAGGAATATGACCAGTCGCTGATCAGCACCATCCTGATCCTGCCCGTGGTCGTCACCGGAATCGTCATTATCGTCCAGAACAGTTTGGCGCTGGCCTTCGCACTGGCGGGCATTGCCGGCGCGGTCCGGTTCAAGAACAGCCTGAAGAGCTCGGGGGACGCGCTGTTCATCCTGATCTCGGTCGGCACCGGCCTTGCCGCCGGCATTGGCGCAGTCGAGCTGGCGATCGTCATGGGCCTCGGCTTCAACTATGCCTTCCTGGTGCTTTGGGCGACCGAATATGGCGAGCGCGAGGGCATGAAGCGCTACATGGCCGACCTCGATCCGGTCGAATGTCCGCCCATGGTAACGTCCGCCGCGCCGACGGCCGCCGAGCCGGCTGCCGCGCCTACGGCCGGGACGCTGCCGCCGCCCTAACCTCCGACGCAATTCTTGAGGATGTTGGACCCAACGGCCTGGTCGGTCGCAATATCTTCGAAGAAGCCGGCCAGATAGGCCAGCGCCTTGCGCCGGGTCCGGTCCTCCAGGCCCGGCACCTGGGAATAGACGGCTTCCAGGGCCGGGCGCTTGGCGCGCATCTCGGCCGCGGCCGCCAGAACCTGGGTGTTGTGGCGGCAATAGCCCATATAGTGACGCTGGCGCACGCTCCGCACGCGGATCTGCGCGGGCGGGATGGCGTAAGGCGCGTCGACCAGCCCCGAATAGTCGAAGTCATAAGCCACGGGGACCAGGGCAGGTCCACCGCTCAGCAGGCGACTATTATGGCAGCATCCCTCGCCCTGCGGTCCGGCGCGCATCGACCAGTCGAGGTTGCCGATCATGTACATGAACAGGGCCGTGCGCGCGGCATAGGATGGGTCCAGCTGCGAAGCGTTGATGCGGTCGGGGACTTGCGCCTCGTTAAGGCCGTTGCGGCGAGCGACGTCATCGAGATCCTCGATAAAGAAGCCATAGCGCGAGATGATCGGCTTGCCTTTGGCATCCGCATAATCGACCGTCGCCAGCCGCACCCGATGGCTGAGCGGGGTCAACTGGTTGAGTAGCAGATAGGCCGAATATTCCATCAGCACGTGCTGCTGGTGCCCGGCCGACGATTTGCAGTGCGTCACGAGCTTCAGGCGCCGCTGCCCGGCGAACAGGGACGCCGCGGCCGGCGGCTGGGTGAACTCGACCCGCAGCGGCGGAAAGTCGCAGATCCCGCCGGTGCGGCGCGACAAGCCGCGCGCGGAAAGGCGGATCGGATGAGTCTCCGCGGGAGTGGTCAGGCTGAGCGTTGCCGCTTCCGGTTCGACCGACTTGGCCGCCTTTCGCGCGATCGAGTTGACCGGTCCCTGGATGGTGAACCGGATCGGCGCGTCGCTGTTGAACAACGGCTTCGGCGCTACCTGGGCAACGGCGGCCGAGGAGGCGGCCACCACCGCTAGTGCGAACAATATCTTCATTGCGCCCCCCACTGCTTGCCCGCGGGCCGCGGCACATTGTGGGCCGTGACCTGGTCGCCCCTAATCTCAAGATAGGCAGGCGTGCCGCCGTAGGCGCGGCTGATCGCGCTATCGATGCGCCACAATTTGCCCGCTGCCCCGGCAATGATGCCGCTGCGCGATGGCGTGTGCGCCACCACGATCCGCTTCACCGCGTAGTTTTTGAGCGCCAGGTCGATTTCCTGGTCGATGGTGAGTGGTATCGTGGTGCCCGGCGGGACCGGTGCCAAGGTCGCCTCGTCGCCATCGCCCCGGGTGATCAGCCCTCGATACCAGAGCGGGCCCTGGGGGTGATTGATGATCGCGGTCAGGCTTGCGTCCTGAGCCCTGAGCGCCGCGGCCGCCTGACGGTTGATCTCGTCGACCGGCAAATGCGCAAAGGCGGAGCTGATCCCGCCATGGACGAATAGCGTGTTTCCCAGCTTGACCACCGCCGGGTTGGCAAGAGCCCACTTCCCCAATTCGCCGTCGGGCCGCCACGCCAGCTGATATTCCACCTTGCCCAGCGGCCATTCCTTCAGCCAGGCGGCCTTAATCGCTTCCACCGGCATGTTCGGGGTCTGAGCGCGATAGGCGGCCTCGATCGCCGCCCTGTTCGCTTCGTAGACCCGGTCGCGCCGCGCCTTGCTCTCGCGCGTGGCGAAGGCGGCGTATTCGCCGGGGTGCACATAGCGCAGGTCCCCGGTCATCATCATCGCTTCGTGGTTGCCGATGAGGACGATGACCCTGCCGCCGCCCTTCGGTGCCTCGCGCTGCAGGCTCATCAGGTCGCGGATAATCTTGAGGCTGTCCGGTCCGCGGTCGACGACGTCGCCCATCTGGACCAGCGTGGCATTGCCGCCCGACCATTTGCCTTTCGCATCGATCAGGCCGGCCGACCTGGCGATTGCCCGCCACGCATCATGATCGCCATGGAGGTCGCCGATGGCGACAATCCGCTGCGGCGCGGGTTCCGCGCGTGCGACGATGGAGGTCATGGTGACGGTGAGGGCAATCAACAGCCAGAACCACCTAGACATCGGCACTCCCCGGCAACTGCACTGCCAAGGGGCACCCATGCCGCTCCTTTGTCAAGCAACGGCATGTGGCACCCGGGCGTTACTGAGCCGAAGGAGTAAGGCTCATGCGCAATAGCTTGCTATTTGCTCTTCCGCTGGCGCTTCTCGCCCCGTCGGCAACGGCGCAGGCTCCGGCCGTCGTCAACGTCCAATTGTCCAGCTTCAAGTTCGCGCCGAGGACGATCGTCCTCGACCATGGCAAATCCTATGTGCTGCGGCTTCACAATGTTTCAAAAGACGGCCATGACTTCACCGCCCCCGCCTTCTTCGCTGCCGCCAGGATCGCACCCGAGGATCGCCGGATGGTCCGGGAGGGCGAGGTCGAAGTCCATCCAGGCATGACCCACCAGGTCCGACTGACCGCTCCCGCGACTCCCGGGCGATACAAGCTCAAATGCACTCACACTTTCCACAAAATGCTGGGCATGGGCGGGACGATCATCGTCCGCTAGCAACTTGACTTTCCCTGGCTTGTCGGTAGAGGGCGGCCGGTCGCGGCCTTCGGGTCGTGACGCTCGTCCGAGACAGTCGCTGGGGCTCGCCCCTTAATTCGCGGCCTAGACGGGGATAAGGAATTCAAGAACGGGTCGCCATGCGTCCCGGTCGTGCGCAGGTGTTGACCAGCGCCTCTCGATCCATCCCCCGGACATCTCGGAGCCCGTGGAAGTTTCCGCGGCTCCAACCCTGCGTCGGATGGTCCGGCACGGGGAATGACTAGGAGTATGGCATGGATCGTTCGCAAAAAGCCGATCTGGTTGCCGAGCTGAAGAACGTCTTCAACGAGACCAGCGTGGTGGTGATCACCCGCAATCTCGGCCTGTCGGTCGCCCAGTCGACCGACCTGCGTTTGAAGATGCGCGATGCCGGTGCCCA
>JALYNQ010000067.1 GCA_030773115.1 Pseudomonadota bacterium
GCGCCCGGCGAGGCTGTGCTTTGCCCGAAATGCCAGTTAGGAATGTGCTGATGCGCACCGATCTAGACCATCTGCCGCAGGTTCAGCAGGACGAGCTCGCGCGCGTCGTGGCGATCCTGATGAAAGAGTTCGAGACGGCGACGGGCCGTGCGACCCAGCCCTGGCGGAAGAACGGCAAGATCTACAAGATCATCCTGTTCGGCAGCTATGCGCGCGACGATTGGGTCGACGAACCGGAGAATGGCTACCAGTCCGACTTCGATCTGCTGATCGTCGTCAGCCACCGCGATCTAACCGAGATCGCCGACTATTGGTATGTCGCCGAGGACCGGATCTTGCGGGATCCGGCGGTGGGGCGGCCCGTCAACATCATCGTCCATTCGATCGATGAGGTGAACCAGGCACTGAAGCGCGGGGAATATTTCTGGGTCGACATCGCCCGCGATGGGATCGCGCTCTATGAGCTTCCTGGCCATGCATTGGCGGCGCCGCAGCCGCTAACTCCGGCAGATGCCCACCGCATGGCAAAGGAGTATTTCGAACATTGGCTACCTAGTGCGGATCAGTTCGTGGCCCACGGAATGGATGCGGCCGAACGCGGATGGCTAAGCAAAGCCGCGTTCGAACTGCATCAGGCCACCGAGCGGCTCTATATCTGCTTCCTGCTCGTGCGGACGCTCTACTTCCCGCGCTCGCACAACATCAAGTTTCTCCGCTCGCTCGCCGAGGACAACGAGCCGCGGCTGATTGATGCCTGGCCACGTTCCACCAAGCTCGACCGAAGGCGCTTTGAGCTATTGAAGCGAGCCTATGTCGAAGCTCGCTACTCGGCGAATTATGAGATCGGCAGCGACGATCTCGAAGCGCTGATGCAGTCCGTTCGTAGGCTGCGCGATCTCGTCGAGCAGGTCTGCCGAGAGCGGCTAGAAGAGTTGGAGAAGGCTGCCTAGCAGCACCGATTGAGCGGTTTCGCCGTTGTTTTTTGGACCGATCCGAGCGCCGATCCGCCACCGTTTGGTCGCACGAATCCGCCCGATTGCAGCCTCTCTTTGATGGCTTCCTGGCAAGGCGGTGCGGGCGCTTCGCACCCCGGCCTTCATGCCCGCAACGGCTCCGGAACGGCTTTCTTCCCCGCCGCTTCGCGGCTCCTCGCGCACCAAGAAAGCCGTCCCTCCACCGTCCTCCGCTTCGCTCCGGCCCTTTGGGTGCGGGCAGTCCGCCGCCTTGCCGAACAGGAGCCATCGAGGCCGCAATCGGGCGGGCTTGAGCATCAGAAGGAGTGATGAAGATGGCTCAGATCGGAACCTTCACCAAGGGCGAGAATGGCAGCTTCAACGGCACCATCAAGACCCTCACCTTGAACGTCAAAGCGACCATCCGGCCGTCCGACAAGGACAATGAGAAGGCACCCGACTACCGGGTCTTCGCCGGTACCGTCGAGTTCGGCGCGGGCTGGAAGAAGACCTCGCGCGAGGATCGGGAATATCTCTCCGTCAAGCTCGACGACCCGAGCTTTGCGGCGCCGATCTACGCTTCGCTGGTCGACGCCGACGGCGGCGACCAGCGGCTGATCTGGTCGCGCTGACACCCACGCCCCGGAGCTCTAAAGAGCGCCGGGGCTATCATTTTACCCCTCGGAATGGCCCGCTCCGAGGGTCTCGAACCCCCAGCCTTGGGGTTCGAAGCCCGACGCTCTATCCGGTTGAGCTAGGAGCGGCTCATGCGGCTTGGTCTCGCCTCGATACGAGCGGTTCGGCGGCCGTCCAGCGGCCATCTTCCGCTCGCTCGATGGGCAAGGAGCAGGCATCGCAAAGGGCAGTATAGCCCTGGCTCCGCCTCATGATCGAGGTGAGCATCGGAAGATGGCGACCAAACAAACAACGCAATTTCATATGGCCGAGGTACTGGCCCGGGATGCGGAGCGGAATTGTGGCGGATACGGGATTTCTGCGTGTGTGGCCTGGGAGAGACAGAAAGGCTCGTGGAGGGCAAGATCAAAGCGCTGCCTCCACCAGAGGCAGCGATTGGTGTCTGCACGTCGTTTTTGATGGAGGCACACCCATCCGCCGGCCGAGTAATTGCCTCCGTCGGAGAGGCCTGGAGCTCAAGAGCTGAGGATTTCCGGGGCCTATTAGGAGCCATGATTGGAGGCCCTTGAAGGCGCGCCGACAATGCACCTCATCAATGCTTTTGCGGGCGAGGTGGTGCGATGGCCGACGACGACTTCAAGCTATGGCTGGGACGGATCGCCAAGGAGCGGCCGTTCCGTCACGGCGTCCGTAGGGCAGTCAACCTGGCAGGCGGCCTGAAGCGCGCCGGCGGGCGAGCGCGGCGGTTCGATGGCAGCCGCATCGGCCGTGGCGCCGGAGTCGGCCGTCTCCTCGGATCATCTGATCGTTTCGCAGGCTCTCGCAGCAGACGGGTGGTGGTAAAGGCTCGGATCGTGCGGCTGGCCGGCAAGGGCGCCAAGTCTGCGGTCGCGCACCTGCGGTACCTGCAGCGGGATGGCACGACGCGAGGAGGCGAACGCGGGTCGCTTTACTCGGCCGATCCGGACGCGGCGGACGCGAAGGCGTTCCTCGAACGCGGAGCCGGCGATCGCCACCAGTTCCGGTTCATTGTCGCGGCCGAGGACGGCGCGGAATATCAGGATCTGAAGCCGCTGACCCGGCGCCTGATGGAGCAGGCGGAAAGGGACCTCGGGACGAATCTCGACTGGGTCGCGGTCGACCACTTCAACACGGGCCATCCGCACAGCCATATCCTGGTCCGGGGCAAGGACGACCGGGGCAAGGACCTGATCATCGCCCGCGAGTACATCACTCACGGGCTCCGCCAGCGCGCTGCCGAGCTGGTGAACCTCGACCTGGGCCCGCGCACCGACCGCGAGATCATGCGGTCCAACCTGCGGGAGATCGGGCAGGAGCGGTTTACCGGCATCGACCGCCGCCTGTTGCGAGCCGTCGACGAGCAGGGCCATGTCTCACCACACCATCGCGACGGCATCGAGCAGAGCCTTCGCGCTGGTCGGCTCGCGACGCTGGCTCGCATGGGACTTGCCGAGGAGCAGCGGAGAGGCCGCTGGCGATTGTCGGATGACCTGGAGCCGACCCTCCGGGCGATGGGCCGGCGCGGCGACATCATCGCCACGCTTGATCGGGAGGTGCGGGCGCGTTCGCTTGCCGTCTCGCCAGTTGACTATGCGATCTACGATCCTGCCGATGGACAGGCGCAGCCGATCGTCGGACGGGTCCTTTCCCGCGGCCTCTCGGACGAGCAGAGCGACCGCCAGTTCCTGATCGTCGATGGGATCGATGGGCAGACGCATTATGTCGAACTCGGCTTGGCCGGTCCGGCCGACGACTTGATCAAGGAAGGAGCCGTGGTCCGGGTCACGTCCACGCCGGTCGCGGTGCGGGATGTCGATCGAACGGTGGCCGAGATCGCGGCAGCGAACGGCGGCCGCTACAGCGAGGACATCCATCTTGGACATGATCCCGCCGCGACGGACCGGTTCGCCCAGGCGCACATCCGCAGGCTCGAAGCGATCCGACGGACCACCGGCGGCGTTGACCGCGACCCCGACGGCACCTGGAGGATCGCTCCCGATCACCTCGAGCGGGCGCTCGCCTATGAGCGCGAGCGCGCCGCGTCGGAGCCGGTCCGGGTTGAACCTCTCGCGACCATGCCGCTGGAGCAGATGCCGCGGCATGATGGAATCACCTGGCTGGACGAGGACACGTTCGACCAGCGCTATCTGGGCCGCGGGTTCGGCGCCAAAGTGGCCGGGGCGGTCCGGCAGCGGCAGCAGTGGCTGGTCGAGCAGGGACTCGCCGGCCGACCGGACGTGATCGACATGCTCCGCCGGCGTGAGCTGCAGCGGGTCGCTGGACAGCTTGTGCGCGAGCTCGGCCTGAGCTTTGTCGAGGCTTCGTCGGGTGAGCGGGTCGAGGGGACGTATCGCCGCTCGGTCCAGGTCGGGACCGCCCGCATGGCGCTCATCCGGAAATCGAAGGAATTTACCCTGGTCCCGTGGCGCCCGGTGCTGGAGCGTCAGATCGGACGCGAGGTGTCGGGGGTCGTACGTGGGGGCGACGTCTCCTGGACGTTTGGGCGCCAGCGCTCGGGGCCGGAGATCGGCTAAGCCGGGATGCACCAACCCGCACTCAGGTGCGTCGGAGGAGGCCTGTTACACCATCGGCGCCGGTAGCAGTCTCGGTGGCGATGAAGACGTTCAAGACCCGGCACCAATTCTATCTTCCCGACGACCTGTCGGAGAGGCTCGACGATTTGGCCGCTCAGCCGGGATCATCAAAGACGGCCATCCTCACCGACGCGTTTCGGGCATGGCTGGAGCGGCGGGCGGGCAACGAGCTGGACGAACGGTTCGGCGTCAGGCTCGACCGGTTCAGCCAAGGCCATGAGCGGCTGGAGCAGAGGCTCGACTTCCTAGCCGAGACACTCGGCACATTTGTTCAGCACCAGCTGACGCTAGTCGCGCACCAGCCGCCGTTCGAGGACGAAACTGGACAGCTTGGCCTTCAACGATATCGTGCATTCGTCGAAGCAGTCGGGCGCCGGCTCGCTCAACCTGACCGGTCGCCGATCCGCATCGAGATGGCCAAGCTCGGAAGCTACGAGAATGGCTGAGCAGGGTCGGGATGTTGGGCAGGGACCGTCCCTTCCAATCACCGTGCGGATACGAGAAGCGTGCAGGCTGACCGGGATTGGCCGATCGAAACTGTACGAGCTCATCGCGACAGGCGAAATCGAGATTGTGAAGGTCGGAGCTATCACCCTCATTCCAACGGCTGACCTGCAGCGATTTCTCGACGAGCGGCGGAATGGCTGACTAACGCCCATCCGGGTCGGCGTCAGCGAGATCGGCACGCCCGAAATCGGTCGTTCGTTCAGGATCGGCTTTGGAAAGTGCCCCTAGTAGTCATTTACAGATAGTGTTCCTGCGCCAGGAGCGAGACGCGGAGGCCTTTGGTGAAGCGCGGAGGACTGCTAATGCGCTCGTGATGCCTCAAAACGTCAGTACGCCGCCGGTGTCGACGCTGTATTCATTCGCAGAAGCGCCTGACTGAGGCGTCTCCCTAGTTCGCCGTCTTGGACGTTTCTGATCTTCCGCGCGGCCAGTTTCATGGTTTTTGTGCTCTCGGCCTGGTCCCAACCCGTTGCTTCCGCGTGCGGTGAAATATTGCCGGTGGCGCGCTCGATATGGCGATCGCGCATTTCCTCGCCGATGATAGCGGCGATGTTGGCAAGTGTGTCCTGTTCGCTCTCGTCAATGACGGCATCTCCGAAGTCTTCGTCTCGATCGATCACTAATGCGGCGAATGGCGGGGATCGCGATGCCGGATCATCTTTGGACCATTCTTCAACGTCGTCGAATATTGGAACAGCGTACATGCCGGCGACCCGCGACGGCCGCATAGCCACCTCATACTTGAGCGCGCTGAAGCCGGACGAAGAGCGAGGCAAAGGGTTCAAGTAAATTGGCTGACGCAGGCGAAAAACGGCGCCGACGCCGTTTACATCTGTGCGAACCCTCAGGCGATCGTCGGCATCCCCGTCCATGTTCAAGCTATAAACAGTCTTCGCATGGCGGCCATCCGCGTCGGGGATGAGGATATGCGCGCGCGTGCTGCCCGCCCGCCAGTCAAAATGATAATCCAGTTCATCGACCGCAAGGGATAGTACCCGCCGCATCCGCTCGGGGTCCTGGGGGCCGACCTCCCGTTCGAAATATTCGATGACGCACCGGCGGCCCTCATTCACCAACTCGGGCGCAGCTGCGCGAACTTCGGCGAAGGACAGCGTCCCAATTCGCGCCTTCAGGTCGATCCCATGATAATAGTCGACGCGCCGTTCTTCGAGATTTCGCGATCCCGATGACAAGGTCTGCACTACCCTCCCCACAAACGGCAGGAAGCGCGTCGGCGCGCCGGCTTGCTTCGCAATAAGCGTGTCGTTGACGAGCCGGAACCCGAACGTCGGCAGGTGCGACATCTCGTCATCGCGTTCGTCATCAAACAGCCATACCGGCAAGTTGGAGACGAGACCGCCATCGACAAACATCCGATCCTCTTGCCGAACCGGCCGGAAGAAGAACGGAAAACAGGCGGACGCAACTGCGGCAGGCGCTACCGCTAGCTCTTCATCCCCGGCGAAGCCGAACTTGTGAATCAGCCCTGTACTAAGATCAGCCGCCACCATTCGAAGGCGCATGCCGAGATCGCCGAACGTGACTTGGCCGCTTTTGCCGAGCTTCGTCGACAACAGTTGGTCCAGCCAAGCAATCAACGGGTCGGTGCCGATCAGACCGAACCCTTTCGTGAGATCCTCTACGGGGGATCGCTCTGCATAGAGCGCTCGAAATGCGCGCGCCGCGAGCAAGAACGTGTTGCGGCGTTTGAAGTTATGCCACGCGCCAATAACCCCGCGTCGCGGCGACGGCTCACCGATCCACCCTTGATATCGGCTCGCCAGCCGTTCAAACTTCTTGAACTCACTCGGCTCGAGAATCTCGGCGGGGTCGATGTCCAGAACGCCGCGCTCGCCTTGCATCCGCGTGGGATCGAGCAGTTCGTCGGCAGTATAACCGGCTGTGGCCAGCGAGGCGACGATCGCACCGGCCGAGGTTCCCGCGATTCGGACAAACTCGATGCCGCGTTCCTCGGCTGCCTTCAGCGCGCCAACGTGCGCATAGCCCTTGGCCCCACCACCCTGGAAGATGCCGTACGCTTCGGTGGGCATGAGGGCTCAGGCCGCAATCTCGACGCCAAGCTCCTTGAGCTGTTTTTCGATGTCCTGAACGGCGAGACCTATCCCGAGCGAAGCATCGACTTCGAGATCGGCGTAGGCTGGGAGGATCCGATTCATCTGCGCTTCACTCAACGCCCGATCGTAGCGGTACATATCTTGTTCGTTGAGGCCTCGTTCACGGGCGCCCGACTCTCGCCTCAGCGGATCGGGTTTGACGTGGACATATAGAATTTCCGATTCGTCAGCGAGCAGCTCCCGCAGGACGAGCAACACTTCGACATGCCTCAAGCCGTCGACGATGAGATTGCCACCTTCGAGCTGCCAATTCGGCGCCATCGCCAGCACGCCCTCGACAAACGCTTTGAGGTGATTCTGCACTAAACGCTGGCCGTATTGCTGCTGCATGAGACGATCATCGGGATCGTCACCGTCCGCCTGAATCCGCTGCTTGATGTAGTTCGAAAATTTCACCCGGGGCCAATGGAGTCGCTGCTCCAGCTTCTCGGCCAGCTCCGACCGCCTGCTTCCAATCGCTCCCGACAGAACAATGACGACACCCACGTGAGTCTCCTGCGCTTTGGTCCGTCTAGTAATCTGCGGAGGCGCGCTGGTCATCCTTTCTCGCACGAGTTGATTTATTTCAACACAACATCTAAGTTGTGTCGATGATCGGGTTCGAGTCGCGAACGGGCTATCTCGCCGAAGGGGTGCATGTGATGACACTCGCCGAGGTGGCCCGTCAGTTTGCCTGGAATGCGCGCCGCCGCCTCCTGTTCGATGGCTTTCACCGAGCGCTCGACAATCTGGCCGGCGCGGGATGCCGGGCGGTTCTCCTCGATGGCAGTTATGTTACGGCCAAGGAGGTGCCGGGTGACTGGGATGCGGCGTTCGACCCGGTAGGCGTCATCCCGGAGCTCCTCGATCCGATTCTCATCAAATATGATGACGGGAGGCGGGCGATGCGCGCCAAATATCTCGGCGACATGTTCCCCTGGACGGCCCCCGCAGCGGGACCGGGCGGACCGATCTTCCGCCAGTTCTTCCAAAAAGACCGAGACGGCAATCCGAAAGGTATCATCGAAATCAAATTGCAGGTCCTCCAATGATTACCAACGAACGCCAGCTGCAGATCGCCCGCCGCGACATCGAGCGGTTCGAAGAAGTCCTCGACGGCGACATGGCCGAGGCAGGGGTCCACCCAACAATCGTGAAGGCGCAGCGCGAAGCTGTTGAATCCCAACTCAACGAACTGCGCGCGGACGTCGAAGACTATCTGAAGCTTCGTAGCGGAAAGGTGCGGGAATTTCGCATCGATAGCCTTGCCGAGTTGCCGCGCGCCCTGATCAGTTGCCGCATCGCGTCCGGCATGACCCAGCGCGAGCTGGCCGACCGGCTTTCGCTCAAGGAGCAACAGATCCAGCGCTATGAGATGCAGAACTATTCGGGCGCTAGCTTTGCTCGAATCGCCGATGTCGCCGATGCCGTGGGCATTGAGCTGCCGCGAGAGCTAAAGCTTGCCGGCGCGGATTCGCCTGAAGCCGTTTTGAAGCGAGCCGCAGTTGCTGGTGTCGATTCCTCATTCGTCCGAAGGCGCATTGCGCCGGCTGGCGGCGCGCGTGCAGTCGCCGAGCGCATCGGCTACGTGTTTGACTGGGACGCTGGCGACTTGTTCTCGAAGGCCCCGCTCGAGCTTCCTGCCACCGGCGGCGCGACAGCGCGCTTCAAGATGCCTCGGCGGCGCAATGAACGGAATGTGGCGGCATATACGGTTTACGCCCACCGCCTTGCGCAAATCTGTGCGGCGGCGATGCCGCGTTTGCCGACCGAGCCGATCCCCGATTCCGCCCAGCCGATGATCGACATGATCCTGCGCCGCGGCGAGATCAACTTCACGAACGCCCTCGAGATCGCATGGGACCTCGGCATCGTCGTGCTGCCCTTGAGCGATAGCGGCCAATTCCATGGAGCCCATTGGCGGATCGAGGGCACCAACGTCATCGTCCTGAAGCAGGGCGAGCGGTCGATTTCCAAGTGGCTGATCGATCTGCTGCACGAGATGTTCCACGCCGCCCGTTTTCCAGAACTTCCGAACAACTCGGTCGTCGAAGAGCCCGAAACGTCCGAGCATCGCCGGGAAGATCCCGAAGAGCTTCAAGCGACCTGGTACGCCGCGCTTGTCGCAACGCGCGGGCAGGCGGAGGATCTATTCAAGCGCGTCCATGCCGAGGCTGGCGGCGACCTGCGTCGCTTCAAGTCTGCCGTGGCGCGCGTCGCGACATCAACGAACGTCGATGTTGGCGTGCTCGCAAACTATGTCGCCTTCCGCCTGTCGCTTCAGGATGAATCTTGGTGGGGTGCCGCGGCGAATCTTCAGGACCGTTCCGTCGACCCGGTGACCATCGCACGGGATGCCTTCTTCCGTCGCTTCGACTTCTCGAAGCTCGATGAAACGGGATTTGAGCTGCTGCAGCTCGCCCTCAACGACGAGGTGCACGATGGATAAGTTGCCCGAGCTCGAGAAGGTCAAGATCAGCTGTTCGGCAAGCGATTGCGAGAACGACAAGCATGCCTATCGCCCGAAGCGCGGACAATGGAAGGCGCTGCCAGATGAAGGTGTCTGTCAGAGCTGCGGCGACACAAGCGTCGATATGACGGTCACTAGAGCCCGCGACGGTTCGAACCGCGAAGCGATCTTCCACGAGCTAGGTCGTGAGTTCATTCGCGACCACTTCCTCAACAAGCCATTCGACGAGCGCGCGAGGCGGCTCATCCGTCGCTACGGCATGGACGGAATCCGGGAGCGCGCCCCGTCACGTGTGGCGTCGGCTATCGGAAAAAAGCCTTCCGCCTGGGACGGTCGACAGACGAAGTTCGAAGGAAATGTGCTCTTCTATGCGCAGCATGCGACGGCGACCTGTTGCCGGCGCTGCGCTTGGTATTGGTATGGCATTCCTCGAGAAGGGCCGCTGAGTGCCGAAGATCTGGCCTTCTGCACCAGTCTCGTCCAAGCCTATTTAGACCGGCGCGAAGGCGAGATTCGCGCGATTGCGGCATCTGCCGAAGACGATGAGACCGATGGCAAGTAGAGCCCTCATCGACACGTCGGCGATGGCCCGGCGAATGCGGTCCCGGATCATCCGTCCCGAAAGTCGGGAGATTCTGATTTCGCGCCTGGATGGTAGCGCGCAGGAAAAGGATCTGACCTCGCCGGTCAACTGCGGCGGTCTTGGCCGTATCCGGCACTTCCGCCGCGAGACGCCGCTCGGATGGCCGGAGAACTTTCTTCCAATCGATCCTGCCGCGCGCGCACTTGGCATGGCGCCCGCCAACATGATGGAGGCGCAGGTCTTCCAGAACGCCGCCTGCGCCTGGCGCTGCTGGTATTGCTTCGTGCCGTTCGACCTTCTGGGAGGAGATGAGCGCCGGAGCGAATGGGTTACAGCCGACGAACTGGTGGCGCGCTACGCCGATATCGACGACAGGCCCTCAATCCTTGATTTATCGGGCGGCTCGCCTGACCTTACGCCCGAGTGGATTGTCTGGACGATCGAGGCGTTGGATAGAGCCGGGATTGCTGGAGAGACCTATCTCTGGTCGGATGACAATCTCAGCACGGATCTGGTCTTCGAGCTGCTCGACAAGGGCCAGGTCGGCATAATGACCGCTGCGAAATATGGCCGCGTCTGCTGCTTCAAAGGTTTTGACGAGGAGAGCTTCTCATTCAATACGGGCGCGGAGCCCGGTTCATACAACAAGCAATTCGAGCGCTTCGCGCGCTATGTCGACCTTGGGATCGATCTCTACGCTTATGTAACTCTTACTGGGCCGGTTCTCGATGGGGTCGAGGACAAGGTGGTCCAGTTCCACGAACGGCTTCGCGCCATTGGATCCGAGTTTCCCGGTCGCACCGTGCCGCTGCGCATTGAGGCGTTTGGCCCGGTTCAGGCCAGAAATGCACGCCGCGATATCTCCACGCCGCTGGCCGTGCAGGAAGCCGCGATCGGCGTCTGGCAATCTCTTGTCGAGGACGAGACATGACTCATGCCGCAGCCCTCGACGGCGACCGGGGTTTCGAGCAGTTCGTTGATGATCTCGCGAGGAAGCTGGTCGGGCTTTCGCCGACGTTCGAGGCCTTCGTCGCATCTTTGCCCGGCGTACTTCCGGACGAAGCTCTAGCCGCGCTGCGCCGCATTGGCGGATGCGACGCGGATCGGCTCGCGTCGGACGCTCATACTGACCGCGCCGGTGCGACCATCGATCAGTGCGCGCTGCTTCCGCTTCCGCACCCGCTCGACAGCGAGTTCAGGTTCGACACGACCACGGCCCATATTCTCGCAACTGCGCTGGTCAGCTCGACGAAGGCCGGGGACGAAATTCTCCTCGTCGGCGTCCCTTCGGTCGCGGTCGAGCTGGGGTTGATGGACGTCGATCGTTGCATCCGCTTCCTTGGTCCTGACAATTGTGTCACCCAAGCAGTGAAGTCCGCGATCAAAGATGAGCGGCTGATGCTCGACCAGGGGCCCGGACGAACCGCCGCCGCGGCATTGGTTGATCCACCTTGGTATTACGGACCCATGGCCGAGCTCATCGAGGTCTGTGCCGCCGGCTGTCGCGAGGGCGCGATCGTCACCTTGATCCTGCCGCCAACGGGCACTCGGCCGGAGATCGCCGAGGACCGTTCGTCCTACCTTGCCGCAGCGACCCGCGCTGGGCTGAAGCCGACCGACGCTTCGGGACCCGCCTACTACCGGACTCCTTTGTTTGAGCTAGCCGCATTGGAACGCCAGGGGATTGCGCGCCTCGCGAGCTGGCGTCGCGGAGAAGCGCTGGAATTCGTTGCGACGGGTGCGGTCCGTCCGCGGCGGTGGGATGCGCCGGTCGCCACCGAGCTCAGCGTCAGCGGGGTCAGACTGAGGCTCATACCGGGAATGAGAGCCGGCGGAGCTCAACTCCAGTCGGTCGACAGTCACGAAATCTTTCCTTCGGTGAGCGCACGCGCACCGGGACGTTCGCGGGCAACTCTATGGACGACAACCAACCGCGCCTTCGCGATCGATTACGACCTTGCCCGTGCTGCCTTGAGTGAAATCGCAGCAGTCGGAAGCGATTCCGAACTGTTGCCTTTCGGATTCTCCCAGCAACAAAATGATCCCTCCGCTCCCACAAGCGTTGCGGTGAGCGACGGCCTGATTCATCAGCTCATCGAGCTGATCGGCCGTGAACTGAACGATGCTCGTCGGCTCGTGGGAGAAGGTGCGTGGCTCGAAACAGGGATGGACTGGCGATCTTGAGGAGAGCTGCCTCGCACGTGCCGCCCGGCTCGGGCATCCGGGAGAGGATCCTCCAAGCCCTGCGTGATCAGATCGGAGTAGGTGTCCACCTTGGAGTGTTCATCGAACCGTTCCTTGATGCCATTCTCGACGGCCGGAAGACGATCGAGAGCCGATTTGGCGTTCACCGAACGGCGCCCTTTGAACGGGTTAGCGCGGGCGACTTCATTCTCTTGAAAAAGTCAGGTGGCCCCGTGGTGGGAATCGCGGTGGCGGGTGAGGCCAATTATTTTAGGCTCGATCCAGAAACGCTTGACGATATCCGGCAGCGGTTTGCGGCCAAGATCTATGCCGAAGATGACGAATTTTGGGAGGCGAGAGCCCAGAAGCGATTTGCGACGCTTATCGAGATCGACGAAGTTTCCAAGATTGAAACCCTGCAGATCGACAAGCGTGATCGCAGAGGCTGGATTACCTATTCCGTTGGCGAACCCTTGTGCCTCGCACTCGCGGGCTAACGATCGCGATTGCTGGCGCTCCGGGGAGCGGCAAATCGACATTGGCTCGTGAGCTGGCTGCGCGACTGAATAGCGTCGCTTCGAGCTTCGGTGAATATGTTCGATATTTGGCTGCCGCAGCGGGAGAAGATACCGAACGACAAAGCCTTCAGCATTTCGGCCAGAGGCTTGTCGAAGCCGACACTGAAGCCTTCGTAGACTCGTTCCTCAAATGGGCGTTTCCATCGACCGGCGACGCACTGGTGATCGACGGCGTGCGGCATGTCGCCGTCGACAAGGCTTTGCGGATGAGGTCCGCTGCTTCCGGCCACGACTATTTCCTCATTCTTCTCGAAACGTCGTTTGCAGACCGGGCCAAACGCCGGCCGGAAACCGTCGAAGCCGAGTTGCTCAAGCTCGAGGATCATCCCGTAGAGCGAGAAGCAGTGACGGCGCTACCACAGGTCGCAGACATCATAGTCGATGGGTCCGGGGACCAGGCCGATGTCCTGTCGCGGATCGCCCTAGCCGCCCCAAAACGACTGGCATCGTTTTTGGCATAAGACGGTCTCGGTTGCGGTTTATTCAGTGCGCCGTGAAACACACCACCTCGGGACCTAGCACGAGCAAGGAAGTTAACGAACGGCCACCTTGAATGGACTGATCTCGGTAGCCAATTTCTGCCATCGGCCACAAGAAGTGATTCACGCTGCCTGTCGCGCAATGATCGATATGACTGCGGTCGTCGACGCGGTAGCTTCCAAGCATAATGACGCCAGTTGCCGGGTTGCAGTCCGACGGTGTTGCAAGTTTAGAGCTAACGCGAGCGATGCTCGGGCGTGTGCCCGAACCTCTTTGTAGCTTGCTCCGGGAAGCACGTGCGCGATGTAGGCCTCGAGCATTCGATTAGCGTCGGTTTCGCTCGGTTTGACCCCATCGGCTGGTTCATGGAGCATCGTGTCATACACGGCTTGGGCGAGCGAGATGATAACCTCCCGACAAAGCAACCCAACGGCTTGGAAATCTTCTTCCGCGGATGCGGTGGTCAATTGATTGCGCACCTTCGTCAACGTTCGGTCAACACGTTCCCATCCTGTCGGCTCACGCTCGTCCGACGGCAACGAGGACCGCGTCGAAATGATTTTGATCGCGCCTCCGAATAGTTGCCTGATGTAGAGCCGGCGATCCCTATAATGAGGCAGATTTGCGCTCCAGTATCGGTACCAGTCCCAGAGATCCTCATGTGGGTTGTCATAAACAACGTCGGGCGGAAGCGCTTTCCGGATGCGGACCTCCCGTGCCCGATAGTAGTCATCGACGTCTTGAATGCGTGCTCCTCCAGTCGCCACGTCGATCATCATCGCGCGTTGGATTAGCAGCTCCGCGAGTAGGGAGCCTGGGGCGCTCGGCGCCCGTCCAACAAACCCTGTTTCAACCCTGATGTCTTCGTGCGATTTGGTTGTTGGCCCTCCGCTGGAGACGGCCTCTGCAATTCTCTTTCGGTCCTGCGGCGCTAACGCATTCAGCGCTTCGGCGATTGGGGGCGGGGCCGAGATAACTACGCATTCTTCAGTAATGTCGCCGATCCAGTCCAATGCGCTCAGCATCGGCTTAATTTCGGCGTCACATTGGGACAACAAGAGCGATAGGTCGTGGCGCTGCAGACTTTCGAGAAACGCGCGAGCATTATCGATCAGGTTGGCCATGCTCTTTTATCAGCGCTGCTGCGTCCGGGAGCAACGACAAGGATGGCATCAAAAGCAACCGAAAGCTGACAGTCCATTATCGGCTAGCTGGGATGGTGGCTTACACACACGGGACCTTCCAGAGCGCCAGCCGCGTGGCTAGACAAGAGGGAAGGGGACAACTGTTTGACCGATTCTGCGCTTTTCACCGCCGGTACACTTCTGAACACCGACTACCTGTGTGAAGCTATCAAGCAGGCTCCCGAGTATCTGGGAGTTGACCTGTCGGCGCTGCGATCGCGGCTTATTTCGATTGCCGATGCCTTCCCGAAAGCCTCGAGCACAAACGAAAGCCAGACCGAGGACGATTTTATTTGGCCGGTGCTCGGTGCGCTCGGATGGACTGAATCAATACGTCAGCAGAACCTGACCGTCACCGGGCGTGATGATGTGCCAGATGGCGTGTTGTTCGCCAATGCAGAAGCCAAGGCCGCTGCCAACGAGCTGGGCGAGCAATGGAAACGCTATGCCCATGGCTTGGCTGTTGTCGAAAGCAAGCGCTGGGCGCGCCCACTAGACCGCGCCTCCGGGCGGGATGAAGCAACCGCCCCTTCAACCCAGATGCTGCGCTATTTGCGCCGCATCGATGACCTGACGGCCGGGCAGCTACGCTGGGGCATTCTGACCAACGGGACAAAATGGCGACTCTACTGGGCCGGCGCTCGCTCGGTCTCGGAAGAGTTTCTCGAAATCGACCTGGCCCGCGTGCTGGCGCTTGATGGCAACGATGACTTGTTCGTCGATCAAGCCACCCGCGATCACTGGTTGCGGGTCTTCGCAGCCCTGTTCTGCCGCGATGCCTTCATCAAGACGGGCACGGACAATCGCTCCTTCCATGAGCGCGCGAGGGCGGTGGCCGCCTATTACGAAGAGCGGGTCGCCGCGAGCCTCTCGAAGCTGGTCTTCGAACAAGTCTTCCCCGATCTCGCCGCCGCCATCTCGACGGCCGCGCCACGAGCGTCCCTGCAGGACGTTAGGCAGGCATCGCTTGTGCTGCTCTACCGCCTCTTGTTCCTTCTTTACGCCGAGGATCGCGACCTGCTGCCGGTTGGAGAGAAGCGCTACGACGATTACGCCCTGCGCCACCAACGCAAGGAAGTCGGCGAGCGCGTTTCCGATGGCGACGTGTTTTCGGCCACCGCTGGCAAGATCTGGGCGCACGTCGCCGATCTCGCGCGGATCATCGACAAGGGCGACGCCTCGGTTGGTATCCCGCCCTACAATGGCGGCCTGTTCGCGGGCGATGGAACGCCGCTTCTCGACTCCATCCGCATTCCTGACAGCATCATGGGCCCCGTGGTGGATGCCCTGTCCTACGAACGCTCGTCGGGCGAGCGGCGCTACATCAATTACCGCGACCTTTCGGTGCAGCAACTCGGCTCGATCTACGAACGGTTGCTGGAGTTCGAGATTGTCCGTGACGACACCGGCGCGCTTGCGGTGCGGCCCAACCTGTTTGCCCGTAAGAACAGCGGTAGCTACTACACGCCCGACGAGCTGGTCGGCCTGATCCTCGACCAGGCGCTCGAGCCGCTGATTACCGAGCGCCTCGACGCGTTTCGTATCGCGCTCGGCAAGCTCAACTCGCAGGATTCCGAGGATCACAGGCGCCGCGAACTGGCTGACGCCGATCCGGCGGAAGCAATTCTCAAGCTACGGATTTGTGATCCCGCAATGGGGTCCGGCCATTTCCTCGTGTCGCTGGTCGATACGCTGGCCGATCACGTGCTGGACGCCATGGCCGAAGCGGCGGCGCTGGCGAGCGACGTTGGTTATGTCTCCTCGCTTGCGACCAAGATCGAGGACATCCGCCGCACGATCTTGAAGAACGCCCGCCATGCGAACTGGACGATTGACGAGGCCCAGCTCGATGATCGCCACATCGTCCGCCGCATGGTGCTGAAACGCTGCGTCTATGGCGTAGACAAGAACCCGATGGCGGTGGAGCTGGCCAAGGTGGCATTGTGGCTGCACACCTTCACGGTCGGCGCTCCGCTCAGCTTCATCGACCATCATTTGCGGGCGGGTGATAGCTTGTTCGGACTGTGGGTGCGAGATGCCATCGACAGGGCAAGCTCGCAGGGCGGCGAGCTGCTCTGGAACGAGGCGCTGCGCAACGCACAGCGCTCGGCCGAGGCGATGAAAACGATTGAGGCGCTGACCGACATCGAAATCGCGGAGGCGCATCGTTCGGCGGCGATGTACGAGGACGTGGAACTGATGACCGGCGAACTCGATGGCTTCGTCAGTTTTATCCATGGGCTCGATTGGCTGAACCTCGACCGTGGGAGCAAATCGCTGGTGCGCCTGTGGCTCGATGGCCAGTTCGGCGATCCGATTCCTATTGCGCGGGGCCGCAAGCCGCCTACACCCGGCAAGGCACGGCCAGAGGACGTGGAGGCGTTCACCGCAATTTGGCAGCGCGCCCGCGACCTGATCGCCGAAGAGCGGTTCCTCAACTGGCAGATCGCCTTTCCTGGCGTGTGGGACAACTGGTCGAGCAAGGGGCGCGTAGGCGGGTTCGACGCGGTGGTGGGCAATCCGCCATGGGACCGATTCGAGTTCGAGGAAGTGCCTTGGTTTGAGGCGCGCGATCGTTCGATTGCGCTGGAGCCAAGCGGGGCTAGACGAAAGGCCAGTATCCGGGCACTCAAGGATGGCCGAGCGCCTCTTTGGACTGAGTTCCAGCGCGCATCAGAACGCCTGCAAGCAGCCACGCGGATTGCGCGGTCGGACACGATCTATTCGCGGCTGAACGTTGGTAAGCTCAACCTCTACAAGCTGTTCGCTGAGCGCGCATTCCAACTCGTTAAGCCAGCTGGACTGGTCGGGATGTTGATGCCGAGCGGAATAGCCGGTGATCAATCCTCCAGCGGCTTTTTTAGTGCGGTTGCAACGGGCGGACATCTGAAGGCGCTCTACGACTTTGAGAATCGTCGGAATCGTTACGGCATTCAGCCATTCTTTCCCGACGTGGATACCCGCTTCAAATTTTGCGTGCTCGTGGCAAGCCCAGAGCGTAAGTTCGACGAAACGCATTGCAGCTTTTTCCTCCAGGCAACGGAGGAAATTGGCGACTTCGACCGCGCTTTCGGTATTGCCGCCGCAGATTTTGCGCTGACCAATCCCAATACTGGCACCGCGCCAACATTCCGCAGCCGACGCGACATGGCGCTGACAACCGCGATTTATGCGCGACTGCCGGTACTGGTCGACCGTTCACGCGGCGAGCCAACCTCCGCTTGGCCCGTGCGCTACGTTCAAATGATCAATATGACTTCCGACAGTCACCTGTTCCGAACCCGTGTGGAGCTGGAGGAACGGGAAGGAGCATGGAATATTGGTGGCAATCGGTTCGCATCACCATCCGGTCAATGGTTGCCCCTTTACGAAGGAAAGATGGTGCAGGCGTTCGACCATCGCGCGGCAAGCGTGGTTGTTAATCCCGAAAACCTGAACCGGCCCGCTCAGCCGCTGCCGGCGACGCCCCAGCAATCTGCGGACCCAGCATGGCTGGCCGATCCGCAATTTTGGGTGCAGCCGCAGGAGGGGTTCGCCAGTGCGAGTTACGCGCTGGGTTTCAAGGACGTGACCGCTCCGACCAATGTGCGCACAATGATCGCGGCCATCATCCCCACCGGCGCGGCAGGCAACACGCTGCCCTTGATCGAAGTCGATCCCGATAATTCGGCCAAGGACCCGGTCCGGCTGACGCTTCTGGCGGCGAACCTCAATTCAATCGTTTACGATTTTCTGGCCCGGCAGAAAGTGCAGGGCCAGCACCTCAACTGGTTCATCGTCGAACAACTCCCCGTCATCCCGCCGGAGGGCTACGCCCGCGCCTTCGGGATCAAGACCGCGGCCGAGATTGTCCGTGAAGCCGTGCTGGAGCTTACCTACACAGCGCATGACATGGCTCCCTTCGCTCGAGACATGGGCCATGTTGACGCCAACGACGAAATCCTTCCTCCGTTCGGATGGGATGAAGCCCGCCGCCTGACGCTGCGCGCCAAACTCGATGCCCTCTATTTCATCCTTTACGGCGTGTTCGATCCGACCAACCCCGGCGCGAGCCGCGACGACGTCCGCTACATCTACTCAACGTTTTCCATTGTCGCCCAGCAGGAGCGCGATAAATGGGGCAGCTATAAGAGCGAGGAACTTTGCCTCGCCTGGATCAACGCGCTGATCGCTGGTCAACCGGACGCCACCCTTGGGTTGTGAGGGGCGCGCAACAAACCTGACGATTGGGCACTACAAAACTTGCCTCCCAAAGGGAAAACCTCGGCTCGAAAGTGCGCCATCGACCGCCTGTGTCCGCCGCCTTCCGCATCACATTGTGGGGTAAAATGTGGGAACGCCAACTTGGCGCTTAAGGAATTTCCTGAAGGATCAACGGGGTAGATGCCGACCTTCGACTACCTCCCGCGCAGCCATCGGACGTGTTCGAAATTTGCCGGGCGGAGAGGCCGGAGTGCGCTCATCGCCACCGTTCGCTTGGGTTGCCGTTCGCTCGCGTCGCTGAGCTAATGTCCGCTATGGGTGGATGCTGTTGAAAAAGTCTGCATTTGGCAGAAGCAGACATTTGGCGGACGGTCAAGCGACCGGCCATATTGAGCCAACTGGGGCAATTTGATACCCTCTCGGATACCGATGCCGCCCGGGCTAACAGCACTCGAACCATTCCTTTGATCGCGGTGGCGGGCCATAAAACGGGCCATCGAAAAAGTCACTCAAAGTATTGAATTTAATATCAAAATCTTAGCTGGAGAGTGTGAGTCCTCTCCTGGCACCACTTTCAACGGCTAGTGAACTGATTCTACAAGCAAATCCTGATTTGCTGGCGTGCAGGCCTTGCCGGAAGCCTTACCCAGATTTTCGGATCGCCGCGAACCTCTCAGAGATGGCGGGTGGGGGTACGACACGATGATTGTCGAAGATCCCGACTGCAACGAGCTATACTTCCCATACGAAAATGAGGCTGGCGCGAAGGCCAAGGTTACAGAATAGCATCATTGAATGGTCGGCAAGTCTGGATTTTCGGCTGCGAGCCAGCCCTGAAGTCCGCTTTGGGTTGATCTTTGCCATAAACGGACCGGCCGCTATCGGCCAGTTATGGCCACGGCCGCTTTGCGCCCATCTAGGTCGCTCCGCATGAGTTCAGCGGTACCCGCAAGCGGAGTCTCTGCTTGGGTGGAAATTTGACATTGGTACGACCCTGCAGAGCCGATGAATGGTCCTGAACGTCTGCGACGGAAAGGTCGTCCGCGAGGGCTTCCTCTTCAGAGCAGACGCTCCGCGCCGAAGTAGCGTTCGAGAACCGCCCGGTCCCGGCCGTAAGGATCGGCAAGGAAGCGCACTTCTTCCCCCTTTGCCGTGACCGTCAGATAGGTCGCGAAAACTGCCACCGGCTCGGTCAAGGCCACTCGCTCCTCGACGTTGGGAGCGAGCGCCTGCGGCATGGCCCCGAATAGCCAGCGCGCAAGCCGCTGCGCGTCCTCGACGCGTACGCAGCCGTTGCTGATCCACCGTGCGTCCTTCGTGAAGACGGACTTGTCATGCGTGTCGTGGAGGTAGATGCCGAGGTCGTTGGGCATCATGAACTTGATGTCGCCCATCGAATTGCCTGGCCCAGGTGCGCGGCGGACACGCAGCAACAGCTTGCCGTCCTTGACCGCATGCCAGTCCACGCTGGCGGGATCGAGCCGAGGCGCGTTCGCGCTGAAGTTAGCAAACAGTTCGTATTTTCGAGTGCTCAAATACCCGATGCCCTCCCTCAGGACGGCAGGCGCGACCATATTGGCGGTCAAGTCGGGCGGCACGTTCCAGTAGGGATTCACCTCAGCATAGCGAATGAAGGCGGCCATCATCGGCGTCTGCGTCTTGCTGGAACCGACCACCGCCCGCATCTGATCCACCAGCCTGTCCCGCTCGTACATCAGAATGCGAGCGGATCCGGCATCGACGATGATATGGCGCTTCAACTCGCCTGGAGCGGGAAGCCGGCGCGCACGTTCCATGTTGATCATCAGCAACTGAGCGTAGTGGAGAGCGCCGCGATTCAGCGATGTGATCATCGCGTCGCCGGCAATTCCGTCCGGTTTCAGGCCGTGGACCTCCTGATATGCGGTGACGCGGCGAGCAAGGGCATGGTCGAAAGCATTGCCGATCGGAAGTCCGAGCCGCTCCCGAAGGAGGATGACGCGCTCCCCCTCACTGCCCTGCGCCAAGGCGCGGCCGATTGGGAGGCGGAATTGCGGTAGGCCGCCCCATTGCCCCTGGTAGCGGATGAGGCCCCGCCGCAACTCCGTGTAAAGTGGATTGATCGCCTGTACCAGGTCCAGCGGCGCCCCCGCGTATCTGGCGAACGTCAGCTCATCGAGTTTGGTGTTGCGCCATCGGATGTCCACGCCGATCTCGCGGTCGATATAGACCATGTCGACGCCCTGCTCGACTGCCGGCGGCAGCGCGACCGGCTCCAGTGGCTGCAACTGCGCCTGTGCCGGCATGGCAAAGACGCTAGCTGCGAGGAGCAGGATGCCCGCTTTTCCGATTGTCGTCATGGCTCCAATTGCGCCCGGCGAGGTGAATGGCCCCGGAACGCCCGTGCGATCACTAGACCTCAAAAGTTATCGCCACTCACTGGTACTGCGCGATCGCGCCAGAGCGCCTTCACATCACTACGAATCCTCAGCATCAAATAGTCTGGCCTTCTGCTCGTATTCGTCGGCCATGATGGAAATCTTCAGGCCCCTTTTGCCGCCATCCAGTTCCACTTGCGCATCGAACTGCTTGGCGAGCGCGCTGACGATGGTCGTTCCCAGGCCCGCCGGAGCCCGCAGTGCTTCTCGCGGGATCCGTCCCACCCCTTTCCCGAAACGGTCCGCTTCGAGTCAGGTCCATCGACCTCATAGGCGACGAGGATTTGCGTGTTAGCCTTGTCCGCGGGGAAGGCCAATTTGATCGCGTTGATGACCAGCTCGGTGACGATCAGCCCCAGGCTTACGGTCCTGGCTGAATCGACCGTTTCCTCCTCACATCCGTGCTGCCTCAGATGGGCGATACGCCGAAATATTTGAGTGCGCCGAGTACAAGCAGCAGCAATGCGATTGCGGCGATCACGTTGGCGACATTGAAATCGCTCTTCGCCGCAAAATCGCTCTTCGCCACAATGACTTTTTCGTCCTTGTTTATTTCCGTCACGATTCTTCTCCCGGTGATGTGCACGGTGGTGACGACAGAGTTGTCCTAATCCAACCGAAAAACGATCTGTAGTACTTACAGTCAAGATCATTTCTACGATAATTGTGCCGTAAGATGACGGAAATTGCAACTAAAATCGTTGTTGTCAGTTTACATTTATACTTCTCGTTCATTGTGGCTCTACACTCAGCGCCTACTTCGTTCACATGGGCGAGTTCAGAAAGGTCACCATGAAAAAGCCAATTCTCGTTGCTGGCGCCGCGGCGCTCATCTTCGGAACTTCCGCTTTCGCAAAACCCGATAAAGGCCAAGGCGGCCATTCCAAGGCCCATGCTGCCAAGGCTCACGGCAAGGCGCATGCCACCAAGACGCACGGCAGGCATGTAGTCGTGACCCGAACTGGAGGGCGGCTCTATGCGTTTGGTGCCAGGGGAAGTTGCCCTCCGGGACTCGCCAAGAAGGGCAACGGCTGCATGCCGCCGGGACAGGCGAAAAAGAAGTTCAACATCGGGCAGCGGTATGACCGCAACTCTGGCAATCTGTGGTCCTACAACCAGATCCCCTATGATCTGCGCTCGCGCTACGATTTCGACCGGAACGACCGCTTCTACTATAACAATGGATATGTGTACCAGGTCGACGCGCGCACTTCGCTGGTCCAGCAGGCGGTGAGCGCGCTACTCCGTTAGTCGGAGCACTGGAATTCGGACGCCCCCCACGGCTCCCGATTCACCGGTTCGAGCCCCAACTGATTGGCGAGCCGTATCGAGACGCCCGCTCCCTTTCCTGGGAGCGGGCTATGTCTCGCACGTGTAGCGCACGGCGCCGACGGCCGATTCTGCCTTAGGGCGCCGAATTGAGACGGTCGGCTAACGGCCAGCTCGGGACGACCAATGGATGCGATGCATGGCCATCCGTGACGGGTGGTCTCGCGACAGTCGCGTTCAAGTTGAAGATCGCAAAAGCCGGCGAGGCAGCCCTACGATCCCTTCAAAGGCCAGACCTCGACGACGCCATGGGCGACGGCGCAAGGAGTTTGCGAAGCTAGCTTTACAGCTTCGGTCAGATCGGCGGCTTCGATCACGGAAAAGCCGGCGATGGGGAGAGGTGATGACATGAATGCCGCATTCTCAGTTTGCACGCCTGCAGCGTCCGGATTGCGAACTTGGACAGGCGAGCCTGCGATGCCCATCAAAGCCCCGCAGCGCCTAAGCTCATCGTCGTGAGCGTGGGCAGCGTCGCGCACGTCCGATGCAGTTCGCTCGTAACCCGCATCGTCGCCGTAGCCGATAGCCACAAACTTTGGCATTTGCTCCTCCTCTCACATCGACAGCAATAGCCGCTTTTTGGTGGCTTCATGGCCGAGGTTGGTCGGTCAAGTCGGCTTCCCCATTGACGAGCAACCCGAACGAACAGCTGGAGTTCCGACTTGGCGCGCGAATGCAGATGGTCCGCTAACGGCCATGATTGGGCATGTTCTTGGCGTGGTGAGTTCGGAAGCCTCAAGAGATCAGAGTGGGGGTGGAAAGCGCATTCACCTTTCGCCTTGCCGGCAAGCGGGATTACCACAGCTGTAGGCGGGACTCAGAGCCCATGGGCGTGCCGTGATACCTTTGCTATCGAGAAAGTCGGCCGGCGGGAGGGACTCAACGTTGCTACGATTGACACTTTCGCACCTTTGCCGCCGTCAACCAGCTTCTTGAGCCCGTGAAGACTGCAAAATGGTTCGCCGCGATATCGGGCGTGTGGCTCGCGATCGCATTATTGTCCTCGCTCCAGGGATATATGTCGGGCATCGCCCACGGCAGCCCGCAGCCGTGGCTTTCCGCCTTCGGTTATTCGCTCATCTGGTACGGCGGCTGGGCGGTGGTGACGCCGATCCCGGTGATGATGGCCAGGCGGTTCGGGCCGGCCCGCGGTAGCGTGTTGAGCTTCGTGGCGCTGCAGTTGGCGGGGGCTGTCGCCACGGCATTGCTGCATTCCGCCATCTTCGCCGCGGCGACGGGCATGATCTACGGTCGCGAGCCGGGCTCGCCGACCAGCTTCGAGCTCGTGTTCCTGCGCCTTGCCAGTCACGGGCACGCCTACGTACTGTTATACTTCGTGATCGTCGGAATCGTTCTGGGAGCCCGCGCCTATCGCGCGTTGCGCGACCGGGAAGTCGATTCGGCGCGTCTGGAGACCCGGCTCGCGGAAGCCGAGACCGCTGCGTTGCGGGCACAGTTGCAGCCGCACTTTCTGTTTAATACGCTCAACGCAATATCCGCCGTGGTCCCGGAGGATCCCGTCATGGCGCAACGCCTGATCGCCCGGCTCGGCGACCTGCTTCGCCTGTCCATCGAGCAGCACCGCGGCCAGCAGAGCAGCCTTGCCGAGGAGCTGGAGTTCACCGACGTATATCTGGCGATCGAGCAGGTGCGGCTGGGCAGCCGGCTAAGTGTCCGGCGTAACATCTCAACCGAAGCGCTGAATGCGACCGTTCCGACCCTGTTGCTCCAGCCGCTGGCGGAGAATGCGGTCCGTCATGGGCTCTCCTCCCAAGTCGAGGGAGGCACGCTGACAATTGAAGCCGCTGTGGAAGGCTCCAACCTCCGGATTACGGTCGCCGATGACGGCAGGGGCGCACCAGAAATCACCGATGGTTTCGGATTGGCAAATTCGCGCGCACGCCTTCAGCAACTTTACGGGGACCGGCAGTCGCTGGAAATCACAACGTCCCCCGGAGCTGGCTTCAAGGTGACGATCACGGTGCCGCGATGATCCGGACCCTGATCGTCGATGATGAGCCCTTGGCGCGGCGGCATGTCGTAGCCTCGCTCGCCGGCGAAGCGGATTTCGAGATCGTCGGCGAGGCGGAACATGGCGGGGCGGCCATCGCTGCTATCGAACAATTGCGTCCCGACCTCGTGTTCCTTGATATCCAGATGCCGGAAGCCGGCGGCTTCGACGTCATTGACGCGGTCGGTATCGAGCGAATGCCGCTGACTGTGTTCGTCACGGCCTATGACGCCTTCGCCGTCCGCGCCTTCGAAGTGCAGGCGCTCGACTATCTGTTGAAGCCGTTTGATGATCTGCGCTTCGCCAGGGTGCTGGAGCGGGTCCGCAACGCCATCAGCCAAAGCGAGGGCCAAAGCGAACGGATGCGGGCAATGCTCGGACAGTTCGAGCGCTCCCAAAAGCTGGTCGCGCGCTCCTATGGAACGGCTCGGCTGATCAGGCTCGAGGAAGTGGACTGGATCGCGGCGGCGGGCGACTATGCCGAGGTTCATGCCTTGGGCGGCGCTCATCTGATCAACGAGTCCATCGCTTCGCTGCAGGCCCGCCTGCCCAAGGCCGAGTTCGCGCGCGTCCATCGATCGCTGATCGTTCGCCTCGACCGGGTCAGGGAGGTTCGCAGCGGCTCGCATGGCGACGGCGCCATCCGACTCGCCTGCGGCGCGGAGCTACGCTTCAGCCGAAGATATCGCGAGGCAATCGACGACTACCTGAAGCGCTGACGCCTCGGCGACCCGACGGTCCCGCTCGGCGATTGAGCATCGCGCCAATTCTGCCGAGGCCGGAGGAGGCTCCTGTTCTTTTCCGGAGTCGAACATGCACATCCAAACCTTCCGCAGTTTCGTCATTCCGTTGCTGGCGCTGGTGCTGGCTTTGGTTCCAGCGGCCGCCCACGCACAAAGCCGGTTGGTGACCACACAAATCCGCTCGACGAGCTTTGCCGGCAGCAAGATCGGCATATCGCCGGTCCGCAGCATCAGCGTCTATTTGCCGGCAGGTTACGCCGACAACAGTAAACGCTTCCCGGTCATCTACTACCTCGGCTACTTCTTCGAGGACCACACGGCACCGTTCGCGAACAATGATGCGAAGGCGCTGTTCGATCGCGCTGTGCGGGAAAAGTTGATCGGCGACGTGATCGTGGTGGCGGCGGATTTCTCTACACCCGTTGGAAGCTCCTGGTACGTCAACTCGCCCGTCACCGGAAACTGGGAAGACTTCATGGTGCGCGAGCTGGTGCCGCACATCGACGCCAACTATCGGACGCTCGCCACGCGAGCGTCTCGCGGGCTGCTCGGGGATGGAACCGGCGGATACGGCGCCATCCGCTTTGCCATGCTTCACCCGAACACGTTCGGTTCGGTTTATGCCATGCAGCCTTTCGGGACCGGCCCAAGCATCCAGCCTACGCACAGCCGGCCCGACTTCGATCACCTCTTGCGCGCAAAGTCGATGGATGAACTGGAAGGCTTCTCCCGGATCTTCACGTCAATCTACCAGGCCTTCTCCCCCAATGCCGAACGCGCTCCATTATACTTCGACCCACCGGCCCGCCGCGAGAATGGGCGCACCGTCGTCGACAGCCCGGTCATGGCGCGTTTTCACGAGCGCTTTGGGCTGACCGGTTTGCTTCACAGATATGCAGACAATCTGAAGCTACTGCGAGGTTTCAAGTTCGACTGGGGCCGGCAGGACCCCGTTACGGATCACATCTCCGGGACACAGATCCTGTCAAACCGGCTCGTCGAATTCGGTGTGCCGCATGAAGCGGAGGAGCATAGCGGAGGCTTCCGAGATCGGCACTGGGGCCCTGACGGTCGCGTCCACACCGATGTGCTGCCCTTTTTCGCCAGGCATCTCGCATTTGTTCCAGAGTAGCCAACACGTCTCGCATCCCACTAAAATGGAGCTAAGTCATGCGACGCAAACTCGTTCTGATCCTTTTGGCCGCGACCGCAGCACCCGTCGTCGCATTCAATCCTTCCTCCGCTTTGGCTCAAAGTGCGGCAGCTACTCAGACGGTGAATCCCCGATCGATGATCCGGCTTAAGGTCGAAGGTCAAGCTGGGCCGCGAGCAAGCTTGGCAGACGTCGCCTGGCTTCAAGGGCATTGGGTCGGCCAAAAGCCTGACGGGCCGGTAGAGAAGATCAGTCTCACCCCGATGTTCGGCCACCTGCCGGTGTTCGTGCGCGCCGTGGCCCCGACTAACGTGATCTTTTACGAGATCGCCGTCTTCGCAGAGGTGGGGAACTCACTCACCGTTAGAGTCAAGCACTTCACGCCCAAATTGGAAGGCTGGGAGGCGCGGGAGAGTTACATCGACAGACCACTCGTCGCGCGCGACTCCACCAACCTCTATTTTGACGGCATCACATACTCCCGAACTGGGCCCGACACTTACGTGGTCTATTTCCTAAATCGCTCGGGCACCGAGGAACGGGACACGTTGGTGGTTCCGTTCAGGCGCTCGGCCCAAAAGCAGCAATTAGGATCGCCAAATCACCGCCCAAAAACGGGAGGAGCAAAATGAATCACGGTTGCATTCTGGTTCTCTTGGCAGCGACCACGACACCAATCGCCGCGAGCTCGGCTGTTACGATTTCGCCATCCGCAGCAGTGTCAGCCGCAACCAAAGCCAAAATAGCTACCGCGCAACAGATGCTTCGGGCCGCCATCCTCAGCAACGATGTCGATGCGCGGGTGAAGCTCTATCGTCCCGACGCGAGGAGCATGCCTGAATATCAGCCGGTCTTGTACAGGACCGCGCACATCGCCGCTTACCACCGGGCGATGCGCGACCGGCTGACGATGACGCGGTTCGACCCGGTGACGAGCGAATTGTTCGACTTCGGCAATGCTGTGCTGGAATTCGGAACCTTCACTGCCGGATGGACGGTTGGGCCGAACGTCGAAGAACGCCGCGGAAAATATGCGAACCTTTGGGCGCTCGAGCCGGACGGAAGCCTACGGCTGAAAGCGGACGTCTGGGGATATTTTGAGAACTTTCCAGATACCAAACTGTTCTTCGTACCCATGGCGGAAGCCGCGCCGCCCGTGCTGCCCGCACCGGCGGATGCGAAGCTGGCCGAGACGCTCGGCCGGCTGGATCAGATCGATGCCACAGCGGTGCGCACCCGCGATCTGGAAACCAAACTCGCTTTGCTTTCAGACGACGCGATCATCATGCCCTTTGCGGATACGCCCAAGCGCGGAATGGCCGAGATACGACCCTATTTGACCGCCTACACTGCGGCTGGGGCAGGCATCATCTTCGACGATGTCCGAGTCTGGAATGCGGGGTTCGAACAGTTCGGGGACTATGTGGTGACTTTCTCCAAGTTCCACGTCGACTGGCGCTTCCCCGGCAATAAGGGGATCACCAAGGGCGGTGGGCTCCATCTTTTGCAACGGCAAGCGGACGGATCTCTGAAGCGCATCCGGCAGATTGGCACGCATGATCACGTCGAGTAGATCACGACGCGCATCCACGGTGAACGTCCGCCTTGGGTCGGTTCCTGCCGTGAGCCGACAGTCCGCATTCGGCCAATATCTGACTTCGATGTACATAGTGTCGAAAATATATGGATGGCGCTGGCGCCAGCCTGTGATTCTCACGGGTTGATACAAGCGGATGCCGTTGCCGGCTCGTGCGCGGCAATCATTCCACAGCGCCGCGACATCGAAGTCTTGCTCCAGCGGTTGCCTGCGGCGCCCGAGTTGGCAGTCGTTCCATTCGACTAGTTGCTGCTTCAATTTTGTGCGCCACTCGGTGCCGCCCAACACGCCCCAAGCCAGGTCGGTCAGTTCATAGTGTGACTGGATCAATCTGTCGAGGTTCGAGGATTTTGATGATCAAGCGCCCTCGTAAAAATTGCTTCCATGCGGGCAGCGCGCCAATCTCTGGCCCATGCCACCGAAAATCCTCCTTCTCGGCCTGCCGACAGACTCGCATTCCTCATTTCTCCGCGGACCGGCGCAGGCTCCCAAAGCGATCCGGGCGGCGCTGGCCTCCGATCACGCCAACCTGGCGACCGAGCGGGGCGCAGAGCTCGGCCTCGACATCCATCTCGAGGACCTCGGCGACTTGCAGCTCGATGAATCACCGGCGGACTTCGACCGCATCCGCACTGCGGCCTCGCAGGCGACGAAAGGCGCAACCCCGATCTTCCTCGGCGGCGATCATATGGTCACCTATCCGATCGTCGCCGGCCTCGCCGAGGCGCACGGGCCGGTGAACATCCTCCATTTCGACGCCCACCCCGATCTCTACGACGACTTCGAAGGCGACCCGCTGAGCCATGCGTCGCCGTTTGCACGGATCATGGAGCGTGGCCTTGCCGGGCGCCTTGTCCAGGTCGGGATCAGGACCCTCAACGCCCATTGCCGCGAACAGGCGGAGCGGTTCGGCGTGGAGATGGTCGAAATGCGCAGCTTCACGCCCGACGCGGTGCCGATCCCTGAGGCACCGCTCTACATCAGCATCGACATGGACGCGCTCGACCCGGCCTTCGCGCCTGGCGTTTCGCATCATGAGCCGGGCGGGCTTTCGGTCCGCGAGATATTGTCCGTGCTTCACCGCATTGCCGTCCCGATCGTCGGCGCGGATATCGTCGAATATAATCCGAGCCGCGACATCAACGGCATGACCGCCGTCGTCGCCGCCAAGTTCGTCAAGGAACTGGCTGCAATCGGAGCGCGAAGCTGAGGTCAGCGAGGCGAACCGCCTACGTCCGCTTTCGACCAATTGCGGTCAGCCACTCAACACTCAGGCTGCACGCCTCTCGGGACCGGGACCGTTGACCTTGTTCAGCTTCCTACCACCACTGGCCGGGCGGGAAGTATCGACGGATGATAGCAGAGATGAGAAATTGTGGCCGGGCAATGAGCCTGGGCCGGTGGGCGATTTGGCCAAGTGCCTTAACGCCATCTTCACGGCCGAAATTCACGCTAGTCTCAGCGGTCGTTGTTGCAATCTTTTGCGCGACGACAAGCTTTCGTGCGGCGACAAGGCGGTTTCTATCCCAAATGGACGTTCAACGTCCATTGTGAAACGTAGAATTAACCTATATCAAGCTCGGCGTGGCAGATAAGTCCGATCTCCAACGGGCCGCCGAAGGCGAAGTCGAGAGCTTTCGGAGAGAAGGTGGCCCATTCGTCGTCGCCGCCGAAGATACGCGGATGCCGATGGTGTTCATGGACGCAAAAGTGCCGGGCAATCCGATCATTTTCGCCAATGACAGCTTCCTCAAGCTAACCGGATACGGCCGCGACGAGGTTCTCGGCCACAGCTTCAACTTCCTGATGGCTCAGGGCGCCGATTCCAAGGCGCTGGCCGCCGTCGAAGCCGCGTTCAATGTCAACGACGACCACAGCTCCGAAGTCCGTTACTGCCGCAAGGATGGCAGCGAGTTCTGGGCGGCGCTCTTCATCAGCCCGGTTTGCGGCCCAACTGGCGGGGTAATCCAATATTTCGCGTCGTTCATCGATCTGACCCAACACAAGGAGGAGCAGGCCCAGTCGCGGATGCTCATCGATGAATTGAACCACCGGGTGAAGAACACATTGTCCACCGTCCAGGCGATTGTCGCGCAGGCGCTTCGCAATGCGACTGATCCCAAGGCAATCCGGGAATCGATCGAATCGCGGCTGTTCGCCCTGTCGCGTTCGCACGACCTTCTGACCCGCGAGAATTGGGAAAGCGCGGACCTTCGAGACGTGGTCAAAGAGGCTATGGAACCGTTCGGCGTCGCCAACGGCCGATCGGAGCGGTTCAGCGTCACCGGCCCTAACGTTCGCTTGCCGCCAACAGCGGTCCTGGCCTTGGGGATCGCCTTCCATGAACTTGCCACCAATGCCGTCAAATACGGCGCCTTTTCCAACGATAGAGGTTCGGTCCGCATTGGGTGGCAGTTCCAGCCCGCTCCGGAGGGCGATCGGCTGGTCTTGAGCTGGAGCGAGGAAAATGGGCCGCCCGTTACACCGCCTTCGCAAAAGGGGTTCGGGTCGCGGGTAATCGAACGCGGCCTCGCTCTCGAGCTAGGCGGGACAACGCTGCTCGATTTTCGCCCAGAGGGGGTGGTCTGCACGATCGACATTCCCGCCCCGGCAGCGGGCGACAGATAGATGCTGGCCGGTCGCCGCCTACTCGTCGTCGAGGATGAATTGATGGTGCTGCTGCACATCGAGGACGCGCTAGCCGAGCTCGGATGCACGTCCGTCAGCGCTGCGGCCACTGTTGACCAAGCCCTGGAGCTGATCAAGTCGCAGGCGTTCGACGCGGCGATGGTGGACGTGAATCTCCGTGGCAAGAAAAGCTATCCGGTGGCCGACGCCCTCGCGGCGCGCGGCGTACCGTTCGCCTTCTCCACCGGCTATAGCGGCCAAAGTCTCACTGAGGGCTACCGCGACCGGCCCGTGCTGGGAAAGCCCTATCGCGAAGCGGATCTCGTCGCGATGCTGGAGCGGCTACTGCATCCTCAATAAGCGGGGTGGACGACCGTGCCACGTGTCACCACGCGCTAGTCGGCACATGCTTCTTCAGGTGATGGCGCGGCCCTGTCGCCTTCCGGCGAGCGCCGCCGAGCGCAGAACCTGATCGCTCACTTGCAGACCGGTTATCCGCCGGCCGAACTTGATCCCGAAAACGGATTTACCTTGCCACATTACGGATGCGCGCGCGCAAATCGAACCGCAGTGAAATTCGATCTCGCTGCCGACCGCCAGGGGCGCGGTGGTCTCAATCATTGCCCCCAGGTCGAAAGATTGCGCAAGGTTGCACTGTATCGGGTCCAGTCAAGCGCAATCCGTATCGGCAAAGCGACAGCGGATCTGGCCTGGGACCGGCGTTCCCGCCCTTGCTGACCAGCGATCTCGCTGAAGTGGATGGTGGCGTGCATGGTTTCTCCAAATTCCACGCGGGGTCCTATGCTTTGCCAGCCGACAACTAGGCGACGGCCTGACAATGGCCTTCCAGCGGGTTCCATCGCCAACCGCGGTTGGGAGCAACGAGATTTTCGAGCTGGTTTGGCTCGCCGCGATCGGTGATCGGCCGAGGTCGTGGAGGGAAATCCATGACCTTTCGGCCCAGGTTCCAAAGCTCCCGCGCTATCCCCAGATCGTCCAGCCGTACCTTGAGGATGGCGGTCGAATCGGAATCAGCGATGAAGGGATGGACGTCGATGATGTGGGACTCTTCTAAATCCAGAGAATAGAGCCTGTAATAGGCCATCAATGAATTACTCCGTTGAGGGTCGAGGTTTGTTATCTATGGCGGTATGATTTTTGCAGCACCGTTATGACGTATTACGTCTGGAAACTGCTTTGCTTGATATAAAAATGTGCCTCACAATGTTCTGATTTGGAACAATAGTAAGGCTCTTTTTGTTGCTCATAAATCTAAGGCTATATTCAATGAACATTACATTAAACTTGCAGAATCCTTTCATCCGTTATGGATTTACAATGTCTTCTAATAGATATTTATCAATCAATGGAAAATCACTTGCTGTCCTCGGGTTATAGGCGACGGTGAGGAAATGCCGCACAGGTCCTGGAGGACAGATGGAACATCAATATTGGCTGAGCCGAAAGCGAGCGTCGCTGGCCAGCGCCGACCTAGCAACGAGCGGCGAGGTACGGCTAATCCATCTTGGAGTCGCGCGGCATTGCAATGGGATGGCGGTGGCGGTGGCGAACCAAAAGCGTCGCCAGGCAGGCGGCCGCAAAGGGTGGTAAGCGGAAGTTCCCTCTACGCCGCGCCGAACGCTGGCAGGAATGCGACTCGTTGCCAACCTTCCAGCGATAATGGTCCTGATCTGCGGTCTGTAGCGGTGCGGCAGTAAGAGCTTTCTGGAGAACAACGATCGGGATCGCGGCGTCGCGGGATTAGCGTCCTTCCAATCCCGGCCTCGGGAGGCGCGTCCGCTCCGTCCCCACCAAGCCACCGATCTGGATGCAATCTTAAGGCCACACCCACACTATTCATCCAGAGCGCGAGCGTCGGTTAACGATAATGGGAACCACGATGCAAATGCATCACATCGTTGATGGCCTGATTGTCCACCATAATCTGTGGCTCGTCGCGGTTGGCGCTTTGGTATGCGTGCTCGCTGCCTTCACGTTGTTCACGATCCTCGATCATGCGCACATGGCAAAACGCCGAAGGGTCGGATGGCTTGTGCTCGCCGCACTGATCTCGGCAACCGGCACATGGGCGACGCATTTCATTGCAATGCTTGCTTACAATCCGGGGATCCCTGTCTACTATGATCCGGCGCTAACCTTGGCCTCGGCCTTTGCGGCGTTCGCGCTGATGCCGCTGGGCTGGTGGTTATCGCTGAAATCCTGTGAATATTCAGCGATCGCTGCCGGGTTGCTGGTCGCCGCCGGCATTTGCACGATGCATTATGTTGGCATGGCCGCGATGAGGCTCTCGGGGATCCTGCTTTGGAATCCCGGCGTCGTCGCCGCATCGGTAATTGGAGCCGCGCTATTCAGTGTCTGGGCAGTTCGCCTGCAGCGCCGCCAGCAGGGCACAATCCCATGGCGCCCATCGCTGGCACTCATAGGAGCTATCTGTACTTTGCACTTCATCGGGATGGGAGCATTGACAATCATCCCCGTACCGGGGCGCTTATTGATCGGGCAATTGCTGGACAATAATTCGATCGTCGCGCTGGTCCTTGCGGGAACGGTGGTGCTGGTCGTTCTGGGATTCCTGGTGGTCATCTTGGACCGGGTCATCGATCGTGAAAAGGCGGCGGCGCGGATCGTTCACCTTGCCTACCATGACGCTCTGACCGGGCTCAGCAATCGCCTGCTGCTCGATTCCCATTTGCTGCAAGTCGTCGGGGAAGCCAAGACCGGGGGTGAGCCGCTGGCGGTCGTCTGCATCGATCTCGACGGCTTCAAGGGCGTTAACGATGCCCACGGGCATGGCATGGGTGACGGGCTCCTGGTCGCGGTCGCAGGACGACTGCAGGGTCTAGTCAAGGGAGGAGATTTGGTGGCCCGCACGGGGGGCGATGAATTTGTCATTGTGCAGCGCGGCGGAGTGCAGCCGACCGACGCCCGTACCCTAGCCGAGCGTGTGATCGCCGGCCTTGCGCGCTCGTTCGCGATCCACGGCGAAACGCTACTGATCAGCGCGAGCGTTGGCGTGGCCATTTTCCCCAACGATTCGCACCGTGCCGGCGAACTGAGCCGAAAGGCGGATGTCGCGCTCTATCGCGCCAAGGCATTGGGTCGAGGCGTGGCATGTTTCTACGACGGGTCGATCGAGGAAAAGCTCAGGGATCGTTTCCAGCTTAAGGCCGACATGGCGCTGGCGATCCACGAAAACCAGTTTCGGGTGGAGTATCAGCCTATTGTCGATGCCAAGAGCGGAGCGCTGGAATGCTTCGAGGCGCTCTTGCGCTGGGATCATCCACAGCTTGGGCTGATCGCACCGCAGGTCTTCATCCCGCTCGCCGAGGAAGGTGCGCTGATCCAGAAATTGGGGCTCTGGGTGCTGCGCAAGAGCTGTCGCGACGCGGCCCGGTGGGACCGTCCGATTACCTTATGCGTCAACGTATCGCCGCTGCAGTTCCTCGAAGAGGATCTCGGCCAGAGGATCGCAATGGTGCTCGCTGAAACCGAGCTCGACCCGCGCCGATTAGAGATTGAAGTAACGGAGAGCGCACTGCTGATCAATCCGCAACTGGCTCTCAGCATATTCAGCGACCTCAAAGCCCTCGGCGTCCGAGTTTCGCTCGACGACTTCGGGACCGGTTTCTCGTCTCTCAGCTATTTCAAGATGTTTCCGTTCGACAAGGTCAAGATCGACCAGAGCTTCGTTGCGGATATGAGCGGGCATTCATCGCGCGAAATCATTCGGTCGGTCATCGACCTTAGTCGCAGGCTTGGGATCATAGTTGTCGCCGAAGGAGTAGAACAACCGGCCCAGCTCGAGGCCTTGCGCGAAATGGGCTGCACCCAAGTCCAAGGATTTCTCATCGGGCGGCCTAAACCCATCGAATATTACGAACTGTCGCTAGGGATTGGCCGCCGGGCCAGGGCGAAGGCTGCCTAGTCGTTTGACCCTAACTCCAATCGGCACCCAATTGGCGAAGCGGCCCGGACGTATGCACATCCTCCGTTTGTCTGGAAGGGTCATGAGGAGCAGGTTTGGGTCAAACTGATCTCGTGCCCTCCACGGAACACGGCCACTGATCACGGAGCGAATGTCCGCTTTCCACCCAAACCGGACATTCCCGTCGGCCCGGTATGACCCGACTCGCCACTTCCAAGGCATTTCGCTAGCCTCCGCCTCCCGCAAAGGGGGTAGCGGATGTCCGACCAGTCGCCTGAACCTTTCAGTCCAAAGCGCCTCACGCTGTTCCTCAGCTACGCCCATGCCGACGAAGCCCGGGCGCGGCGGCTGCAGAAGGCGCTCGACGAGGCCGGCTACAATGTCTGGTGGGACGCGCTGATCGAGGGCGGCACCGCCTATGCCAAGACGATCAACGCCGCCCTGGAAGCGGCCGATGTCATCATCGTGCTATGGTCGGCGGCTTCGGTCGAATCCGACTGGGTCCGCGACGAGGCCGCCCTGGGCCGCGATCGCCACCGCCTCGTTCCTCTGTCGCTCGACCGGGTCAAGCCGCCGCTCGGCTTCCGCCAGTATCAGTTCATCAATTTCCGTCGCTGGCGCGGCCGGCGCGACGGCCCGGAATTCATCGCATTGGAACGCGCCATCGCTGCTGCCGCCGGCCAGGCCGCGCCGGAGCGGAAGGCCCGCACGCCGCGCATCAGCCGCCGTGCCGCGCTGGTCGCGGGCGGAGTTGCGGCCGGCGCCGCCATTTACGGGGCCACCTTCCTGGCCATCGACCGCGATTGGCTGGGCGGCGGCGACGAGCAGCCGAGCATCGCCGTCATGCCCTTCAAGAATCTGAGCGCCGATCCCGGCCAGGCCTATTTTGCCGAGGGACTGACCGAGGAAGTGCGGGCCGCGCTGGTGCGGATCGACCCGCTGCGCGTGGTCGCCGCCGCGTCCTCGCAAAAGGCTGGCGAGGAGCATGGCGACGCCCAGGCGATCGCCAGGGAGCTCGGCGTCGGCTTCCTGCTCGGCGGCTCGGTGCGCCGCTCGGGCGACGTGCTGCGCATCGCTACCGAGCTGACCGACGGCAAGACCGGATTTTCGCTGTGGTCCAATACCGTCGACCGCAAGCTGACCGACATTTTCGCGGTCCAGCGCGACATCGCGCGCATGGTCGCCAACGCTTTGTCGATCCGCATCGCGACCGACCAACCGGCGCCCGGCGGTACCGCCAACGTCGAGGCCTATGAGCATTATTTGCGGGGCAAATCGCTCTACAATCTGGCCAGGGACGAGGACACCGATCGCCAGGCACTGGCCCATTTTGAACTGGCCATCGCGGCCGACCCCGACTTCGCCATGGCTCATGCCGCCCGATCGCGGGTGCTGGCGTCGATCGCGGCCAACTATGGCAAGGCCGGCGAGTTGAAACCGCTCTACGCCGAATCCGTCCGCGCCGCCCAGCGGGCGGTGGCGCTGGCCCCGCGGCTCGCCGACGCGCATCTCGCGCTGGGCTACGTCCTCTTCTCGGGCCAGCTCGATGTAAAGGGCGCGCGGCCTTCCTACGAGCGAGCCTATCAGCTCGGTCGGGGCAATGCGGATATCGTGCTGCTCTATGCCCTCTATTGTTCGCGGGCCGGCCGGACGGACGAGGCCCATGGCGCGATCGAGCGGGCGCTGGCGCTCGACCCGCTCAACGCCCGCGTGCATCGCGCCGCCGGCTCGATCGACTATGCCGCCCGCCGCTACGAGGAAGCGCTGCCGCCGCTGCGGCGCGCGCTCGAGCTCAATCCCCGGATCAGCAATGCCCATGCCCTGATCGGCAATTGCCTGATGCACTTGGGCCGGCTGAAGGAGGCCAGGGCCGAATTCGCAGCCGAGCCGACCGCCTTCTACCGCCTGGCCGGCCTCGCCATCGTCGAGCATAAGCTCGGCAACCGCGCCGCTGCGGACGAGGCCTATGCCGACCTGGTCGGGGAGATGGGCGATGCCTCGGTCTACCAGCATGCCCAGGTGCTGGCGCAGTGGGGCAGGGCCGACGAAGCCGTCGCCAAATTGGCCAGGGCGCGTCAAGTCGGCGACTCGGGATTAATCTATCTGGCCACCGACCCGCTGCTCGACCCGGTCCGGCGACATCCGGGATTCCTCATGCTTTTGAATGAGTTAAGGCTCGGTTGAGCGGTTAGACTATCGTTAACCCAGCTTCCGTGCGACAAAGCCGCCATCTGAGTAGCGGGAGAATTCCAATGGGAAAGGCCAAGGATCGGCGTGACAGCGACGCCGCCGCCGAATTGCTTCAGGGCGAACAGGGCCTGGCACCTGCTGGGAGCAGCGGCGACGACCGTGTCGCCAGGACCTCCAGCGGCGATGACCGCCGCTCCCGAACATCGAGCGGCGACGACCGCTAGATAAGCCTCAAAGCTGCTTTCCATCCGTCCAGCCGTCGCTGGCGGTCGGAGGCGCTCATCTGCGGCTCGAACTGGGTGACCGCACCGCCCATCGCCGCCGCAGCCGTTTCCAGGTCCGGATGGATTCCGGCTCCAACCGCCGCGAGCATCGCCGCACCCAACGCGGTGGTTTCGAGCTGCGCGGGTCGCTCGACGGTGAGGTCGAGCATGTCGGCCAGATCCTGCGCCAGCCAATTGTTTGCGACCATCCCGCCGTCGATCCGCAGCCGCTCCCAACTCTCGCCGTCTGCCTCGAACGCCTTCATCAGGTCGTGAACCTGGTGCGCCTGCGCCTCCAGCGCGGCCCGCACCAGATGCGCCCGTGTCGTAGAGAAGCTGATGCCGCTGATCAGCCCGCGCGCCTCGGGCCGCCAGTGCGGGGCGCCGAGCCCGGACAGGGCCGGCACCATGTAGACACCACCATTGTCGGGGACCGAACGGGCCAGCAGCTCGCTTTCCGGCGCGCTGACCAGCAGCCCAACGGAGTCGCGCAGCCATTGCATCAGGCTGCCGGCGACGAACACGCTGCCCTCCAGCGCATAGGTCCGCTGGCCGCCGATCTGGCACAGCACCGTGGTCAGCAGGCGATTGGCCGAGTGCAGCGGCTTGTCGCCACTATTGGTCAGGACGAAGGCGCCGGTGCCGAAGGTCGCCTTGGTGTCGCCTTCGCTGAGGCAGCCCTGGCCGATGGTCGCCGCCTGCTGGTCGCCGGCCATGCCGCAGATCGGGATCGGGGCTCCGAACAGGGCCGGATCACTCTCGCCGATCTGGCCGGCGCAATCGACGATCTTGGGCAGGATTGCGGGATCGACCCGGAACAGGGCGCAAAGCTCTTCGTCCCACTGCCCGCTGTCGAGCGCCATCAGCATGGTCCGGCTGGCATTGCTGGCGTCGGTGGCGTGGACCGCGCCGCCGGTCAGCTTCCACACCAGCCAGCTGTCGATCGTTCCGAACGCAAGGCGCTCACCGAGCGCGGGCAAGTCGGGCCGGTTGGCCAGCAGCCATTCGATCTTCGACGCGCAGAAATAGGGGTCGAGCAGGAGCCCGGTCTTCGCCTGGATGGCCGCCTCATGGCCGGCATCGCGCAGGCCCGCGCAGAAATCGGCAGTACGGCGGTCCTGCCAGACCAGCGCCGTGCCGAGCGGCTCGCCGCTGATCCGGTCCCAGGCGACCATTGTCTCGCGCTGGTTGGTGATGCCGATCGCGACGATCGCAGCCGCGCCGCCCGCGGCATCGACCATTTCCCGCGCGGCGGCGAGCGTTCTCTCCCAGATTTCCGCCGCGTCATGCTCGACATGGCCCGGCGCCGGATAATGCTGGGTGATCGGGTGCTGGGCCGATCCGGCGACCGACCCATCGGCGCGGAACAGCATCGCCCGGGTCGAGGTCGTGCCCTCGTCGATGACCAGTATATATTCGCCCACCTGACGATGGATATCGACGGCCGCGGCCAACGCAAGCTAGGTATAGGAAATGCCCCTCTATGAAATCGACGGCGTAGGACCTCAATTGGGCGACGGCGCCTGGGTCGCGCCCTCGGCGGACCTGATCGGCGACGTGCGTTCGGGAAACCGGTGCAGCGTCTGGTTCGGCGCCGTGATCCGCGCGGACAACACCCCGATCATTCTTGGCGAAGACAGTAACTTCCAGGACGGCGCGATCGGCCACAGCGATCCCGGCGCGCCCTTGACCCTCGGCGCACGGGTGACCGTAGGGCACCAGGCGATCCTCCACGGCTGCACGGGCGAGGATGAAGCGCTGATCGGGATGGGGGCGCGGATCCTCAATGGCGCGGTGATCGGCGCGCAGTGCATCGTCGGCGCCGGCGCGCTCGTGACCGAGGGCAAGGTCTTCGAGCCGCGCAGCCTCATCGTTGGCTCGCCGGCACGGGCGGTGCGAGGCCTCAGCGATGAGCAAGTGGCGGTGCTCAAAATCTCGGCGGCGCATTATGCCGAGAAGGCGGCGCGCTACGCCTCGGGATTGCGGTTACATCGCTGACACTTGAGCCCATCGATGCGCCGCGCCATCTGACCGGCATGATCGACATTCGCCCTTTCAATTCGCTGGGTCACGCCAACCATGGCTGGCTCGATGCCCGTCACCATTTCAGCTTCGCCAGCTATCATGATCCCGCCCGCATGGGCTGGGGGGCGATCCGCGTGTGGAACGACGACCGACTCGCTGCGCGCTCCGGCTTCCCGCCGCATCCGCACCGCGACATGGAAATCATCACCTATGTCCGGACCGGCGCCATCACCCATCAGGATTCGCTGGGCAACAAGGGACGCACCGGCGCCGGCGACGTGCAGGTGATGAGCGCCGGCAGCGGCGTCACCCATGCCGAGTATAACCTCGAGAATGAGGACACGACCCTGTTCCAGATTTGGGTGGAGACCGACCAGCCCGGGGTGGCGCCGGGTTGGGGCATGATGCCGTTCCCGAAGGAGGCGCGCGACGGCAGCTTCCAGCTGTTGGCCAGCGGCAATGCCGATGACGGCGCGCTCACCATCCACGCCGACGCAAGGGTCCTCGGCGCAACGCTTCAGTCCGGCAAGAGCCTGTCGTACGAGCCCGATCCGGCGCGGCACCTCTATCTCGTCCCTTCGGCCCGGGTACGAATCAATGGAATCGAGGCCAATGCCCGCGACGGAGTCGCGATCACCGGCGAGGAGCGCGTCACCATCGAGGCGGAAGCCGACGCGGAATTGGTGCTGGTCGACGCACGTTAAGCCGCTGGTCACGCTGGAAATGCTTGTCTGGCAGCCTGTTTGTCGCCAATAGCGGCGCGACACGCCGCGCTGGCCCAGGGGCAGGCCGGCGCGGGCTCATTCAGCAGCAGGGCGGGGAAGAATGACGGCAGTGCGCCGTAACAGGAATTGGCTTTTGAGCGGTCTTGGCTCGGCGCTGGCGCTGGGGCTCATGGCGCCTGCGCCCGCCCAGAACAGCGACGCTCCGGTCGATGTCACCGCCGCGCCTCCTCCGTCGGCCGAAACCATCGGGCCGGCCCAGCTGCGCGATTTCAATCTGCAGGGCACGGTAACGCGTCCGGCCGACGGGTCCGCAGCGACTCCGGCCCAGCCGGCCAACACGGTAGCAGCGACTCCACGGGGAGGCGAAGCGGTACCGTCCGAGGCCGCGGCTGCTCCGCCGTCCGGTGGATCGGATTCGGTCGGACCATCGACGCAACCGGCAGCGGTTGCCGGCGGAGCGAACACCAGCCCGAACTTTTCAACTGCCACGCCGCCGGTCAGCCCGTCGGCGCCGCTCGAAGTGACGACCGGCGCGGCGCCGCAACCAGGCTTCGGCACCGATCCTCTGTCCCCGCCCGCTTCGATGGATCAAGACGGCCAGTCCTTGCCTTGGTCATGGATCGCGGCCTTGATCGCGTTGATCGGCGGCGTTGCATTCATCGCGTGGAGCCGGCGCGGACGCCGTCAACGTTACGCCGACCCAGGCAGGATGGCGTTTGCCGGTCTGGCCCCCGAGGTTGTGCCTGACGCCAAGCCTTTCCCGCCAACACGGCCCCGCGCCGACCCACTGCCGCCTCGTGCCCAGCCGGCGCCGCCTGCGCCCGCGCCCATGCCCGACCCGGCTCCGCCCCGTCCAGCGCCAAAACCGGCCGATGAGGGGCTGATCGTATCAACCCGACTGAAGCCGCAGCTTAACGTTGAATTCTATCCGGATCGCGTCGTGGTGACCGAGCAGGAAGTCCTGCTGCAGTTCGAGATCGTCATTTCCAATGTCGGCTCCGCTCCGGCTCGGGACGTGCTGGTCGAGGGTCGCCTGTTCACAGCCCATATCGGACAGGACCAAGAAATCGCCGCGTTTTTCCGGAATCCGGCGGCGGATGGCGATCGGATGGCGTCGATTGCGCCGCTCGGACGGATTTCGCTGAAGAGCGTGGCGCGGCTGCCGCTCGACCAGATCAATCGTTTCGAAGTGGGTAGCCGAAAGATGTTCGTCCCGCTGATCGGCTTCAACATTCTCTACCGGTTCGGCTCCGGCGAGGGCCATGCCTCTGCCAGCTTCCTGGTGGGACGCGGCGACGACGACGATGAAAAGCTGGGGCCGTTCCGGATCGATCTCGGGCCGCGCATTTTCCGCGGCCTGGCGTCAAGGGCACACAGCATCGGGCTCCAGGCAGCCTGATCAGCGCGCAGCCAGTCTGGGAGACTGGCAAGCACTGATCACAGCGGCGGAGCGTTGTAACTGTGCCAGGCGAGCACCGCAGCAGCCCCGCGGTGAGGACGCCATTTTTCGGCCAGCTCGCGCAGTTGTTTCTCGGTCGGCTTGCCGTCAAGGCCCATCAGCTTGCCGATCTCGATCTGCACGGCGAGATCGCCGGCCGGCCAGACATCGTGGCGGCCTTCCGCGAACAGCAGATAGATTTCCGCTGACCAGCGGCCGATCCCCTTGATCCTGGTCAGCTCGGCGATGGCTTCCTCGTCGTCCTCAGGCAGATGGGCGAGATCAAGCTCGCCCGACGAGACGAGACCAGCCAGGCTGCGGAGATAGCCGGCTTTCTGGCGCGACATCCCGGCCTCGCGCATCTCCTCGTCGCTGGCGTCGAGTACCTTCTGCAGGTCCACCGGCTGGCCGAACTTGGCGGTCAGCTTGTTCCACATCGAACGCGCGGCGGCTACGCTGACCTGCTGCCCGACAATTGTCCGCAGCAGCGTCTCGACGCCGGGCTCGCTAGCCCGCGGCTCGGGATGCCCGTGCGCATTCAGCACCTTGGCGAAAGCCTCCTCGCGCTCGGCGAGCGCGTTCAGGCTGAGGCTAAGGGATTCGGTCGTGCGGACCATCAGGCGACACTCGCTGCATAGAGGGCGACCGCGGCCGCGTTGGAGACATTCAGGCTTTCCACCTCGTCCGTGATCGGAAGCCTGGCCAGCGCATCGCAATGCTCGCGCGTATTGGGACGCATTCCCGGCCCCTCGGCCCCCAGCACCAGCGCGACCCGTTGAGGTCCCAGCGCGTCCTTGAGTTCCGTGGTCGCTTCTCCGGCCAGCCCGATCCGCCAGAAGCCGGCTTCGGCGATTTCCTCCAGCGCGCGGGAAAGGTTGACGACGCGGACCCAGGGCACCCGCTCCAGCGCGCCCGATGCCGCCTTGGCCAGCGCCCCGCTCTCGGGCGGCGCGTGGCGGTCCTGAGTGACGATGCCGACTGCTCCGAATGCCGCAGCCGACCGGAGGATCGCGCCGACGTTATGGGGGTCGGTGACCTGGTCGAGTACCAGCAGCACGGCCCGTTCAGGCGCCTCCGCCAGCAAGTCGCCGAGCCACATATCTTCCAGCGGCTCGACCTCGATCACCACGCCCTGGTGCGGCGCGTCATGCGGCACCATCCGGCCCAGGTCGGGGGCTTCAGCCCTGACGACCGGCAATTCCTTGGGGAAATTCATGAACGCCGCGGCTTCCGCGGTCGACCAGGCTTTCAGCACCCGGCGGTCGGGGTTGTCGAGCGCGGCGGCCACCGCATGCTTGCCCCAGAAGCGCGGCCGGTTGGGGTTGCCGCCGCCTTTGCCCTTATTCTTGCGCGCCATGCGCCTGCCCATGCGTCGGCTATGCCGATCAGGCAACCCCTTCGGCGTCGAGCGCATAGCCGGCGCTGCGGACCGTGCGGATCAGATCCGGCTCGCCGAGCGCGAGACGAAGCCGGCGAATGTGCACGTCGACGGTCCTGAGCTCGATGTCCTCGCTGTGCGGCCAAACGGTCTCGAGCAGCTGCTGACGTGAAAAGACGCGCCCCGGATTTTCGAGGAAATGGCGCAGCAGCCGATATTCGGTCGGCCCGAGCTGGATCGACAGTCCGTCGCGGCGGACGCGATGGGCGACCAGGTCCATGTCGAGCCCCGCGTAGGACAAGGCCTCGGCTGCCAACGCCGGGCGAACGCGCCGCAGCACGGCGCTGGCGCGGGCGACCAACTCCTTGGGGCTGAACGGCTTGGTCATATAATCGTCGGCGCCGGTCTCGAGGCCGCGGATGCGGTCATCCTCCTCACCACGGGCGGTCAGCATGATGATCGGCACGTTGGCAGTGGTCTGGCGGCGGCGCAGCCGGCGGCAAACCTCGATCCCGCTGATACCCTCGATCATCCAGTCGAGCAGGACGAGGTCCGGCTTCATTTCCTCAGCCAGGATCAAGGCTTCCTCGCCGTCGCCAGTGCGGGTCACGGCATAGCCGGCGCGGTCGAAGTGGAAGCTGACCAGCTCGGCCAGCGCTCGGTCGTCCTCGACGAGAAGCAGGCGCTTGGGCAACATCAGCCGCCTTCCACCATCATTTCATCGTCGCCCTTCGGCCGGTCCATGATGTGCTGGCCGGTCGCGGCATAATAGACCATCTCGGCGATGTTGGTCGCATGGTCGCCGACCCGTTCGACATTCTTGGCAATGAACAGCAGGTGCGCCGACTGGCCGATATTGTTCGGATTCTCCATCATGTAGGTCAGGAGCGTGCGGAAAATCGAGTTGTAGAAATCGTCCACCGCCTTGTCGCGCTCGATCACCTTGATCGCCGTCTCGGCGTCGCGCTCGACAAAGGCGTTCAGCACGTCATGGACCATTTGCGTGGCGATCTTGGCCATTTCCGGCATCAGCGACAGCGGCTCAATGTCCCGATCGGCCAGCAGGGGAACGCGCTTGGCAATGTTCTTGGCATAGTCCCCGATCCGCTCGACCACGCTCGAGATTTTCATTGCTGCGACCACGTCGCGCAGGTCGGTGGCCATCGGGGCGCGGAGCGCAATCAACTGGACGGCGCGCTTTTCCGTCTCGATCTCGAGCGCATCGAGCTTCTTGTCGTCCTCGACGATCTTAGCGGCGCCATCGAGGTCGTGGTTGACCAGGCAGCGCATCGATTCGCGAATGGCATGCTCCGCCAGCCCGCCCATCTCGCTGATGAGCGCGCGCAGCCGGTCGAGGTCCTGGTCAAATGCCTTGAGCGTATGTCCGCTGGTGGCCATGGTCTTCTCTCCGATCAGCCGTAACGGCCGGTAATATAGTCCTGGGTGCGCTGCTGGCGCGGGTTGGTGAAGATGTCCTTGGTCCGGCCATATTCGACCATCTCTCCGAGATGGAAGAAGGCGGTCCGCTGCGACACGCGCGCCGCCTGCTGCATGTTATGGGTGACGATCGCGATCGCATAGCGGCCGCGAAGCTCGTGGATCAGCTCTTCGATCTTGGCGGTGGCGATCGGGTCGAGCGCCGAGCAGGGCTCGTCCATCAGGATCACTTCCGGATCGACGGCGATGGCGCGGGCGATGCACAGGCGCTGCTGCTGCCCGCCCGACAGCGCGGTGCCGCTTTCCTGGAGGCGGTCCTTGACCTCTTCCCACAGGCCAGCGCGCTTCAGCGATTTCTCGACGATCGCGTCGAGCTCGGTCTTGCCCTGGGCAAGACCGTGGATGCGCGGGCCATAGGCGACATTTTCGTAGATCGACTTGGGGAAGGGGTTCGGCTTCTGGAACACCATCCCGACCCGTGCGCGCAGCTGCACCACGTCCATCTTGGGGTCGTGGATGTCATTGCCGTCGAGGTAGATGTCGCCGGTGACGCGAGCGCCGGCGATCGTGTCGTTCATTCGGTTGAGGCAGCGCAGGAAGGTCGACTTGCCGCAGCCCGACGGACCGATGAAGGCGGTGACCAGGTCGTCGTAGATCTGGATCGAGACGTCCTTCAGGGCCTGTTTGCCGCCGTAGAAGACGCTGACTTCGTCAGTGCACATCTTGGCTTCGCGATTGGTGTTGATGTCGTGCTGTGGCTCGAGGTTCGCCTGGCGCGAGACGTCGATCGCGGGAACAGCCTCGTCGCGCTGGCGGGACTTGCGGCGGTTTGGAACCGCGGCCGCCGCTTCTTTTTCCACGGTCGATGGGCCTTTCTGACGCGCCTCGGAGGCGATCGCGGCCGACGGAGTCGGAACCGGCGTTGTGGATGTG
>JALYNQ010000068.1 GCA_030773115.1 Pseudomonadota bacterium
CGGCGAAAGCCGCGGCCCTTTTCGTTTGCGCGGAGTTGGTTAGGGTGCGCCAAAAGGGGGAATCAGTGTTCGAGCAAGTCTTCAAAAACATCGATGACGTTCTGTGGAAGGAGGCCGGCTGCACCACCGAGCTTGATTATGTCGAACAGACCAGCTGGCTGCTGTTCCTCAAATATCTCGACGACCTCGAAAAGGAGCGGGCGGTCCGGGCGGAGCTTGCCGGTCGGGTCTACACGCCAATTCTTGATGCCGCGCACCGGTGGAGCCGCTGGGCCGCGCCCAAGGGCGCCAACGGCAAGCTCGATCACAATCGCGCGCTGACCGGACCGGACCTGATCGATTACGTCAACCGTGAGCTTTTCCCCTACCTTCAGGGGTTCAAGGGCCGGAGCGAGCCGAAGACCATAGAGTACAAGATCGGCGAAATATTCGGCGAGCTGAAGAACAAGTTCACCAGCGGCTATTCCCTGCGTGACGCCCTAGACCTTGTCGACCAGCTTCGATTCGGCAGCCAAGCCGAAAAGCATGAATTGTCGGAGCTTTACGAAGCCAAGATCCGTAAAATGGGTAATGCCGGGCGCAACGGCGGCGAATATTATACGCCGCGCCCGCTGATCCGGGCGATGATCAAGGTGGCAAGGCCCAAACTGGGAGACCGCATCTACGATGGCGCCTGCGGCTCAGCGGGCTTCCTGTGCGAGGCCTTCGAATATCTGGACACACAGGCGAAATCGACCGCCGATAAGGCGCGCCTGCAATCAGATACCTTCTTCGGCAAGGAGAAGAAGTCCCTCGCCTATGTGATCGGCACGATGAACATGATCCTGCATGGGATCGATGCCCCCAACATCGTCCACGCCAACACGCTGAACGAGAACGTGCTCGACATCCAGGAGAAGGACCGGTTCGACGTTGTCCTGGCCAACCCGCCCTTCGGCGGCAAGGAGCGGCCCGAAATCCAGCAGAACTTCCCGATCAAGACCGGGGAGACAGCCTATCTCTTCCTGCAGCACTTTGTCAGATCGCTGCGCGCGGGCGGCAGCGGCGCGGTGGTGATCAAAAACACGTTCCTGTCCAACACCGACAATGCCAGTGTGGCGCTGCGCAAGGAGCTTCTCCAAAGCTGCAGCCTCCACACCATCCTCGACATGCCGCAGGGCACCTTCCAGGGCGCAGGCGTGAAGACGGTGGTCCTATTCTTCGAGAAGGGCGAGCCGACCCGGAGCATCTGGTACTACCGGCTCGAACCCGGCCGGACGATGGGCAAGACCAATCCGCTGAATGACACCGACATGGCGGACTTCCTGGCGAAGCAGGCGAGCCTCGCCGAGGGGCCGAACAGCTGGAGCGTGGCGGCAGACAGCATTGATCCGGCGACCTTCGATCTGACGGTGCGCAATCCCTATGCGCCCGAGGCGCAGGCGCTGCGCAGCCCGGCGGAGATTCTTGACGAAATTGCGCGGCTGGATGCGGACAGTGCCAAGGTGCTGGCGCGCGTGAGGGAATTGCTGTGAACGGTTGGCGTGTCCGCAAACTTGGCGACATTTGCGAGTTCAAACCTTCTAAGAGACAGGCGCGAGCGGCGCTTTCGGACGATGACCCGGTGTCGTTCGTGCCGATGAACGATCTCAGCATTGGGCAAAAATACTTTGAGGCGTCTGAGGAACGACCGTTCTCAGACGTGGCGGGATCCTATACCTATTTTGCAGACGGTGATGTGCTGCTGGCAAAGATCACGCCCTGCTTCGAGAACGGCAAACTCGGTGTGGCTCGGGGGCTGGTGAATGGCATCGGCTTTGGCTCCAGTGAGTTTACCGTCATCCGTCCTGGCCGTGAGCTTGTAGCGGAATACTTGTACTACTTCCTCGATCGCGACGAGGTTCGTGAGCGCGGTGCGAACGCAATGACCGGCGCTGTGGGCCACAAGCGTGTGCCACAGGAATTCGTCGAGGCGCTGGAAATCCCCCTCCCACCGCTCGAAGAGCAGCGGCGGCTTGTAGCGGTGCTGGATGAGGCCTTCGCCGCCATCGCCACGGCAATGGTAAACGCCGAAAAGAACTTGGCCAACGCGCGGGAGTTGTTCGCTTTGGGCGTACCACGGATCATGGCAATCGCCTCCGCAGGTGCCCGAGCGGGCACCCTGGGGCGTATTGCGGGTCGCGTATTCACTGGACCCTTTGGATCCCTCCTGCACAAGCGCGACTACGTGGCTGCTGGAATCCCGCTCGTAAACCCATCACACATCGACAACGGGAGAATCGTACCAAGCGACGATAAGTGCGTCAGCTCTGAAACGGCCGAACGTCTTTCATCCTACCGGATGAAGGTAGGAGATATCGTTTTTGGACGTCGTGGCGAAATGGGCAGATGCGCTGTGGTGACGGAGAGTGAGCGCGGATTTCTATGTGGAACCGGCTCATTCTTCATCCGGCCATTGCAAGGCACCGATCCTCATTATCTAGCCCACCTTCTTCGGTCGGAACCGTACCGCAAGAAAATCGAAGCTCTTGCTTCAGGAGCAACGATGCCAAATCTCAGCAACAGCGCGCTCGCCGACCTTCTTGTGGCGCTGCCCGATTACGCCGCTCAGCAAGTTGCGGTCAGTCACATCAATGCGCTGGACGCGGAGATCGCCCGTGTCGTTTCTCTTGCCGAGAGAAAAATCGCGCAATTCGGCGCGCTAAAACAATCTCTTCTTTGTCGCGCGGTTTCCGGCAAACCAATCGGGAGGCAACTACTCGCCGCATGAACGAAGCCGAGACCCGTGCCGAGCTGATCGATCCTGCGCTCCATTCCGCCGGCTGGGGCGTGGTGCCGGACAGCCGAACTCGGAGAGAGGTCATCGCTCCTGGGCGCATCATGGGCGGCGGCAAGCGCGCCCAGCCGAAGTCCTGCGATTATGTGCTGGTCTATCGCAACACCAAGCTAGCAGCCGTCGAGGCCAAGGCGGCGACCAAGAGCTACACGGATGGCGTAGCACAGGCGAAGGACTATGCCGCCTGCCTGCAGACCCGCTTCGCGCTCGCGACCAACGGCAAGGACATCTACCGCATCGACATGGCGACCGGTGCGGAAGGGCTGGTCGATTGCTGGCCGACACCGGAGGAACTCTGGGCAGCCACCTATGCGGAGGCCAATCTCTGGCGTGACCGCTTCGCAGTCGTGCCGATCGAGGGGCGGTTCGAACCCCGATACTATCAGTATAATGCCATCCAGCGGACGCTCGATGCCATCGCCGATGGCCGGGACCGCATCCTGCTGACGCTCGCCACCGGCACGGGCAAGACCGTGATCGCTTTCCAGATCGCGTGGAAGCTGTTCCAGGCTCGGTGGAACATCAGCGACTGGAAATCCGGAGACCAACCGACCCGCCGTCCCCGCATCCTGTTCCTCGCCGACCGCAACATCCTCGCCGACCAGGCCTACAACAGCTTTGACGCTTTTGGTGATGATGCGCGCGCGCGGATCAGCCCCGGCGAAATCCGCAAGAAGGGTGCGGTGCCGAAAAACGCGAGCGTGTTCTTCACCATCTTCCAGACCTTTATGTCGGGCAGCGATGCCGAGGGAAATCCCGCGCCCTATTTCGGCGACTATCCGCCCGACTTCTTCGACTGCATCATCATCGACGAATGCCATCGGGGCGGCGCCCAGGACGAGAGTGAGTGGCGCGCCATCCTGGAATATTTCAACCCGGCCGTGCAGATCGGGCTCACCGCCACGCCACGGCGGAAGGCCAATGCCGACACCTACGCCTATTTCGGCGAGCCGGTTTACACTTACTCTCTCAAGCAGGGCATCGAGGACGGCTATCTGACTCCCTTCAAGGTTCGCCAGATCGCCACCACCATCGACGATTATCTCTACACGCCGGACGACGAGATCGTCCGAGGCGAGGTAGTCGACGGCAAACGTTACACTGAAGGCGAGTTCAATCGAACGATCATGATCCGCGAGCGTGAGGCGTATCGCGTGAAGACCCTAATGGAGATGATCGACCAGAAGCAGAAGACACTCGTTTTCTGCGCCACGCAGGAACATGCCGGCATCATCCGGGACTTGATCAACCAGGTGAAGACCAGCACCAATCCCGATTATTGCGTGCGGGTGACGGCGAACGACGGAGCCTTGGGTGACCAGTATCTCCGCACCTTCCAGGACAATGACAAGACCATTCCGACAATCCTGACGACGAGCCAGAAGCTGTCGACCGGGGTCGATGCGCGCAACGTGCGCAACATCGTGCTGTTGCGGCCGATCAGCACGATGATCGAGTTCAAGCAGATCATCGGCCGGGGAACGCGCCTGTTCGAGGGCAAGGACTATTTCACGATCCTCGATTTCGTGAAGGCATACGAGCACTTCAACGATCCGGAGTGGGACGGCGAGCCGCTGGAGCCCGAACCTCCTCGGGTGCCTCGGCCGGGACCAGATGAGCCCGTCCCACCCCCTGAGCCGCCGGACGAGCCGTTACCGAAGCGCGAGATGGTGGTTATCAAACTGGCTGACGGCAAGGAGCGTCGGTTCCAGCACATTGCCGCGACGAGCTTCTGGGGACCGGACGGAAAGCCCATGTCGGCGGCCCAATTCGTCCAATCACTGTTCGGCGTGCTGCCCCAGCTGTTCAAGGACGAGAATGAGCTTCGATCGCTGTGGAGTGCGCCGGAGACCCGCAAGAGGCTGCTCGACGGCCTGGAGGAACGGGGGTTCAGTCGGGACCAGCTCAACAGCATCCGCAGCGTGATCGACGCCGAAGCCAGCGATCTGTTCGATGTGCTGGCCTACATCGCCTATGTGAAAGCGCCGGAAACACGAGAAGATCGCGTGGCATTCCGGCGCGCCGATATTCTCGGCGATCTATCTCCAGCACAGGCGGAGTTCCTGGACTTCGTCCTTTCCCAATATGTCGAGGAGGGCGAAGATGAGCTGGATACCGACAAGCTGCCCGGTCTGCTCAACGTGAAGTACGGGAGCGCCAGCGAAGGGGTGCAGGCGCTTGGAGGCAATGTCGGGGACGTGCAGCGGACTTTCCGAGGCTTTCAGGAACGGCTCTACGCGCCGAAGCCGCCGAAATAGCGCTTTCCTACACTAACCGATCTGGTTAGTGCCGACGCATGACGACACTGAAACGCCGACGCTGGACCGCGTCGTTCCTCCGCGAATTGACGATGACGGGCGATGCACGGCTGGCGGCCGAGCGGGCGGGGGTGGATCACTCCGAGGCATGGCTGCGGCGGCTGCAGGAGCCCAATTTCGCCAAGTATTGGGATGCGGCGATGAGAATGCGCGCCGATTTCCTGGCGAGGCTTTCTCCCTCACCCTCCCATCGCCGGGGCGATGGGTCCAGTGGACCGCAGCGGACCGTCCCCCAGACGGTCCGACCGGACCACTCTCTCCCTCCAGGGGAGAGGGGCTAGTGAAGCGCGAACCTTATTGGGTCAAACTCTTCCTCCGCGAACTTTCGCGCACGGGCAATGTGCGGGTTTCGGCGGAGCGGGCGGGGGTGGATTATACCACTGCCTATCAGCGGCGGAAGCGGCATGCCGAGTTTGCGGAGAGGTGGGAGGGGGCGTTGGGGGCGTTCGGCATTCGACAAGCTCAGGACGAACGGGCTTTTGCCCCCTCACCCGGCTCGGCTCCGCCGAGTCCGTCCTCTCCCCACGGGGAGAGGAGTTGGTCACTCGTCCCGACGGAAAGCTGATCAAGGCGTCCGAGGCGCGCTGGAGTCCGCGCGCGGAGGAGCGGTTTCTGGTCGAGCTGACGGTCAGCGGCAGCGTCCGCCGCGCGGCCAAGGCGGCCGGCTTCTCGACCACGGCGCTGTACAAGCAAAGGCTCAAGAACAAGCATTTCGCCCAGGCCTGGGAGGCGGCGATCGAGACCGGCAAGGCGCGGGTCCAGTCCTACCTGGTCGAGGCGGCGACGCGGACCTTCGACCCCGACGAGCTGCCGATCGGCGACGAGCGGGAAATCCCCAAGGTCAGCATCTCCGAAGCGATCAATATCGCCAAGCTGAAGTCGGCCGGGCCGCCGCCCGGCTCGTGGGACGAGGAGCCGCCTGACGAGGACCATCTCAAGGAGGTTCGCGAGCGGATCCTCGAAAAGCTGGAGCGGCTGCGGGAGCGGGACCTTCGCGACTATGGAGAGGCGGGATGGATCGAATGGCAGCTGCCGCCGCGCCCGGACGGCGGGGAGAATTTGACGGTTTGGCTGCCTCCCGATTATCGGCTGGTGGGGCCGGACAGCCCCTTGGCAGGCTCGGCAGAGGCTTGACTCTTCGGCCCGTTTCCGCTTGGGCGCGCCCTCACCAAGCTTCAGCAATGAAGGTGGATCCCGGATCAAGTCCGGGATGACGAGATAGGGGTATGGGCGCTGCCCCCTTTTCAGCGCCTGGCTGGGAGTACCTTGAACGGCTCCCTGACGAACGGAGAAGAGATTATGCGTCATCGCGTCGCCGGCCGTAAGCTGCAGCGCACCACGGCCCACCGGAACGCCCTGTTCCGCAACATGGCCGCCGCCCTGATCAAGCATGAGCAGATCACCACCACGCTCGCGAAGGCCAAGGAGCTGCGCCCCTATGTCGAGAAGCTGGTGACGCTGGCCAAGAAGGGCGGGCTCAGCAACCGCCGCCTGGCCTATGCGCGGCTGATGGATGATGCCCAGCTGGTCAAGCTGTTCGACGTGATCGCGCCGCGCTACGCGGAGCGCAATGGCGGCTATACCCGCGTCATCAAGGCCGGCATCCGCGCCTCGGACGCCGCGGCGATGGCGATCATCGAGTTCGTCGATCGCGACGTCTCGGCCAAGGGCCAGGATTCGGGGCCGGTGCAAGTCGACGAGGAAGTCGAAGCCTAAGCTTCCCCCAACCAGACAAAGCAGGGCCGCGGCGGAAGCTGCGGCCCTTTTTGTTTCAGCGCGGAACGAATTATCGGACTTGGATTCGTCAATAACCTCGATTAGCTTTCGCGGCCATTGGGGGACTTGGACACAACTCTAGCGACGGCTCCCCCGCAGGAGCGCAGCCAGGGGCGGCTGCGCCAATAGGGGGTCTTATATGCCAGTTGTAAACGGTACGGCGGGGGACGACGCGCTCCCGGGCACGATCGATCATGATCTGATCAACGGATTCCAGGGCAACGACACGATCACCGCCGACGACGGCGACGATCTGGTGCGGCCAGGAACCGGCGACGATTATGCGGACGGCGGCTCGGGCATCGACCGCGTCAGCTATGCCTCGGTCGGATCCGACGTCGTCACCGGAGTCACGGTTTCGCTGGGGCTGCAGGGGAGCTGGCAGAACACCGGCGGCGGCGGGATCGATTATCTGATCGGCTTCGAGCATCTGACCGGCACCCGCTACGACGACGTGCTGACCGGCGACGGCGGCGACAACTGGATCTGGGGCGGCTCCGATGCGCTCGGGAATAGCGGCAACGACACGATCAGCGGCGGCGGCGGCAACGATCTGATCGAGGTTGGCGCGGGCACGCTGACGCTCGATGGGGGCAGCGGCATCGATACATTGTGGGCCTATGGCAACCAGTCGGACATCGGCTCCGCCGGCGTGACCATCAGCCTTACGTTCCAGGGCGCTACCCAGGACACGGAACAGGGCTTGTGGCTGCTAAGCGGCTTCGAGAATATTTCGGGCTCGATCTACGATGACTTTTTGAACGGCGATGACAGCGACAATGTGCTGGCCGGCGACGCCGGTAACGACATCCTCATTGGGGGTGCGGGCGCCGACACATTGTATGGCGACGGCCAGATCGGCGTCGACTCCCACGGGATCGGCTATTCCGGTCCGATCACCATGATCGCCGACCTTGGCGTCAACGGCAACGACGTGCTGGAGGGGGGTGCGGGCGACGACATCCTCAACGGCGGCGGGGGCTCCGACACGGCCAGCTACTCCTACTCCATGGAGGGCGTCTTCGTCGGGCTCAGCAACAGCGGCAATGGATCGGCGGAGAATGCGTCGGGGACCGAGTTCGACCAGCTGTTCAGCATCGAAAATGTGGCCGGATCGGGATTCAACGACCAGCTGCTCGGCAACGACTCGGATAATGTGCTAATGGGGGCAGACGGGCACGACCTGCTGTTCGGCCGCGGCGGCAGCGATACGCTGATCGGCGGCAATGGCGACGATTTCCTGCGCGGAAGCGATGGAGCGGACTGGCTTGACGGCGGTTCCGGCTGGGACCGCGTCTCGTCGTTCGTCCCGGCCCCGACCAGCGGCATCAGCTTCGACCTCAACATCCAGGGCGTTGCGCAGGATACGGGACAGGGCTGGGACACGCTGGTCGACATCGAGCATGCGTCCGGAACGGTGCTGGGCGACACGCTGACCGGCAATGGCGGTGACAATTGGCTGTGGGATGGCGCTGACGGTGACGCTACCGTCGCCAGCAGCGGCAATGACGTCATCAGCGCCGGCGCCGGCAACGATCTCGTCGAGGTGGGGGCAGGCGACGACACGCTCGACGGCGGCCTCGGCAACGACACCTGGTCGCTGCTCGGCGGCCAGACCGAGATCAGCTCGGCCGGCGTCACCGTCAGCCTCGCGCTGCAGGGTGCCGCCCAGGACACCGAGCAGGGGATGATGGCGGCAAGCGGGTTCGAGAATCTGTCGGGCTCGCTGCACGATGATGAGCTGACCGGCGACGCGGGCGCCAACCGGCTCGACGGGGACCAGGGCCATGACCGACTGGTCGGCGGCGATGGTGACGATGCTCTCTACGGCGACGGCCGCACGCACGTCGACAACCATGGGACGGGCGGTTCGGGACCGATCACCAGCTGGGACGATTCGGGGGTGCTCGACCCCAGTTACGCGGGCGGCAACGATTGGCTCGAGGGCGGACTTGGCAACGACACCCTCGACGGCGGCGCCGGCATCGATTGGGCGAGCTATGTGAATGCGGCCGGCTTCGTCAACGTAACGATCGGCAATGTGTCCGGTTCGGCCTTTGGCGCTGATGGAACCGACACGCTCCGCAACATCGAGAACATCGTCGGCTCTGCTTATGACGATTCGATTTTCGGCAATTCGGCCGACAATTGGCTCGACGGCTATGCCGGCAATGACCTGCTTCGCGGCCGCGCCGGCAATGACACTTTGCTCGGCAACGACGGCAACGACTTCCTCAACGGTGGCGAAGGAGACGACGTCCTCACCGGCGGTAACGGCTATGACCGGGCAACTTACTATACCGGCGCGACCGCCGGGGTGACGGTCAATCTCAACCTGCAGGGCGCGGCGCAAGACACCGGCAGCCAGGGAATGGATACGCTTAATGACATTGACCATGTGTCGGGGACGGCCTTCAACGATACGCTGACCGGTGATGGCGGCGACAATTGGATTTGGGGGTCGCCGGGGACACTGGCAGACGGAAGCACTTCAGCGGCCAACAACGACACGCTCGACGGCGGGGGTGGCAACGACCTGCTGACGGCCGGTATCGGCAACCATTCGCTGATCGGCGGCAATGGCAGCGATACGGTTTCCTTCACCGAAAATGGATCGCCAGAGCCGGCGCTGACGATCTCGCTCGGCCTGCAAGGGGTGGCGCAGGCGACCGGGGCCGGCAGCTGGACATTGACTGGCATCGAGAATCTGTCGGGCGGGATTGCCGACGATCATCTGACCGGCGACGGCAATGATAATGTGCTTGCAGGCGACCAGGGTGATGACCGCTTGTTCGGAGCGGCCGGCAACGACACTCTCTATGGCGACGGCCGGATTGCGATCGACTATGGCGGCGGAGCGCTGACCTCGGGCCCGATCGCGACCTTTGCCGACGGGGCGACCGCCGATCCGGCTTTTGTCAGCGGTGACGATATCCTGGACGGCGGTGCCGGCGACGATACGCTCAACGGCGGCGGGGGCTCGGACACGGCCAGCTTCGCTTCCTGGGCGGAGGGCGTCATCTCCGGGCTGTCGAGCAGCGGCAACGGATTTGCCACCAACGCCGGTGAGACCGAGTTCGACACGCTGATCAGCATCGAAAATCTGAGCGGATCGGCGTTCGGCGACCAGCTGAGCGGCACCATCCACGCCAATGTCCTGTCGGGCGGCGACGGGAATGACCTGCTGCGCGGCAATGCCGGCAACGACAGTCTCCTCGGCGGCAACGGCAACGACTTCCTCAACGGTGGCCAAGGCGACGACTTGATCGACGGTGGCGCAGGCATCGACCGCGCGACCTATTTCACGGGCGCAACCGCCGGTGTGACGGTCGATCTCAATTTGCAGGGCGCGGCGCAAGCGACCGGCCAGGGGATGGATACGCTGACCGGCATCGAAAATGTCTCCGGCACCACCTTCGCTGACATGTTGACCGGCGACGGCGGCGACAATTGGCTGTGGGGCTCGCCCGCGACCAACCAGGCCGATGGGACGATTTCCGCTGCGAACAACGACACGCTGAGCGGCGGCGGCGGCAACGACCTGTTGACGGTCGGCATCGGCAATCATTCACTAACCGGCGGGACAGGAAGCGATACGGTGTCCTTCACCGAGAACGGCGCTCCGGAAAGCGGGCTCACCGTTTCGCTAGCGCTGCAAGGGGTGGCGCAGGCCACCGGCAACGGCAGCTGGACCCTGAACGGCATCGAGAATTTGTCGGGCGGCACCGCCGACGATCATCTGACGGGCGACGACAATGACAATGTCCTTGCCGGCGACATCGGCAATGACACGCTGATCGGCGGCCTCGGCAACGACACGCTCTACGGCGACGGCCGGACCGGTATCGACTATTTTGGCGGCCTGGGCACATCCGGTCCGATCACGACCTGGGCCGACGCCGTCGAACTCGACCCATCGCTGACGCCCGGCAATGACATATTGCTCGGCGGACGGGGCAACGACTGGCTGCACGGCGGGCGCGGCGATGACACGCTGACCGGCAACCAGGGCACGGACCGGTTCGTGATCGAGTCGAACAGCGGCGACGACCATATCACCGATTTTGCGGTGGACGTCGACAAGGTCCGGTTCGACGCTTCGTCCGGGGTCGATGACTTCAGCGACCTCACGCTGACCAAGGTCGGCAACAGCACGGTCGTTACCTGGGGAACCGGGGACTCGCTGACGCTGGACGGAGTCAAGCCGAACCAACTCGACGCTTCGGACTTTGAGTTCGGGTCGTCGGCGTCCTTGGCGTCGTTCGCCGATTTTGGCGCATGGCGCGGCCATGGCCACGGCTATGCCAATGGCTTTGACATCGGGTTCGACGAGGCGCTCGCCATATCGATCGCCGGCAGCTCAATCATCTGATCATCCCCGGACCAGAGGGGGCGAAGAAGGGCTGCGCTGGGGAGAGCGTGGCCCTTCGATCTTTTGGGTCCGTTACAGCTCCACGTTCGATCCGTTCAGCATCACCTGTCCGCCGAGCAGGATCACCATGTCCGCCACCGCATCGCCGTTCACGTCGAGGAACAGGCTCGTCGTATCGGCTCCCTGGTCATAGCTGCTGTACGCCTGGCCGGCGACGCCGGCGAATTTCTGCACCAGCTTGAAGGACTGGTCGCCCGCTATCTCGACGTTGGCGTCGATCGCCGACAGGTCGAGCGTGTCACGCACTCCGCCTGGGGCATTGGCCGGCTTCCCCTTGCCGATGAAGTCCGTGATGAAGTCATGCTCCCCCGGGGCGGAATCGCTTACCTGGGTGAACAGGAACGTGTCGGCGCCAGCCCCGCCGGTGAGCTCATCGCCGCCCCCACCGCCGGTCAGCCGGTCATTGCCGTCCCCGCCCTCCAGCCGGTCGCTGCCATCACCGCCGTCCAGCCGGTCATTGCCCGATTGGCCGAACAGCAGATCGTTGCCGCCAAGACCGTTCAGCGTGTCGTCGCCGTCGCCTCCAAAGACGAAATCCTGAGCCGATCCGCCTGTGACCGCATCCGCAAATCTGCTCCCTTGAAAATCCACGGCTTCGATGCTGGTGAGGGTCTTGGTGCCGTTGCTGGTGACGATGACCCCGTCGCCGATCGTATAGGTCACGCCGGCAGTCGCGGTGCTGAAGGATAAACCGACCCTGTCGATGCCGGTGCCGCCGTCGATGATGTCATCGCCATCACCGCCGTGCAGCCGGTCATTGCCCGGGCCGCCGTTCAGCGTGTCGTTGCCCCCGCCGGCGATGAGATCATCGTTTCCTGCTCCACCGTTCAGGACGTCATTGCCCTCGAACCCGACTAAAGTGTCATCTCCGCCGCCGGCATTGATCGTATCGGCGATATAGCTTCCACCCAGCCTGTCATCGCCCTCGGTGCCATCGATCGTGATGGCCACCACGTCTGCCGTGGCGGCCGTCGTATCGGCGAACTCCAGCTGCTCGACGAAGCGGATGTGATCGACTTCGCCGGTCACGCTGTTCGTCAGCCGCAGCCGGCCATCCCCCAATTCGGATATTGCGTACGTATAGTCGGCGAGATTGCCGGCGAGGACGGCAGTATCGTTGCCGGCGTCGCCTTCGAGCTGGTCGGTGCCGCCACCCCCAATGAGCCGGTCGTCGCCCTCCTGGCCGAAGAGATCGTCATCCTGGTCGCCGCCATCGAGGGTGTCATCGCCGTCGCCGCCCTGCAGCCAATCGTTGCCATCGCCGCCGCTCAGCACATCGGTGCCGTTGCCGCCATCGAGGGTGTCATCGCCGTCGCCGCCGTCTAACGTGTCGTTGCCTGCCTCGGCGAACACCCGATCGTCCCCAAGGCCGAGAACCACAGTATCGTTCCCCGAGCCGAGCACGATTTCGAGCTGCTCGACATTCACGATCGTGCTCCCGGCAATCGTCTGGACGACTGACGGATTGGAGAAATCCGCGGCGATGTCGGACGTGACTCCGTCAAATCTCATGGCGACGCGGTCGAACCCGCCGCCGCCATCGACATGATCGACGGCTCCATCGTCGGTCGATGCCCAGTAATGTTCCGCGGCGAAGGGGACACCGTCGGATATCAGGTAGATGCTCGTGTCCGGCGCCAGAATGTCGTCGCCGCCGCCGCCGTTCACAGTGTCGCTTCCGCTGTGACCGACGAGGATGTCGTTGGTCGTGTCGCCGGTGATCGTGTCGTTGCCGGCCGTGCCAACCAGCACTCCGCTGCCCGCGATCGTGGCCATGACCGTGCTCCTCTGATCGCCAGGGCACTCGGGCGCCAGGCGATGATCCCGCAACGCTGTCCTCGATTCGGGGCATAAGCGGTGGAATTACCAAGGCTTAGCACATCCTTGGCGGGTAGAGGTTGATTCATTCGACGCTGCGCTGTGGAACAGGGCGGCGGAAATCATCATCGGCGCCGCGAACATGGCGATCAGCACCGCCTGCGCCGGCAGCGGCGGCGGTGGCTTGGCGAGGCCGAAGGCGAAGGTGACGATGCCGACCAGCAGCTCGGCGGCAGCGGCAACGCTCATCGCCACCGCCATGCCGCGCGGTCGGAAGCGGGCGACGATCGAGCCGGTGATCCCGATCAGCACGACGCCGAAGAACATCAGATTGGACGGATTATTCTCATCGCCGATGATGCCGACCGCGAGATTGACCCAGATCAGGAAGAAGGCCGCGGCGAGCGCGAACCCGACTCCAGCACGATAGGCGAGGCTCGGGCTGGCCCTGGCCGCCAGCTCCATGACGACGCCGACCGTACCGAACATGATGCCGGCAAACACGAAATCGCCAGCCGTCCAATTGACCTCGGGCGTGAATTGCATTGCGACCAACGGAGTGAGGAGCAGCGCCACCGCTCCGCCCCAGCCCAGCCATCGCCACGAACCGCTTCGGGCGATGCGTTCAAGCCGCGCTTCGATTGCCATTGTCGTGCCTCCATGCATGATGTGGCGGCGACTGTGAGCGAGCGGCAGGTGAGCGTCATGAGCAATGGATGAGGTTTCGCTGAATATGGCGCCCGGTCGATATTGCTTCGATCGCTTCCTGCTGGATGTGGCCGATCGCCGGCTGCTGGCCGATGGCGAGGCGGTCGAGCTCAACAGCCGCTATCTCGATGCGCTGGCGCTGCTGGTCCGCGAGAGGGGCAAGCTGGTCCCCAAGGAGCGATTCCTCGACGAGGTGTGGCGCGGCGTGCCGGTCACCGACGAGGCTCTGACGCAGTGCATCAAGACGCTCCGCCGGCAGCTGGGCGACGATGCGGCGAGGCCGCGATTCATCGAGACGGTGCCCAAGCATGGCTATCGCTTCATCGCCGCGGTCGAACCGGGCGGCGGGCGGCCAGCGGTGCGGCCCCCCGAATTCGACTGGCGAAGGTTGCGGCTGCTCGGGCTGGCAGGGACGGTCGGCGGCGGGCTGGCGGGGGTGATCGGCGGGCTGATCTACGGGTTCGCAGCGACCGCCTCGCCGGGCGTCGGCGGAATCTCAATGCTGCTGGTGCTGCTGTCGATCACCGCGCTGGTCGGGCTGGTCGGCGCCGCCGGCGTCGCCTTCGGGATCGCATCCGCCGACTTCGCGCCGACCCGGGCCTGGCACTGGAGCATGCTCGGCGGAGCGGCGGGCGGGCTGGTGGTCGGGGCGCTGGTCAAGCTGCTCGGGATCGACGCGTTCAACCTGCTGTTCGGCCGGGCGCCGGACGGCATCACCGGCGCGGCGGAGGGAGCCATATTGGGCGGGGCGATCGGCCTCGGCGCCTGGCTAGCTGCGGGAAGGTCGGTCAGGAGGAGCATGGCCATCGCCGGGCTGGCCGGCGGCGCGGGCGGAGCGATCGTGCCGCTGCTCGGCGGGCGGCTGATGGGTGGGAGCCTGGATTCGCTGGTTCGGCAATTCCCCGGCTCGAGGCTGAGGCTGGATGTGGTTGGCGCGCTGCTCGGGGAGAGCGGCTTCGGGCCGACGACGCAGCTGGTGACGGGTGCGCTCGAAGGGCTGCTGTTCGGCGCCTGTGTCGTCGGGGCAATGACGTTCGCCCGGCGCGCTGGAATGGTGTCGCCGCCGTCCCCATATGGGGGATGATGGAACGCAATAAGGCCGAGGCCGAATTCTGGCGGATGGTGCGGTGGATCGCCGCCATCGGCGTGGTGATGGCGGCAGGCGCCATCGTTTATCTGGCAGCGACCGGCGAGCTTTATTTCCACCTGGTCGTCGCCACTATCCTCGGCGTGTTCTTCTCGGTCCTGCTGGGTTGCGGCCTGTTCGCATTGTCCTTCTTCAGCGACAAGAGCGGCCACGACCAGTCCGTCCGCGACGCCACCAGCAAGCAAGGCGACGACCAGCCCTAACGACGGGCAACCTATTCCCCAGTTCATCATTCCTTCGTTCCATCCTTGACAGTCTGGTATTTCTGTCATAACAGAAATTACGGAACGAGGGGATCAGTCAATGGCCGAGACAGTTGCACTGGTGCCAGAAGGCCAGGCTCCGGCGCCGGCGAGCCTGCCGCCGGCCATGACCCGCTTCATCCTGCATTGGGGCGACCTTGGCACACAGTGGGGCGTCAATCGGTCGGTGGCGCAGATCCACGCGCTGCTATACCTCAGCGAGCTGCCGCTCAACGCGGAACAGATCGCTGATACGCTGGGGCTGGCACGGTCGAACGTATCGACCTCGATCCGCGAGCTGCTCAACTGGCAGCTGATCCACCGGGTGCCGCTGCTCGGCGACCGGCGCGACCATTATGCCGCCGAAACCGACATTTGGGAGATGGTGACGCGGATCGCGCGCGGCCGGAAAGCGCGCGAGGTCGATCCGGCCGAGGCGGCGCTGAAGGCGGCGACCGCGGAAGCCGATGCCGACCGTAAGGTCTCGCCCGTGGCGCGCGAGCGGCTGCACGCCATGCTCGACTTCGTGACCACCATGTCGCGCTGGCACGACGAGATGATCGGCCTGCCGAAATCGACCCTGCTGACCTTCATCAAAATGGGTTCGAAGGTCACCCGCTTCCTCAACCGGAACAAGCAATAGCTTCGCCAGGAGGTGCGTCATGGGGGCATGGCCGCTCAAACGGGACGAAAAGCTGGAGGCGCGGAATTGCCCCGCGCCGCTGCTCGACCTCCGCTTTCGCCGGCTGATCGGGCGCGAGGCGTGGGACGCGCTGCCCGACGCGGTCCGCAAGCGCTTTTCCAAACGGCTGGGTGCGGAGTCGGTCGCCCTTTACCGCGGACGAGTCATCCGAACCGAGTTCTCGAGGCCCGGCTGGCTATTGGCCCAGGCGCTGCGCCTGGTCGGCGCGCCGCTGCCGACTTGCCGCGATACCGATGTTCCGGCGATGGTCTGCGTCAGCGAGGACATGGCCTCGGGCGGCCAGCTGTGGAGCCGCCTCTACGGGCGCCGCCGCGGCTTCCCGCAGATGATCCACAGCGCGAAGCGCTTCGCCGGCCCGACCGGCCTCGAGGAATATGTCGGGCGCGGGATCGGCATGGCCCTGCGCGTCGAGCCGATGGCCAACGGCCTGCGGTTCGTCAGTGACCATTATTTCCTTGCCGGCGGCAACCTTCGCATTCGACTGCCGCACTGGATCGAGCCGGGCCGGACCGTGGTCGAGCATCACGACCTCGGCCATGGCTGCTTCCTGTTCAGCCTGAGCCTCACCCACCCGGCGTTCGGACGGCTGGTCGAGCAGCACGCCCTGTTCCATGATGCCTGACGAATTGCCCTTGTGCATCCTGCTGGTTGGCGCGAGCGGCGTGTTTGGCTCGCGCCTGGCCGAGCGGCTGGCGATGGAGCCGGGGATCGCGCTGACGCTTGCCGGGCGGCGGCGCGAGCCGCTCGAGGCGGTGCGCAAGCGGATCGGTGGCGGAGCGCTGCGCACGCTCGACCGCGACTGGATCGAGGCGCGCGATCTCGCCGGCTATGATTTGGTGATCGACGCCGCCGGTCCGTTCCAGGCGAGTGGGACCCGGCTGGTCGAAGCGGCGATCGAAGCCAGCGTCGACTATGTCGACCTGGCGGACGGACGCGAGTGGGTGGTCGGGTTCGCCGAGCGGTTCGATGAACGAGCCAAGGAGGCAGGCGTGCGGATGGTGACCGGCGCCAGCTCCATCCCGGCGCTAAGCCATGCCGTGCTCGACGAGCTGCTGTCGGGTTGGCGGCAGGTCGACGATATCCGGATCGGCATTTTCCCCGGCAACCGGGCGCCGCGCGGGCTGTCGGTGGTCGAGGCGATTCTATCCTATGCCGGCCGGCCGGTGCTCGTTCACGGCGACGGCCAGTGGGCCCAGGACTGGGGGTGGGGCGGACTGCATCGCGTCAATGCGGGCGCGGCGGGACGACGCTGGGCCAGCGTCTGCGACACGCCCGAGCAGGATCTGCTGGTCGCCCGTTACCGGCCGACGCGGAGCGCGCAATTCTTCGCGGGCATGGAGCTTTCCATCCTCCACCTCGGCCTGTGGGGGCTGAGCCTGCCGGTCCGCGGCGGCTGGATAGAGTCGCTGCGTCCCTGGGCAGGTCCAATGCTCAGAGTCGCCCGGTGGCTGCTGCCGTTCGGCAGCGACCGGGGCGCGATGCTGGTCGAGGCGAACGGCCTGGATGCGGCTGGGGCGCCGGTGCGATCGACCTGGCTGCTCAACGCCGATGCCAATCGCGGGCCGTACGTTCCGGTGCTGGCCGCGGTGGCGCTGGTCCGCCGCTGGCGCGAGGGCGATCGGTCCGATGTCGGCGCCCAGCCATGCTCGGGCATGCTCCGGCTCGAGGATTTTCAAGCGGATTTCAACGCACTCGGCCTCACCATCAACAATGCATCCTTTTCGGACGTGTAACGTTATTGCCTTGAAATGCGGTCGGTGCCTCGTCGAGGCGAATGCTTTCTATAAGCAAAACGCCCCATTCAGGACCGATGCATCCCGTGGCGCTTACAACCCGCGGCAAGCTGGGCGAGTATGCCTAGCCTCTGTGTTGAGTGACTAAGGAGAGTGCCATGTCGGCGAAAACGAAGATCCTGGCCGGAGCGGCCGGACTTGCGGCTCTCGTGGGCTTCGCGGCCCCGGCAGCGGCGCAATATTATCCGGGTTACGGATACGGCAACAACAACAATGTCGTGGGCCAGATTATTGGCCAAGTGCTAGGCTATGGGCGTTATCCGTACGGCAACTACGGCTATAACCAGTATGGCGGCCAGCGCATGGCGATCGATCAGTGCGCCCGCGCGGTCGAGGCGCGGCTGGGCGGTCATCGCGGCGGCTACTACGGTTACGGCAACGTCCCGTACGGTGGCGGCTATGGCAATCCGTACGGCGGCTATGGCTACAACCAGGGCTATGGCGGCGGCCGGGTGCTGGGTATCACCCGCGTCGAGCGGAAGAGCTATGGCCTCAAGGTCCGTGGCGTCGCCAGCTCGGGCTATAGTGGCTACGACGGCTATGGCCGCCGCGGCTATGGCAGCTACGGCTACGGTGCCGGTGCGGACCTCAGCTGGAGCTGCGAAGTCCGCTACGACGGCCGCATCCGCGACATCGATTTGAACCGTCGCTCGGCTTACTGGCGCGGTTACTAATCGAATAGAATGAGCCCCTATCCGGGGGAATGGGATGGGCCGGGGTCGCAGGACTCCGGCCCATTTTCTTTGGGAAAAGCCCGATCGTTGGGGCAGCGTAATTGCTGTCCGATGAACGAGGGCACGACTATCCGACAGGCTGCCGCGACAGGCGCCGGGCCGCGCCCGTTCGCCGACGCGTTGTAACGGTCGAGGGGCTTCAATCCGAAAAATGGGGAAATCCCAACCAAAACGACAAGGAGATTAGCCATGACCATGGTGAAGATGTTCGCCGGCGGCGTGGGCCTGGCGGTGCTGGCAGGTGCCGCCCCCGCAATCGCCCAGTATAACCCCGCTAGCGCCGCCGGCGCCCAGGCGCAGCTTGCCGCGCAGCAATGCTCGGCCGCGGTCGAGGGCCGGCTCAAGACCCGCGACTATGCGGCGGTCAGCGTACCAGGCACGGCGCGAGTCCTGACCGTCACCCGCGCCGACGCGGAGAAGGAGTTCGTGCGCGTTCGCGGCACCGCCACCACTGGTACACCGGCAATCGCCGCTACTGTCGGCACGCTCGGCGCGGCGGTCGCCCCGACGGCCGATCTGACCTTCAAGTGCCGGATCGACTATCGTGGCCGGATCCTGGAGCTCGACGTCGACCGGATCAAGTAACCACAGAGCCGACAAAAGATGCGCCGGGGTCCGACTCCGGCGCATTTTTTTTATGCCGCTTCGGCGAGCCGCTCCTGCTCGACCGCGGCAGCCGCCTGCTCGGCGATCGGGCGCCATTCCGGCTCGACCGGCAAGAGGAAGACGCTTTCAAGAGTCTCCATGATCTCGTCGGCATTCAGATAGCGTTTCTCGGCGGTGCCGTCTGAACGGCGGATCGTCAGCCGGCCGTCCGCGAGGATATGCCGCGCCTCCGGCGTCGTCCGGGTGACGATCAGCCGGTGACGGAAGTGCGAGTCCGGGTGGGTCGAGGTGTACCAGTTGGCCATCTCATACTGGCCGTCGAGCCATGGCTCCGACGAGATGCTGTAGACCGGCCGCCACTCGTCGTCGACCAGCGCCTGCAATAGCAGCTGTGGGCCCATGCGGACCATGCGGAAGGTCTCGTGGCTGGTCGGCTGCGGGTCGGCAATGTCCATGCGCAGCGGTTCCGTCGGCACGCATGAGCCGAAGCCGACATCCGCCAGCCACGGCACGCCGTCGATCGTGACGCGCAGCACGCGATGGGTGAGGGGCGGGAGCGACGTGCCCGGCTCCGACATCCAGCGGACATGGGATGCGAGGCTTTCCACCTCGAAACCGATCGCCTTCAGCACGCGGGCGAACAGTCCGTTCTGTTCGTAGCAATAACCGCCGCGGCGGCGCCCGATCAGCTTGGCGTCGACCGCTGCCGGCGAGATGTCGATCCCGCGGTCGAGCAGCACGTCGATCGCCTCGAACGCAATGGCGGCCGGGTGCAGCTCATGCAGCGCCCGAAGGACGTGCAGGGTGGGCTCGGCCGGACCCGAATAGCCAATCCGGTCGAAATAGGCGCCGAGGTCGAGCGACGGGATATCTTCATTCCGCGCCGCGGCTACGATCTGCGACGCAGCGTAGGGCGCATAGGCACGGACGAAAGCGGTGTCGGGATTGTGGAACAGCGCTTCCTTTTCCAGCGACTGCCGCTGCTTGTAGGTGATGCCGCTGCCGAACGCGATCAGATCGAACCGGCCGGTCAGTGCACCGTCGGATTCGGCGGCGGTCATGCCGCGCGCGTCGATACCGGCGCGACGGACTTCATCCACCACGATTTCCAGCGTCGCGGCATCCTGGCCGATGACCAGCACCCTGGGTTCGCGGTCAAAGCGGAAAAGCTGCGATTTCTCACTCATAAATGCCCCTTCTTGTATCCATCGCGGCCATGACATAGTTCCTCAACCTTGGTTGAGGTCAAGAGGCATGGTGGAAATTCATCGCGATTTGACGGTGGGAGAGGTAGCGGCCCGCAGTGGCATTCGCGTCTCGGCAGTCCATTTCTACGAGGCCAAAGGCCTGATCCACGCGGCGCGCAGCAGCGGCAACCAGCGGCGCTTCGCCCGCGAGGTGCTGCGGCGGATCGCGGTGATCAAGGTCGCACAGCGGGCGGGAATCCCGCTGGCGCGGATCAAGCAGGCGCTGAGCGAGCTTCCGGCCCACCGGGCGCCGGGCAAGGCAGATTGGGAGCGGCTGTCGGCGGCGTGGCATCAGGACCTCGAGGAACGCATCCGGCGGCTGACCAGGTTGCGCGACCAGATGACGCTGTGCATCGGCTGCGGCTGCCTGTCGACCGAACATTGCCCGCTCAGAAACCCGGGCGATGAACTGGGCGCGGAAGGACCGGGCCCAAGATTGATCGACCCGGCTCCGGTGCCACCCGGCGCGGAGTAAATCCGCGCCGTCAGTCCTCGCTTCGCGCGGCTGGCCGGCTTTCGCGCTCTCTTCGACATAAGCTCAGGATTGCTGCGCAATCCGTCGCTTATGCTCGGGCGCTCAAGCTTAAGCGTTGGTGCGTAGGGAGGCAGCGTACTCTTCAAGCTGGCCGGCAACCGTGCCCCAGCCCTCGTTGAAGCCCATCTGCTCATGCTTTTGCTTATCGGCCTCGTTGGCGTGGAGCGCGACGGCCTTGTAGGCGGTCTTGCCGTTGCCGGCGTCCTCGAAGGTGACGATCGCGGTCATCGGGAAGGATTCGCAGCCTTCCGCGGCCATTTCCGCCGGGCGGTAGTTGGGGCCGAGCGCGCTGGTCCAGGAGAGCTTCTTGCCTTCGACCACTTCGAGCACGCAGCCGGCATTGCCGTGGCCGGTGTCGAAGCCGTCCGGGCCCTGCATGCGGATGCGGAAGATGCCGCCCGGACGCGGGTCAAGCTCGCACTCCGTGATCTGATAGGGCCGCGGGGCGAACCAGCGCTTGAGATGCTCGGGATTGGTATAGGCCTGCCACACCAGGTCGATCGGCGCGTCAATGGTGCGTTCGAGCACCAGGTCAAGCTTGTCAGTCATCCTTCTTCTCCTTGTCTTTCATTCCCATCACATATTCCTCGAACCGGTCGTGGCGCTTCTCCCATTCGGAGCGGCGGTCGACCAGCCATTGCTCGGCGGATGCCAGCACCCCCGGGTTGAGCCGACAGGTGCGCACCCGGCCCTTCTTCTCGCTTCGGACCAGCCCGCTGTCTTCGAGCGCCTTCAGGTGCTGCATCACACCTGGCATGCTCATTTCGAGCGGTTCCGCCAGTTCGCTGACCGAGGCCGGTCCGCGAGCGAGCCGGGCGAGCATTCCGCGCCGAGCCGGGTCCGCAAGGGCCTGGAAAGTTCGGTCGAGGCGAGTCGAATCCTTAAGCATGTGCTTAACTATCGAGTCGCGGATGGGGAGTCAAGATAGTTTAGAACATACTTAACTATTGGCGTCCCTGCCTGGGCATGCGATGCCGAACACCGCATCGGAGAAGAGTTCGATGCGCCGGCTGGTCGGCTTTAGATCGGTCGCAACCATCGGGCTGCGAGCGCTCATTTGACGAAGCTGGTCAGCGGCTTGCCTTTTTCTATGACATAGGTGGCCAGATCCGCCCCGTTACCGTCGCCGATGTTCCTCGCCGAATGGGCCTTGCCGTAGGGCACGAACAGCACGTCGCCCGCCTTCAGCGTGACCGGCGGCTGGCCTTCGACTTCATAGACCAGCGTCCCTTCGAGGACGTAGATGATCTCCTCGCCCGGATGGCGATGGGCGGGGAAGAAGGCTCCCGGGGCAAAGTCGACCCGGGCCTGCAGCGTCTCCCAGCCGGCGACGCTGAGGTCTTTTCGCTGCAGGTCAGTGCGCGTGCTGCCGGTCGGGCGCGGCTGAGCGGGGAGTAGCGAACTGCTCCCCACGATCAGCAAGGCGGCAACCGCGGCGATGCGGAACTTTCCCATCGCCTATGGCCGCAGCGAGCGGAACGCGGTCCGCAGCTCTTCCACCAAGAAGTCAGGCTGCTCGAAGGCGGCGAAGTGACCGCCCTTGGGCTGTTCGCCGTAATGGATAAGCTCGGGATAGGCTCGTTCCGCCCATCTGCGCGGAACCGGGTAGAGCTCGTCCGGGAAGCGGGTCACCGCGATCGGGGTGGTGACTCCGAACGGCTCGAAGAAATGGACATTATTCTTCTCGATGCCGAAGCCCGACGACGTCCGTGGCATCGCCTCCCAGTAGAGCCGGGCCCCCGAAATCGCTGTGTTGGTCAGCCAGGTAATGGTGATGTTGTCGAGCACGTCGTCGCGCGTGAGGCCTTCGGGTTGGCCGTCGAACGCCCGGGCGATCATCTGGTAGCTCGAAATGTCGTGGTCCAGGAACCAGGCGGCGAGGCCGACCGGGGAATCGGCGATTCCATAGAGCGTCTGCGGACGATGGCCCATCTGGTTGGCGTAAGCGAGGCCGTGGTAGAAGAAGACCTCGAGCCGTTCGTAGGCGCGGCGTTCCTCGTCGGACAGGCCAGCGGGCGGACCATCGTTGTTGCGCAATGCCTGGAAAATTTCCGGCGGGACGGTCGAGGGCATGTTGGTGTGCACGGCCACCAGTCCCGGGGGAGCCATGGCGGCGATGAGCTCAGTCATCAACGCGCCCCAGTCGCCGCCCTGGGCGAAGAAGCGATCGTAACCCAGCCGCTTGACCAGCGTGATCCAGGCCTGGGCAATGCGCGGCGGTCCCCAGCCGGCCTCCGTTGGCCGTTCCGAGAACCCATAGCCTGGCATCGACGGGATGATGACATCGAACGCGTCCTCTGCCTTGCCGCCATGCGCAGTGGGATCGGTCAGCGGTTCGATGATCTTCAATTGCTCGATTATCGAGCCCGGCCACCCATGGGTGATGACGATCGGCAGCGCGCCTTCATGCTTCGAGCGGACGTGGATGAAGTGGATGTCGAGCCCGTCGATCTCGGTGATGAAGTTGGGGAAGCTGTTGAGACGCGCCTCGACCTTGCGCCAGTCGTAACCGGTCACCCAATAGCTGGCCAGCTTCTGCATGGTCGCGAGCTGCACGCCCTGCGTATCGTCATCGACCGTTTCCTTGTCCGGCCATCGGGTCGCGGCGACCCGCCGCTTGAGTTCGGCCAGGTCTTCGTCAGCGGCATGGAAGCTGAACGGCCGGATCGACTGGCTGTCGAGACCGGCTTCGGATGGTTGCGGTTCCTTGGAGAAGATGACCTTGCCGGGTGCGGCGTTCGGCGCCGGCTGCCTCGCGGAAGATGCGGGGGGAGCGGTGGTTTCGGTGGACATGGTCGCCTCCTGCTGTGGTGGGGGATACGCCGACGCGCACGGACGGGCGCCCGGGGACAAGGGCGAACCGTTTGATCGTGAGAGGTCGAATGGCGGGCGAAATACCGCGTCCGTCGGCGCTCGACTCGGTCGCGACGATATTGGAGGTTGCTAACAGATTATAACCGAAAGGAAGAGTGGCTTCCGCCGTTCAAACCGGAGATCTACCCTCGGTAGCGCAGCGCCTCGACCAGCAGGGCGAAGGCTGGCGATTGCTGGCGGCGGCTGGGCTGGTAAAGGTGCTGCCTATATCTTCGACATGAACCGGCTGATGATTCCGTAGTAGCCCGGTAGCAGGGCCTGCAGCCGTTCGCGGCCCGCAGCCGTCAGGCAGATGAGCTTCGCCCGACCGTCATGCTCGACCTTGGCGGTTTCAAGCAGGCCGCCTCTTTTCAGGGCTCTGACCGTGTCGGTCACCACCGGTCGAGATATGTCGAGGCGGTCGGCGATCTCGCTTGGCAGCAGGCCTTTGCGCTTGGGCTCCCGGTCGATGACGATCAGCGTCAGAAATCGACTTTGACTGAGGCCGTGGCTGGCGAAATAAGCCTCGAGCTCGCGCAAAAGCAGGCTGGCGTTGCGCAGCATGCTCAGCGCCTTTTCGACGGCATCCACATCCATCTGCGGGAAGCGCTCGGCATAGCTTTGCAGGATCGCCCGGCTAGGGAGCTCCTTCAGGAAAAACACGAAACCCTCCGCTCTTGATATCGTTAGTATACTAATTATATGCTCGGCATCGCACAAGGAGTCGACCGATGACCGGTATTTCCCGCCGCGACGCGCTCGCGGCAACGATCGCCCTTGCCGCCGCACAGGAGCCAGCCATGGCACACGTCCCGACCGCACAACCCCGCGACGACCGCTATGCCCGCGGCCTGGCGGCGCTCCGGGCCGTCGGCGGTGAGGACTATGACGCGACCGCGCGCTCCCTCGATTCGCTGACGCCTGATTTTTCGGCCATCCTGGTCGCCGGCGCCTATGGCGATGTGATCGCGCGGCCCGCCTTGTCGCTAAAGGCGCGCGAGCTGATCAGCGTGGCGGCGATTACGACGCTGGGCACGGCTCGGCCGGCGCTCAAATTCCATGTGAACGGCATGCTGAACACCGGCTGGAGCCCGAAAGAGGTCGTCGAAACGGCGATCCACGCTGTGGTCTATGCCGGCTTCCCCTTCGCGCAGGATGCGCTGCTCGTTATCCGCGACCTGTTCCGCGAACGCGGGATCATGGCCGATACGAGTTCAGGGCGACCGCGGGGCGATGACTGGAAGCTCGGTGTCGAGCAGCTGCTGGCGACTGGAGGGGACGATGCCGCCGCCATCGCGAGGCAGGCGCTGGAAGGCGACGATGCCGCGGCGGAGCTAGCCCGGCTGACGGTCACCTTCGCCCATGGGGAGGTCTGGAACCGGCCCAGCCTGTCGCAGAAGGACCGCGCCCTGGCGACGCTCGCCATGGCGATCACCGCAGGCAATCAGGATGACCGGGTGCGGTTCCACGTCGAAAACAGCTTACGCGCCGGGTGGACGCGAGTGGAGATCATCGAGCTGCTGATCCAGATGACCGTCTATGTCGGCTGGCCCCAGGCGCTGACCGCGGTTGCGCCCGCCATGGCGGCCTTCGCGGCGGCGGAGAAGCCGGCCAGCCTTCCGAAAGCGGGGAGCGCGGCCGCGGCCATCGCCGGCCCAAGACTTGCGAGCGAAAGCGATGACGCCCGCTACCAGCGCGGCGTCGCGACGATGGGCCGGATCAGCCGATCGTCAGGCGAAGCGGTGGTGGACAGCTTCCGCGACGTCGCACCCGACTTGGGCCGATACATCCTCGAATTTGCCTATGGCGAGGTGTTCGCGCGCGGCGACCTGGATCTTAAATCGCGCGAGCTGGCCACGGTCGCCGCGCTAACCGCACGCGGCACCGCCGCCGACGAGACGCCACTCAAGGTCCATGTCGCCGGCGCGCTCAACACGGGGGCAAGCGAGGGCGAAATCGCCGAGGCAATTCTCCACATGCTTCCTTATGCCGGCTTCCCGAGGGTGCAGGCCGCCATGGGGTTGGCGGCCGAGGTGTTCGGCGAGCGAAAGGCGGACGCGACCAAATATCGCCAGTGACGTCGCTAGCCGGTTTGCCGCAGCGGCTCGCCGCGCGCCGATAGGCGGCTTTGGCCAGCGCCGGCCGCGCCCGCCTGGAGCGATTCCCACCAGTCGGCGAGGTCGTCGATAATCGGCATCAGCCGCCGACCGGCGGCCGTCAGCCGATATTCGACGCGGGGTGGGACTTCGGGATGAACGGTTCGGCTGATCACCTTCGCCGCCTCGAGGGCGCGAAGTTCGCGGGTCAGCATCTGTTGGGAGATGCCCTGGTTGGCCCGCCGCAGCTCGTTGAAGCGCATCGGGCCCTGGCTGAGATAATAGACGATCAGGGCTCGCCATCGACCGCTGAGGAGGGTCATCGCGCCATCGATCGGACAGTCGGAAATTCGCGTCTGCACCTGCCACTGCCTTCCTAACGATTGCCTCAAAAGTCACGAAAATCTGACCAGATCAGAAATTTTTGCGTTCTTGGCGGGGCTTCGCCATGCCTCCATTTGGGCGGTCGGAAACGCAAATGAAAGGGTCCGACCGATGCAACCGATTCTCCTTTATGGTCATCCGCTGGGCAGCTCGATGGGGCTGGTCGCGGCATTCGAATGGCTGGGTCAGCCGTACAAGCTGAGCCGGGTCGATATGCTTGGGGAAATGCGCGACCCGGCCTATGCCCGGCTCAATGCGCGCCACGAGACACCGGTGCTGCTGACCGAAGATGGCGGCGTGGTCGCCGAGACGATGGCGATCCTGCGCTGGATCGAGCAGCGCGACAGCGAGCGGCGAGTGAGCTTCGACCCCGACAGCTCCAAGGCGGTCCGCCTGCAGCAGTTCGCAGCCTTCCTCAATACCGGCTTCACCGCCTCATTCACCCCCTATTGGATGGCGTTGGAGCTTGAGGAGCCGGAGCCCGCGTATCAAGACGCGATGCGTCGGCTGGGTCGGACGCTGGTCAACGACCGGCACCGCAAGCTGGAAGGAATGATTGGGGATTCACCCTATCTGCTCGGCGATCGCCCGACGCTGGCCGACGCGGTGTTCATCGGCGTGGCGCGCTGGGCCGATTTCCACCAGGCGATCGATCCGGCGGACTATCCGAAGGTTCGGGCATTGAAGGCGCGGCTGGAGGCCGACCCGGCGGTGCTGTTCGCCACGGCGATCGAAAATGGCGAGCAGCCCAAGGGGACGGGGGCGATGAAAGGGCAGGTGCCCCTTGAGGAGCTGCTGGAACTGGAGCCGGCCTGACACACACCCGACAGGCGGGGCTGGTCGCGCAAGGGATCAGCCCCGATAGCGCAGCGCCTCGACCAGCAGGGTGAAGGCCGGCGACTGCTGGCGGCGGCTGGGGTAGTAGAGGTGATAGCCGGGGAAGGGTGGGGTCCAGTCGTCGAGGACCCGCACCAGGCGGCCGTCCGCGACCGCTTCCTCGACCTCATCTTCCGGCAGAAAGGCGAGGCCAAAGCCGTCGAGCACGCCCTTGCAGACCATGGCCACATTGTTGAACGTCAGCTGCCCCTCGACGCGCACCTTCAGTTCGCGGCCGTCCTTCTCGAAATCCCAGACATAAAGGCCGCCGCTCGCCGGGAAGCGGAAGTTGATGCAGTCGTGATCAGCGAGGTCCTGCGGCGTGCGGGGCCGCTTGCGCTGCGCGAAATAGTCCGGCGATCCGACAACCACCATCCTGAGCTCGGGACCGATCGGCACGGCGATCATGTCCTTGGCGATCGCTTCGCCGAGCCGAATTCCGGCGTCGAAGCGGTCGGCGACGATATCTGTCAGCGCGGTCTCGATGTTCACCTCGACCTTGATGTCCGGGTAATCCTTCAGGAATGCGCTGAGCGCCGGCCACAACACGATGCGCGCCGCATGATCCGCCGCGGTGATGCGGATAGTCCCCGAAGGTTTGTGGCGTAGTTCGCTCAGCGCATCGAGCTCGCTCCATATATGGTCGAAATCGGGACCGACATTGCTCAGCAAACGATCGCCGGCCTCCGTCGGCGAGACGCTGCGGGTTGTACGGGTGAGCAGCCGTACGCCGATCCGTTCTTCTAGCCGTCGCACCGTCTGGCTCAGCGCGGATGGCGAAACCCCGAGCTGGGCCGCCGCCCGGGTGAAGCTGCGCTCCCTCGCAACCGTCAGGAAGGCCACCAGGTCGCTGATCGTTTCGCGCGCCATTATGAAGTCCTGCTTAATTGTTCATGCGCATTATGGGCCCTAATCGTGACTGACTGAACCTCCTAAATCCGGCGGACAGGAGGAACAGCGAATGCAAGAGCACAAATTCTGCAACAACGAGGTGATGAGCGGTCGGCCTCAGGAATCGCTGGCTACGAGCCGCCGTGACCTGCTCGTTGGCGGTACAGTTGTTGCCGCCGCAGCGCTGGCAGGCTGCGGCCAATCGCAGACCTCGAATCAATCGACGGATGGTGGCCCGGACGCTGCCAAAACCGCCGGTGGCGGTGTCGCTGCCACCGAGGTGAGCGGCCGCCGCAAGCTTGGCACGCTGGAAGTTTCTAGCATCGGCCTCGGCGTCCAGAACATGCATCGCACCTTCCAGACGACGATCCCGTACCGGCCCGAGATGATCAACATCATCCGCGCGGCCCACGAGCGCGGCGTCACCTTCTTCGACTGCGCCGAAGTGTACGGCCCGCACGAGGATGAACGGATTCTCGGTGAAGCGGTGGCGCCGTTCCGCGACGAGGTCGCGATCACATCCAAGTTCGGCTTCAACGTCGATCTCCAGACCGGTGAGCGGGGGACGGGGCTCAACAGCCGCCCCGAGCACATCAAGCGCGTCGTCGAAGGCACGCTGAGGCGCCTGCGCACGGACCGTATCGACCTGCTCTATCAGCACCGCGTCGACCCGGCGGTGCCGATCGAGGATGTGGCCGGAGCGATCAAGGATCTCAAGGCCGAGGGCAAGGTGCTGCACTGGGGCCTGTGCGAAATGGGTCCGAACACCTTGCGGCGCGCCCATGCCGAATTGCCGGTCAGCGCGGTCCAGAACGAATATTCGATGCTTTGGCGGGGACCGGAGCAAGGCGTCATCGCGCTATGCGAAGAGCTCGGCATCGGGCTCGTCCCGTGGAGCCCGCTCGGCTACGGCTTCCTGGCCGGCGCGATCGACGCGGAAACGACCTTCGCTCCCGGCGATTTTCGCAGCCTCACCACGCGCATGTCGCCGGAGAACCTGCCGCACAACGTGCAGCTCGTCGAGCTCGTGAAGAAGTGGGCGCAGCGCAAGCAGGCGGCGCCCGGCCAGATCGCGCTGGCCTGGCTGCTGGCGCAGAAGCCGTGGATCGTCCCGATCCCGGGGACGACCCAGATGGCGCACATGGTCCAGAATGTTGGCGCGACGGCGATCCGCTTCACGCCGGCCGAGCTCACGGAACTGAACCAGGCGGTTCGGGCGATCCAGGTCCGGGGCGAACGGCTTCCCGCAGCGGTCCAGGCGTGGTCGGGCGTGGAGGCGCCGTCGAAGAGCTGATGGACGCGAAGACAGCCAATGCGAAGGACCATCAATGAGACCCATCTTCATGATGCTGGCATCGGCAGTCCTCGCCATGCCAGCTAGTGCGCAACAGCAGGCGTCGCGGCCGAGCGTCGCCCCGGAGGACATGCACTGGGTTGCACCTGGCCTGGCCGGCTACACAGACGAGGTTCTGTTTGGGGACGTCTGGAAGCGAACCGACCTGGCGCCGCGGGACCGGAGCATCGTCACGCTTTCGGCGCTGATCGCCGGAGGGCATACGGCGCAGCTCACCGGCCACCTCAACCGGGCGTTGGACAATGGCGTGAAGCCGGCCGAGATCGGCGGGATCATCACGCATCTGGCGTTCTACTCGGGCTGGCCGAACTCGGTTTCCGCCCTCAAGACGACGAGGGAAGTGCTGGAGGCGCGCGGCGTTCCCCAGTCCGAGATGCGGGTGACTCCGACTCCGGCGGAAGGCTTGCGCATCTGGCTGAAAGGCTCGCCGCCCGACCCGACCGGACCAGCAGCCAATTTCACCGGCGCGGTGCGCGTGGTCGCGCCGTTCAGCGGGAGCGGAGGCTCTCGCATCGGCGGCGCGACCGTGATGTTCGAGCGCGGCGCGAGAACCGCGTGGCATCGCCATCCCATGGGCCAGACGCTGATCGTCACCGAAGGCTGCGGCTGGGTCCAGCGGGAAGGCGGGCCGATCGAGAAGATCTGCCCGGGCGATGTCGTCTCGATCGGGCCGGGCGAGAAGCATTGGCACGGCGCGACCGCGACCACCGCGATGACCCATGTCGCCCTTTCCGAAGGCGGCGTCGAGTGGCTGGAAAGGGTATCGGACGAGGAGTATGCGCGGGGGACTCGCTGACGTCGCCAACGTCGGGGAGGCTTGTCTGTTTACAGTTAAGGCAAGCCTCCTTATCCGCCCGCCATGCAGCCCAACGATTCCATCCTCATCGTCGACTTCGGCAGCCAGGTGACCCAGCTGATCGCGCGCCGGGTGCGCGAGGCGGGGGTCTATTGCGAGATCGCTCCATTCAACGCCGCCGACGAGGCGTTCGAGCGATTGAACCCGCGCGGCATCATCCTGTCCGGCGGGCCATCCTCGGTCCATTGGGAGGACAGCCCCCGCGCGCCGCAGCACTTCTTCGACCGCGGCCTGCCGATCCTCGGCATCTGCTACGGCCAGCAGGCGATGGCGACCCAGCTCGGCGGGCGGGTCGCGCCGGGCGACAGCAGCGAATTCGGCCGCGCCTTCATCGACATCGTCGACGAAAGCGCGCTGTTCGACGGGCTGTGGAAGGTCGGTGAAAGCCACCAGGTGTGGATGAGCCACGGCGACCGCGTCGAGCAACTGCCGGAGGGCTTCAAGATCGTCGCCCGTTCCGAAGGCGCGCCCTATGCGATCGCCGCCGACGAGCAGCGCCGCTTCTATTCGACCATGTTCCACCCCGAGGTGGTGCACACGCCCGACGGCGGCAAGCTGCTGGCCAATTTCGCGCGGCACATCTGCGGCTGCGCCGGCGACTGGACGATGGGCGCCTATCGCGAGGCCAAAATCGCCGACATCCGCGCCCAGGTGGGGAAGGGCAAGGTCATCTGCGGCCTGTCAGGCGGGGTCGACAGCGCGGTGGCAGCGGTGCTGATCCACGAGGCGATCGGCGACCAGCTGACCTGCGTGTTCGTCGACCATGGGCTGATGCGCCAGGGCGAGGCGGAGCAGGTCGTGTCGCTGTTTCGCAACAGCTACAACATCCCGCTGGTCCATGTGGACGCGGAGTTATTGTTCCTGTCCGGCCTGGTGGGCGTCACGGACCCCGAGGCCAAGCGCAAGTTCATCGGCAAGACCTTCATCGACGTGTTCGACGAGGAAGCGCGCAAGATCGGCGGCGCCGAATTCCTCGCCCAGGGCACGCTCTATCCGGACGTGATCGAAAGCGTCAGCTTCACCGGCGGTCCGTCGGTGACGATCAAGAGCCATCATAATGTCGGCGGCCTGCCCGAGCGGATGAACATGAAGCTGGTCGAGCCGCTGCGCGAGCTGTTCAAGGACGAGGTGCGCGAGCTGGGTCGCGAGCTGGGCCTGCCCGAAGCGTTCGTCGAGCGGCACCCGTTCCCCGGCCCGGGCCTTGCCATCCGCATCCCGGGGGAGGTGACCAGGGAGCGCTGCGACATCCTGCGCAAGGCCGACGCCATCTATCTCGAGGAAATCCGCAACGCCGGGCTGTACGACGCCATCTGGCAGGCGTTCGCGGTGCTGCTGCCGGTGCGCACCGTCGGGGTGATGGGCGACTATCGCACGTACGATAGTGTCTGCGCGCTGCGCGCGGTGACCAGCGTCGATGGCATGACCGCCGACATCTACCCGTTCGACGCGGCGTTTTTGAGCCGCTGCGCGACGCGGATTATCAACGAGGTCAAGGGCATCAACCGGGTGGTCTACGACTATACGTCGAAGCCGCCCGGAACGATCGAGTGGGAATAGGTCGGTGGCCGCCGTCCATGTCGATCCGGACAAGGTCCATGAATTCGTCGACATGGACGGCTTCTATCGCTGGCTGTCCAAGCACCATGCCGACGAGCGGGAGGTGTGGATCAAGATACACAAGGTGAAGTCCGGCCTGCCGTCGATCACGCCCGAAGAGGCGATCCGGGCAGCACTTTGTTGGGGTTGGATCGACGGCATCCGCAAGTCGTTCGACGAAAAGAGCTTCCTGCAGCGTTATTCGCCGCGCGGCCCGAAAAGCGTCTGGAGCCGGATTAATATTGACCATGTCGCGCGCCTGATTACCGATGGCCGAATGACGGAGCATGGCCTGGAGCAGGTCGAAGCGGCGAAAGCCGACGGTCGCTGGGATCGCGCTTATCGCGCCCGGGATTCGCAAATCCCGGACGACTTGCAGGCTGCGATCGATGCGGAACCCGAGGCCAAGGCGATGTTGGGCAAGCTCACCGCGCAGAATCGCTTCGCGCTGATCTTCCGGGTCACGAACTTGAAGACTGAGGCCGGGCGGAAGAGGAAGATCGCCGACATCGTCGCGATGCTGAAACGGGGCGAGACCTTTCATCCGCAGAAGGCGAGATGACGCGATCTGGCAGGCATTCGGTGCTGCTGCCGGTGCGCACGGTCGGCGTGATGGGCGATTATCGCACCTATGACAGCGTCTGCGCGTTGCGCGCGGTGACCAGCGTCGACGGCATGACCGCCGACATCTACCCGTTCGACGCCGCCTTCCTGTCGCGCTGCGCGACGCGGATCATCAACGAGGTCAAGGGCATCAACCGGGTGGTCTACGATTATACGTCGAAGCCGCCCGGAACGATCGAGAGGGAATGAGAGGGTAGCGAAAAAGATGACGCTGGAGTGTATCAATCCGCCCGATCTGCCGACCCCAACGACCTATACTCAAGTCGTTGTCGCAAGGGGGACCAGGCTCATATTCGTCGCCGGTCAGGAACCGGAAGACATGGACGGGAAGCTTGTTGGCCCCGGTGATCTGGCGGTTCAAGCACGCCAGGTGTTCGCCAATCTTGGTCGAGCCCTTGCCGCCGCCGGTGCCTCTCCCGAACAAGTGGCAAAGATTACGATCTACGTCGTCGATTACGAGCGCGAGCGCCATCTGGCGATCATCGAAGAAGCTCGAGTGGAGCTGTTCGGCGATCACAAGCCTGCCGACGTCCTCCTGGGGGTCACCGCCCTTTCTCCTGGTTATCTCATCGAGGTCGATGCGTTCGCGGTTGTAGATGGGTAGGCAAGGCGCAGGGCGCTTCATCGAGCCGCTCGACGCGGCTGCGATCCCGTCGCTCGTGGCGTTGTGGGAAGACTGCGGCCTCACGCGCCCGTGGAACGATGCGGCGGCCGATGCGCGGCTTGCGCTCGAGGGGCCTGCCTCAACGATCCTCGGCATCCGCAACGAAGGGACGCTCGTCGGCTCGGTGATGGTCGGTTTCGACGGTCACCGCGGCTGGATCTATTACCTGGCGGTCGCGCCCGGCCACAGGCGCTCAGCGTACGGACGGGCCTTGATGGCTGCCGCTGAAAACTGGCTTCGCGAGCATGGCGCCCCGGCCGTCAGACTGATGGTCCGAGCGGATAACCTGCAGGCCTGCGGTTTCTACCGCGCGCTCGGCTATGAAACGCAGCAAGTCGCGACGCTCGGCAAGCGGCTCGGGCCGGACCAGCCTTAGGCTGCGACCGCCGGGAACATCCAGTGGGAGTGCTTTCGAGTCATTGCGATCACGGGAAGAGCAGCTACTAATCCTCGGTGATGACGGAAGAGCAGCTTTCCAACCTATGGGGTTTCGCGCGTGGTGAGACGCCCGGAACTATTTTCGAGCAGTGGTTCTTGAAACAAACGGATTTGGAAGAACCGCTCGGCGAAGAGCTGCACCTTGCATTGCTTTCATCGGCATATGTTGATCGAGACGAAGTTTGGAACCTTCGCAAGTCACTAAGGGCTGCTCTCGAACCAACGAAACGGTGTGAGTGTCCAACGATCCGCGATCTGTCAGCAATTCCGATGGGCGGCGATTTCTACTTCGAAAAGGTCTTCGAACCGCTTGAAGTGATCGCTAGCTATGGCCCCACTAAATGGTGGCTCTACATATCGCGATGCGACCGGTGCCATACCAGCTGGTTGGTTGCGCAAGACGACCGCATCTACGACGAGTTCTTTATGAAACGTCTGACCGATGTGGAGGTTAAAAAGGCCAAGGCTGGTCAATGGCCTGAGCTATTTCAACGCTACGAAGAGGTGCTGTCCGTAGGTCGCACAACGAGCAACCCACCCCGATTCCTCGATCCAATGGCTGCAAGCTTGATTTGGACGGCAGAAGACCTGTTGCGGGAGCGACCAGACATCAGGCCGGATGAAATCGCGCATATCCTTGGACTCTCTGACAAGCATGCGAAGAGACTGGTCGAGCGAGCGAAGAATCAGCCTTAACGCCATTACCTCACCTTGATCACGACCTTGCCCTTGGCTCGTCCGGAATCGACGTAGGCCAGCGCCTCGGGGGTTTGATCGAAGGGGAAGGTCCGGTCGACGACCGGACGGATCGCGCCCGCCTCAATCAGCTTCGTGATTTCGCCTAGCTGATCGCCGTTCGCCTTCATGAACAGGAAGCTGTAGTCGATGCGGTGGCGCTTGGCCCTCCTGCGGATCTTCAGGCTCAGAAGGCGAACGGCCTGCCTGAAGAACCAACTTGCCCCGATGCTCTTCGCAAACGCGGGGTCGGGCGGGCCGGAGATGGAGATGAGCTTGCCACCGGGCTTCAGCACCGCCAGCGATTTTTCCAGAATGTCCGGGCCGAGGCTGTTGAGGACGACATCATAGTCCCGCAGTAGCTCCGCGAAATCCTGCTTCCTATAGTCGATGATGACGTCCGCACCGAGGCTCTTCACCAGCTCGACATTCGCGGAGCTGGTGGTCGTTGCGACCGTCGCGCCGAGATGCTTAGCGAGCTGGATGGCGATGGTGCCGACGCCGCCGGAACCGGCGTGGACGAGGATCTTCTGCCCCTTTTTCAGCTGGGCGCGCTCGACCAGTACCTGCCAGGCGGTGAGGGCGACGAGGGGGATCGAGGCGGCTTCCTCCATGGACAGGTTTTTGGGCTTGGGCGCGACATTGTCTTCGCGCACAGCGATATATTCGGCGAAGGCGCCGATCCGGTCATTGTCGGGATGGGCGTAGACCTCGTCGCCGATCCTGAACCGCCGGACGCCGGCGCCAACGCCGATCACCACGCCCGCGAAGTCGTTGCCCAGCACGAGCGGAAACCGATAGGGGAGGAACAGCTTGAACTCCCCGTTGCGGATTTTCGAATCCACGGGATTGACGCTGGCGGCGTGAATCCGGACGAGCACCACGCCGGGCTGCGCCACCGGGTCGGGAACCTCGCGGGCGGTGAGCGGGCCGTTGTAGCGGTCGATTGCGAAGGCTTTCATCGGACCGGCAATCCCATCTGCTTGCGCACGCTCCTGTCGAATGCGGCTGCCGGGACGAAGCGGCGCAGCAGGCTGAGCTGGCCCGCCTGCTTGCCGGCACTATAGCGCAGCTTCGGCGTGGGCGCGGTCGCGGCTTTCACCACCGCGTCGGCGACAATTTCGGGGGCGTCGCCCGCCTCCACCCATTCGCGCATCAGCGCTTCCATCTTGGGACGGGTCGTGTCGTAGACGGGTAGCAGCCGATCGGGCCTGGTGAGATTTTCCTCGAACGAGGTGCTGGTCGCGCCGGGCTCCACCAGAACGACGCGGATTCCGAATTCGCGCAGCTCATGGTCGAGCGATTCCGAATAGCCTTCGACCGCATGCTTGGTCGAGGCGTAGAGCGCGTTGTAGGGCGACGGGATCAGGCCGAGGATCGAGCTCAGGTTGACGATCCGGCCGCGCCCCTGGCGGCGCATCGCGGGCAGCACGGCGTTGGTCACCCGGATGACCCCGAACAGGTTGACGTCGAACAGTGCGCGCGCCTGCTCGATCGAGGATTCCTCGGCACCCCCCAGCAGGCCGATGCCGGCATTGTTGACCAGCAGGTCGATGCGTCCCGCGCGGGCCAGGACGTCGTCGACCAGCCCCGCGACCGAAACCTCGTCGGTGACGTCGCAGGCGAGCATCGTGATGCCATGGGCCGGCGCGTCGGCGGGGCGGCGGCTGGTGCCGAAGACGGCGAAACCTGCTTGCTTCAGGGCAATGGCGGTGGCCCGCCCGATGCCGCCAGAGGCGCCGGTGACGATGGCGACGGGCGCGTTGATCTTGGTCATGGGGTGGATTCTCTCTTGTGGTGGACGGGCTGTGTGCGGCCTGTTACTATCGATTCGATATTAAGTCACTACTAAAAAGGTACTGACAGATGAATCTTGTGGAATCCCCTTGCCCGATCGCCCGAAGCCTAGCGTGCCTCGGCGATGCTTGGAGCATGTTGATCCTGCGCGATGCGAGCTTCGGGCTCACCCGGTTCGACCAGTTCCGGACCAGCCTCGGTATTGCGCCGAGCATTCTGACCAAGCGGCTGGCGGTGCTGACGGAAGCGGGCCTGCTGGAGAAGCGGCGCTATTCCGAGCGTCCGCCGCGCGATGAATATGTGCTGACCGATGCGGGGCGCGACTTCCTGCCCGTGCTGGCGATGATCGGTGCCTGGGGCCGGAAGCATCGAGGCGAGGGGATGACTCGCTATGTCGACGCGGAAACCGGGGAAGTCATCAAGCCGATCGTGATCGATTCCGTGACGGGCGCTCCAATCGGCAGCCGCGCCTTTCGGGTCGAAGCGCCGGAATGATCGACGGCGATTGACGATCGCCTGCCAGGCCGACCCTTATTTGGCCCGAGTGAACACCATGCGCATCGCCAGCTGCTGCATCCCGCCGGGCGGCGTGAAGTAGAGCTCTGAAACGTGCCGATCAGGGCTTTCGACGCGGAGCAAGGTCCGCTGGCCGATGGTCTGTCCGACGCTGCGTTCGCTGACGACGCCCTGGTCGGTGAAGGTACCGGTCAGGTCGAGCGGCATCCGATCGCCCGAGCCGGGCTTGCCCTGGTAGAACATCATCGGCACCAGGGGGGCGACCGTCACCCATTCATAGCGGCGGTCGATATTGCTGTACCCAAGCCAGCCCCGGCGCCAGTAGGGCTGGCCAGCGACCGTGCCCTCGATGGTTTCCTCCAGATAATGGCCATCGGCGATCCAATTGCGCGTCGCGCGAAGGCCGCGAGTGACGATGGGCGGCTCATCCGGGCTCCGGCCCATCGTGCCGTAGATACTGAGCTCGACGTTCCAGGAGCCGATGAGCGGTGCCATAGCGGCCTGTGCCGGGCCCTTGGCGCCGCGCTGGATCCACGCGGGTGCCGACGGATCCTGGCCCGCACCGGGAGATCTTTGCGCGAGCGCCGGAAGCGTCGCCAGACTTGCAAATAGGGTGGCGAGGATGATTTTGCTCATGTCGTCACTCCCGGCAATTGGGCGATGGTCAGGCACGATCTGTGACATGCAATCGCGCCCCTATCCAGGCGTTCGTTTTTCCCCAGTCCTGAGCTATGGATTGCCGATGCTTGCCCAGAAGACTCGCTACGCGATGCGCGCTCTGCTTTACCTGGTTGAGGAAGGGACTGGAGACCCGGTCCAGCTAGCCCGGATTGCCGAAACGCAGCGGGTCCCGCCCAAATATCTCGAGCTGATCATGCTCGACCTGAAGAAGGCGCGCCTGGTCAGCAGCACTCGCGGACCGCGGGGTGGCTATGTGCTCGCCCGCGATCCGGCCGCCATCTCTTTTGGCGATGTTCTCCGAGTGATGCAGGGGCCGATCGCGCTGGTGTCTTGCGCAAGCATCAATTTCTACGAGCCCTGCGGCGACTGCCATGAAGAAGCATCCTGCTCTATCCGACGCGCGTTCGCGATTGTCCGGGATGAGACCAGCCGCATATTGGACGGCATCTCCCTCGCCCAAGCAGCGCAATGGGAAGACCGACATTTGCGACAGATGGTGGCGGATTGAAGATGAGTGAATAATCCCTAGTCTTCCGGTAGGGAACAAGAGATTGCAATCTGCATTTCGGGCTGACGGGCGCCTCCTGCGCCAGGGGAGCGCAAACAATGCTCGATTTCACGATTGCAGACATACTGCCTTTCATCGCTGTGGGTTTCGTTGCCCAGCTGGTCGACGGTGCGCTCGGAATGGCGTTCGGGGTGATCTCGACGACGCTGTTGCTCAGCATCGGCGTGCCGCCCGCGGCCGCTTCGGCCGGAGTCCACACGGTGGAAACATTCACCACCGGCGTCTCGGGCATCAGCCATATCGCCCATCGCAACGTCGACTGGAAGCTGTTCGCTCGGATCGCGATCCCGGGCGTCATCGGAGGAGTCGCCGGCGCCTATATCCTGACCCAGATCGATGCGAGCACGATCAAACGTTTCGTGCTGGCCTATCTCGCTGCGATCGGACTCTTCCTCATCTGGCGCGGCCTTCGTCCTTACCCGCCCGAGCACAAGGCGCCCAAGGTGGTTGAGCCGCTTGGCCTTGCCGGAGGGTTCCTCGATGCGGCTGGTGGAGGGGGCTGGGGCCCGATCGTCACCGGCAACCTGCTGGTACAGGGGACCGAGCCGCGCCGGACGATTGGGACGGTCAACGCCGCCGAGTTCATCCTAACGGTCAGCATCTCGATCACCTTTATCCTCACACTCGGCTGGGCCGCGTTCACCGTCGCGACGCTCGGCCTGTTGATCGGGGGCGTCGTCGCGGCGCCACTCGGCGCCTGGGCGGCCAAGGTCGCGCCGGCCAAGATCCTGCTGGTGTTCGTCGGCACCGTCCTCACCCTAACCAGCCTCTACGGCGTCTACCGGGCGCTCGCCTGAGCCACGCGAGCCAATGAGCGCCAGCCTAGCAGGAGAAGCTTCATGTGGGACTTGCCACCTGCCGATCCGGGCATCGAAATTGTCGTTGCCACCCGCGGGATGTCCAAGGGCGTTGCCCAGACGGAGGGACCGCAGCTTATCGCCAGACCCTTCGTCCAACTGGGGCCGGTCCAGGTCGGCGCGCAATGGAAAAACGTCAGCTCTCCAGTCGCCGGCGGGGAGGCGGCGGCTTTTGCCAACGTCGCGCCGAAGCTTGGCAAGTTCCAGCTGAACCTGGGCATCGCCTATAAATTCCAGACGGGAGTGAAGGAGCCGACCGACGACAAGAGCTGGGAATTTACCGGCAGCGTCACCCGAAAAATCGGGAAGGTGAGCCTGCGCATCGCCGCCGTCTACAGTCCCGACGACCTAGGTGGCGCCAAGCGATCCATTTTCGTCGAGGGCGGCCCGACCGTGGAAATCGACAAGAGCACGCGCATCTCCGCCGCGATCGGTCGCCGCGACCGCATCAAGGGAGACGACTACACCGCGTTCAATGTCGGAGTGACCAGGACGATTTTCAAAGGCGTGACCTTGGATGCGCGATTCTACGGCACCAACCGCAGCGACATCAGCGAATTTTTCGAGGACCGGTTCGTCGCGACGGCGCGGATGGCCTTTTAGCAGTTGCCGTCCAAGCCACTCTGGCCGGCAGAAATCGCGTTCGCATTTCGAAGTCACACGATTTGTGGCGTTTGGCGGACGTCCGCTTTCGACCAATTGCGGTCATTAGCTAGGCCGATAAAACCGTTTGGCCGGATCGCAAACTAAGGAAGTCAGAATGCAACGTGTTCATGTTCTTGGTCTGCTCGTACCACTGGCCGTTGTTGCGGTCCCAGCCGTAGCGCAATCACAGACTGCTGCATCCCGCGCCCCGATTATCGCTGCGCCCGCTCCAATGTGGCCGATCTACTTCGATGCTGGTCGGGAGGATGTGGCATCACGACAGCTCCCGATGCTTCGAGAAGTCCTGAACGCCGCGAAGCTCCGACCGGGCTCGGCCCTTGTATTGTGTTATCGCTTTGGCACAGACAGGAGTGCCGACGTCCGACTAATGAACGCTCGGATCAAGAACGTTTCAGAGGCCCTCAAACAGCAGGGTCCCGCAGTTGTGTTCAAGGGCAGCCACGTACTGTGCCAGACCATGACCAGCCGTTCCGCCAGTTCGCAGGCTAGTGTCCAGATACATAGCGTTGCCCCCGTCGGGTGAGGGTTGCTCCTACGACCGCTTTCCACCCAAACCGGACATTCGGATCCGCAGTGGCGGCAGCCTACCGCGGTGTCAGATCCATCGCAGGAACAATCCGCTCATATGGCAACCCGGCTTCATCGTTCAGCCGCTGGACGTCTTCGCATTTCTGAGCCTCGAAGAGACACATGCACCGGCCATCCTCAGGAGCGAAAGTGCTGCGAATGTAGCGCACTGGCGTTCCCCCGGCGGTCATCTCCTGGCCTTTGGCGATTGCTGCCTGTTGGGCTCCACCGAGGTCGTCCATGCTGATCCCGGCGAGGTTTCTTTCCACCATGAAGGTCGACATGTGAGCCTCCTTTCTGCCGCTCAGCGGAGCTAATCACAGACGAACGAGTCGGATCAAATCCGCAGCGCCGGAACTTGCGGGCCTTGCCTCACTTCTGGTCCCTAGCTTGGGTCTGCTTTCGACCCATTGCGGTCATTAGCGCGGAACTCCTATGGTTCCACGCAAGATTGACCGCGTGTCATAGGCCCGATCACGGTGCCGTCTTGCTTCATACACTCGTCAGCACTGAGGGCTTTCCATAAAATGCCCCCAACGAGCAGCACAACGCCGGCGATGATTGGAAATAAGGGTCGAAGCCGCCTCATGCGGGGAAGATTGGCCGCGGAGGCACTTTTACGTCAATGCCCGCTTTCCACCCTTTCCGGCCATTAGGATTGCAGGCAGGCTTGCGCTTTCCTCGCTGAGTCGGCACCCACGCGTCAGCGAGGGGGCGGGAATGGCGACGATCGAAGTAGAGGCACAGCGCACCGGGCAATCGCCGGCCTTCGTCGTCGGCGCATCGTCGCTCGGTACCATTTTCGAATGGTATGATTTCTATCTCTACGGCCTCTTAGCGACGATCATCTCGGCGCAGTTCTTCTCCGGCGTCAACGAGACTACCGGATTCATCCTGGCGCTGGCCGCCTTCGCCGCCGGGTTCGCGGTCAGGCCGTTCGGTGCGATCTTGTTCGGCCGGATCGGCGACCTGGTCGGGCGCAAGAACACATTCCTGGTGACGATGGGTATCATGGGCCTGTCGACTTTCCTGGTGGGAGTGCTGCCGAGCTATGCGTCGATCGGAGTCGCGGCGCCGGTCATGCTGGTCGCGCTGCGGCTGCTGCAGGGGCTGGCCCTTGGCGGCGAATATGGCGGGGCCGCAACCTATGTTGCCGAGCATGCGCCGGAGGGGAAGCGCGGCCTTTACACCAGCTTCATCCAGACCACCGCGACGTTGGGCTTGTTCGCCGCCCTGCTGGTGGTGATCGGCATCCGCACCGCGCTGGGCGAGGAGGCGTTTGCCGCCTGGGGCTGGAGGATCCCGTTCCTGATCTCGGTCCTGCTGCTAGCCTTGTCGCTGTGGATCCGGCTGCAGCTGGAGGAAAGCCCGGTGTTCCGCGAGATGAAGGAAGCGGGCGAGGGGTCGAAGGCGCCGCTGACCGAAGCGTTCGCGCGCTGGCCGAACCTCAAGCTGGTGCTGATCGCCCTATTGGGCGCGGTCGCGGGCCAGGCGGTGATCTGGTACGCTGGTCAATTCTACGCTTTGTTCTTCCTCGAAAAGACGCTGAAGGTCGACGGCGCGACCGCCAACATCCTGATCGCCATCGCGCTGGCCCTGGCCACCCCCTTCTTCGTCGTCTTCGGCTGGCTGTCGGACAAGATCGGCCGGAAGAAGATCATCCTGACCGGCTGCGCGCTCGCCGCGCTGACCTATTTCCCGCTGTTCGGCGCGCTGACCAAGGCGGCCAATCCGGCGCTGGCGCAGGCCCGCGCAACGGCGCCGGTTACGGTCCATGCCGACCCCAGGACATGCTCGGTCCAGTTCGATCCGATTGGCAGGACCAAGTTCGACAAGACCGGATGTGACGTGGCGAAGTCCACGCTTGCCAAGGCCGGCATCCCATATTCCAGCCAGCCCAATGGGATGGGCGAGGTGTCGATCGGGGATCGCCGGATCGAGGTTGATGAACTCGCCAGCTACGGCAAAAGGCTCTCTGCCGCCGTCGCGGAGGCCGGCTATCCGGCGAAAGCCGATCCGGTGGCGATCGACAAGCCGTTGGTGGTCGCGATCTTGTTCATCCTCGCCCTGTATGTGACGATGGTCTACGGGCCGATCGCCGCGCTTCTGGTCGAGCTGTTCCCGACCCGCATCCGCTACACGTCGATGTCGCTGCCCTATCACATCGGCAATGGCTGGTTCGGCGGGTTCCTGCCGACGGTTTCCTTCGCCATGGTCGCGGCGACCGGTGATATCTATTTCGGGCTGTGGTATCCGATTGCGATTGCGGTGATGACGCTGGTGATTGGGTTGCTGTTCCTGCCCGAGACCTTCCGCAGGCGCCTGACGGACTGATCGTCCGCCGGTCGAAAAGCAGGTGACCGCAGGGCAGCCTTAGCTAGTCTGGCGGCCGGAGGATTGCCCATGCTTCGCCTTATTGCGGCCGCCGTTGCGCTCAGCGTCTCAACGATCGCCTGCGCGGAAGAACCGCCGCCAGGACCCGAAGGCCCGGTGCTGCTGATCGGCAACAAGGGCGAGGACACGGTCAGCTTTGTCGACCTGGGCAGCGGCACGGAGCTGGGACGTAGCCCGACCGGCAAGATGCCGCACGAGATCGCCGTCTCGCCCGACGGCAAGCAGGCGGCGGTGGTGGCCTATGGCGGCAAGACGATCGACCTGTTCGATGTTGCGACGCGGGCCAGACTGAAGACCATCGACCTCACGCCCAACGAGGGGCCACACGGCATCGCCTGGCTGGGCGACGGGCGGATCATCGTCACCACCGAGCGCAGCCAGTCGATCGCGGTGGTCGACCCCACGGCCGGCAAGGTCACCGCGAGCATCAAGACCGACCAGCAGGGCACGCATATGGTGGCGGTATCAGCCGATCGGAATCTGGCCTTCACCGCCAATATCGGCTCGGGCACGGTCAGCGTGATCGACCTGGCTTCGGCCAGGAAGCTACGCGATATCCCGGTCGGGGGCCGGCCAGAAGGCATTGCGTTGACGCCCGACGACCTCACCCTGTGGGTCGGCGACCTTGAGGGAAGCCGGGTCCAGGTGTTCGATGCCGCCACCTATGACAGACTTGGCGAGGTGAAGACCGGGGGCATTCCGATCCGGGTTGCCGCAAGCCCGGACGGCAAGTGGATCGTGACGTCCAACCTCCAGGCCGGCGGACTGACGATCACCGATGCCGCAACCCGCCAGCATGTGCGCGACGTCACCCTGTCAGGCACCCCGGAGGCGGGGCAGGTGACGATCCTCTTTTCGCCGGACGGCAAGCGACTTTACGCCGCCGAGACCGGCGCCAATGTGGTTGCCGAAGTCGAACTGAAAACCGGCAAGATCCTGCGCCGGCTGCCGGCGGGGAAGAATGGCGACGGGCTGGCGATTGCCGGCTGGCCGAGGTAGCCGCGCCCTAAGCTGCCAGCGGGAAATGGATGCGGTGGCGCGTCCCGCCTTCACCAGTCTCGACTTCGTGGCGGGCGTGGAGCTGCCTGGTGAAGGTGTCGACCAGCCGCGTGCCGAGGCCGGTGCCCCGCGACCTGGCACCGTCCTTCATGCCGACGCCGTCGTCGGCGACCTCCAGCGTCAGACCCTTGTCCGACTTGCCTAGCGAGACGCGGATTTCACCCGACCGGTCGTCGGGAAAGGCATGCTTCAGCGCGTTGGTCACCAGCTCGTTGACGAGGACCGACATGGCGACGGCCTGCTCGGGGTCGATGCTGACCTCGTCAAATTGGCAGGTGACTCGGACGCCCGGACGAGACAAGCCATGCCTGATCTGTGAGCACAGCTCGCCAAGATGGTTGGTGACCCGCACCTCCTCGAGGCTGTCGCTGCTCAGCGCCAGCTGCTTCGAGGCCAAGGCGATTGCCTTGATCCGATCTGCTACCTGCTGAAGAGCTTCCCGGACGGGCGGATCGGCCCGCTTGGCCTGGGCCAGGATCAACGAAAGCACCGTCTGGTAGTTGTTGACAGTCCGATGATCGATTTCGACCAGCGCATGATGCAGCAGATCGACCTGCGCCTCGCGCCTGGACCAGGCCCGGTCGACCTCTCGCTGGTAAAGGGCGATGATGCCGACAGCGATCAATTGGGCGAAAGTCGCGGCTGCGAAACCGCCGATATACTCTGTTTTCTCAAGCTCGTAGCTTGCCGGATCGACAATCAGGAACCAGGCGAGCAGCTGGCCGATGATGACCGACAAGATGCCGCTCCGCCAGCCGGCGAGGTAGGTCGCGGCGATCGCCGCCACGAACACGAACGCGAATGGCGCGCGATCGCCGGTCCATGGTATGAGCGCCATGCGCGCCAGCGTCAGCACGACCGGCACGGCCAAGCCGATGGCGATTTCCACCAGCAGTGGCGGCACCTTATCGGCGAACCGCTCGGGAAGCCTTGAACGCAGGATCCTCTTCACGGCCGAACCCCCTCAAACGCCACCACAATGTGGTGGACGGCGACCGGCGGCAGGAACGATTCCACGCTTGGCATGGAAGTGCAATAATTTCCATTAATCCGAAGGTTCCAACCTTTGATTGAACAAGGTCCACCGGCTGATACAAAGGTCGGAACGAGCGCAGGCATTGGCTAGTCCTTGCGAAGGCGGGAGGCGTCGGCGAAGGCGGTTGGTCCGGGCGAAGCGGATGAGATCAGGCCGCGCGACTGGTCGTCGGCGATGTGCAGCCGGACGTTTCGCAGTCGACCTTCAAAGCCATTAACCATCAAAATGTAAACCGGACGGGAACCGATCGGGCGCCCGCGAATTAGCCTGCGAGGGGCGGGGTTTTGGCCGCGCCTCTGCGTTTTGTGGCGGAGGGGTGGATGAACCGACAGAGCCAGCGCTCCGAGTTCGGGGTCACGCGACGTCAGCTGATCAACGCGCTGCGGCGGCTGCGTCGCGGCGATTTCTCGATCAGGTTGCCGGAGGAAGGGCCCGACGAGGATTGCGAGATCGCAGCCCTGTTCAATGAAGTCGTCGGCCTTAACCAGCAGATTACCGAAGAGTTTGAGCGGCTGTCCAAGGTGGTCGGCAAGGAGGGCAAGATCGGCCACCGCGCCAAGGTGCGCGGGGCGACCGGCGGCTGGGACACCAAGCTGCGCGCGATCAACGAGCTGATCGACGACATGGTCCAGCCGACAACCGAAGTGGCTCGAGTGATTGGCGCGGTCGCCAAGGGTGACCTGTCGCAATCGATGGTGGTCGAGATCGACGGCCGGCCGCTGCGCGGCGAATTTTTGCGCATCGGCAAGGTGGTCAACACCATGGTCGAGCAGCTGGCCTCGTTCGCCTCGGAGGTGACGCGCGTGGCGCGCGAGGTCGGCACCGAGGGCAAGCTCGGCGGCCAGGCCAATGTGAAGGGCGTGGCCGGCACCTGGAAAGACCTGACCGACAACGTCAACCTGATGGCCGCCAACCTCACCGGCCAGGTGCGCAACATCGCCGAGGTTACTACCGCGGTGGCGCTCGGCGACTTGTCTAAGAAGATCACGGTCGACGTGAAGGGGGAGATCCTCGAGCTCAAGAACACCATCAACACGATGGTCGACCAGTTGAACGGCTTCGCCTCGGAGGTGACGCGCGTCGCCCGCGAGGTCGGAACGGAGGGGAAGCTGGGCGGCCAGGCGCAGGTGCCCGGCGTCGCCGGCACCTGGGCCGACCTGACCGAGAATGTGAACTCGATGGCCGCCAATTTGACCGGCCAGGTGCGCAACATCGCCGAGGTGACTACCGCGGTGGCCTCGGGCGACCTGTCGAAGAAGATCACCGTCGACGTGAAGGGGGAGATCCTCGAGCTCAAGAACACCATCAATACGATGGTCGATCAGCTCAACGGTTTCGCCTCGGAAGTCAGCCGCGTGGCGCGCGAGGTCGGCACCGAGGGCAAGCTCGGCGGCCAGGCCCAAGTGCCGGGCGTAGGCGGAACCTGGAAGGATTTGACCGACAATGTGAACTCGATGGCCGCCAACCTCACCGGCCAGGTGCGCAACATCGCCGAGGTGACGACGGCGGTGGCGTCGGGCGACCTCAGCAAGAAGATTACCGTCGACGTGAAGGGCGAGATCCTCGAGCTCAAGAACACCATCAACACCATGGTCGACCAGCTTAACGGCTTCGCGTCCGAAGTGACCCGCGTCGCGCGCGAGGTCGGCACCGAAGGGCGCCTCGGCGGCCAGGCGCAGGTGGAAGGGGTAGGCGGCACCTGGAAGGACCTGACCGACAACGTCAATCTGATGGCCGACAATCTGACCGGCCAGGTGCGCAATATCGCCGAGGTGACCACCGCGGTGGCCCGCGGCGACCTCAGCAAGAAGATCACGGTCGAGGTGCGCGGCGAGATCCTCGAGCTCAAGAATACGATCAACGTGATGGTCGATCAGCTGAACTCGTTCGCCAGCGAAGTGACTCGCGTGGCGCGCGAGGTGGGCACCGAGGGCAAGCTCGGCGGCCAGGCGCAGGTCGAGGGCGTCGGCGGAACGTGGAAGGATTTGACCGACAATGTGAACGCCATGGCCGGCAATTTGACCGGACAGGTGCGCAACATCGCCGAAGTGACGACCGCCGTCGCCCGCGGCGACCTGTCGAAGAAGATCACCGTCGACGTGAAGGGCGAAATCCTCGAGCTCAAGAACACCATCAACGTGATGGTCGATCAGCTCAATTCATTCGCCTCCGAAGTGACCCGCGTGGCCCGCGAGGTCGGCACGGAAGGGCGGCGCGGCGGCCAGGCGCAGGTGGAGGGCGTTGGCGGCACCTGGAAGGACCTCACCGACAATGTGAACGCGATGGCCGCCAACCTGACCGGGCAGGTGCGCAACATCGCCGAGGTCACCACCGCGGTCGCGCTGGGCGACCTCAGCAAGAAGATCACGGTCGACGTGAAGGGCGAGATTCTCGAGCTCAAGAACACCATCAACACGATGGTCGATCAGCTCAATTCCTTCGCCTCGGAAGTTACGCGCGTCGCCCGCGAGGTCGGCACCGAGGGCAAGCTGGGCGGGCAGGCGCATGTGCGAGGCGTGGCCGGGACGTGGAAGGATTTGACCGACAACGTCAATTTGATGGCCGACAATCTGACCGGCCAGGTGCGCAACATCGCCGACGTGACCACCGCCGTCGCCCGCGGCGACCTGTCGAAGAAGATCACGGTCGACGTGAAGGGCGAGATCCTCGCCCTGAAGAATACCATCAATACGATGGTCGATCAGCTGAACGGTTTCGCCTCGGAAGTGACCCGCGTTGCGCGCGAGGTCGGCACCGAGGGCAAGCTCGGCGGACAGGCGCAGGTGCCGGGCGTCGGCGGCACATGGAAGGATTTGACCGACAACGTCAACCTGATGGCGACCAACCTCACCAACCAGGTGCGCGGCATCGCCGACGTGGTGACCGCGGTCGCCCAGGGCAATTTGAAGCGCAAGCTGACCTTCGACGCCAAGGGCGAGATCGCGGCGCTGGCCGAGACCATCAACGGGATGATCGAGACGCTGTCGACCTTCGGCGACCAGGTGACCAACATGGCCCGCGAAGTCGGCGTCGAGGGACGGCTCGGCGGCCAGGCGCGCGTGCCCGGCGCCGCCGGCCTGTGGCGCGACCTGACCGACAACGTCAACCAGCTGGCCGCCAACCTGACCAACCAGGTGCGCTCGATCGCCGAGGTGGCGACCGCGGTGACCAAGGGCGACCTCACCCGCTCGATCGCGGTCGAGGCATCGGGCGAGATGGCCGCGCTCAAGGACAATATCAACGAGATGATCCGCAATCTGAAGGATCAGACGCTGAAGAATGCCGAGCAGGACTGGCTCAAGACCAACCTCGCGCGGTTCAGCCGGATGCTGCAGGGCGAGCGCGACCTCGCCACCATCTCCAACCTGATCATGTCCGAACTCGCGCCGCTGGTGAATGCGCAGTACGGCGTGTTCTACGTCACCAACCGCGAGGAAGAGGAAACCAAGCTCGAACTGGTCGCCAGCTACGGCGCCGAGGGGCACGAGCAGCTGAAGAAGCAGTTCGATCTCCGCGAGGGGTTGGTGGGCCAGGCCGCTGCCGACAAGCGGCCCATTCGCCTCGACAAGGTTCCGGGCGACTTCATCCAGATCGGCTCCGGGCTCGGTAAGGCCGCCCCCGTCAACATCAACATCCTGCCGGCCCTGTTCGAGGATGAGGTCAAGGCGGTGATCGAGCTGGCCTCGTTCGAGGAATTCAACGAGACCCACCACAGCTTCCTCAACCAGCTGATGGAAACCGTCGGCATCGTGCTCAACACCATCGCCGCCACGATGCGGACCGAGGGCCTGCTGGCCCAGTCGCAGCTGCTGACCCAGGAGCTGCAGGCGCGGCAGACCGAGCTGACCACCAAGCAGGAGGAATTGCACGCCACCAACGAAGAGCTGCAGGAAAAGGCGCAGCTGCTCGAGAATGAGAAGCGGCAGGTCGAGGCCAAGAATTTCGAGATCGACATGGCCCGCCGCGCGGTCGAGGAAAAGGCCGAACAGCTGGCATTGACCTCCAAGTACAAGTCCGAATTCCTGGCCAACATGAGCCACGAGCTCAGGACCCCGCTCAATTCGCTGCTGATCCTGTCGAAGCTGCTGGCCGACAACCAGCAGGGCAACCTCAGCGAGAAGCAGATGGAGTTCGCGCGGACCATCCACGGCGCGGGCACCGACCTCTTGAACCTGATCAACGACATCCTCGACCTGTCGAAGATCGAATCCGGGACGGTGTCGATCGAGATCGGCGACATGCCGATGGCCGGCCTCAAGCAGCATATGGAGCGGACGTTCCGTCAGCTGGCGTCGGAAAAGGGCCTGGTGTTCGACGTCCGGTTCGACGAAGCCCTGCCGGAGACGATCCGCACCGACGAGAAACGGCTGCAGCAGGTCGTGCTCAACCTTTTGTCCAACGCTTTCAAGTTCACCGCCCAGGGCGGCGTCACGCTATCGGTGGGGCCGGCGAGCGAGGGGTGGAGCCCCAATCACCCGGTGCTGCGCGAGGTCGACGAGGCGATCGAGATTTCGGTCAGCGACACCGGCATCGGTATTCCGCAGGACAAGCAGAAGCTGATCTTCGAAGCGTTCCAGCAAGCGGACGGGACGACCAGCCGCAAATATGGCGGGACCGGGCTCGGCCTGTCGATCAGCCGCGAAATAGCCCGGCTGCTGGGCGGAGAGTTGCAGGTCCGCTCGGTGCCCGGCGAAGGGTCGACCTTCACCCTCTATGTGCCGAAGCAGTCGCTCAGCGGGCCGCTGGCGATACCCGCACTGCCTGCGATCGCCGGGCCCGCCGAACCGGCCATCATGACCAGTTATGCGCCGCCCGATGACCGCGACGAGATCCGCGGCCACCCGTTCGTGCTGATCGTCGAGGATGACCCGACCTTTGCCGGCATCCTGCTGGAACTGGCCCATGAGCAAGGCCTTAAGGGCGTGATCTCTTCGGCCGGCTCCGGCACGGTGGCGATGGTCCGCAAGATGCGGCCGAGCGCCGTGACGCTCGATCTCGGCCTGTCCGACATCGACGGCTTCGTGCTGCTCGACCTGCTGCGGCACGATCCCGACACGGCCGACATTCCGGTCTATGTGATTTCCGGCGCCGAGCAGGCCAATCATGCGCTGACCATCGGCGCGGCCGGCGTGACCGAAAAACCGGCCGAACGCGATCAGCTGACGCACTTGTTCGAATCGATCGCCCAAGCGGCCCGCGCCGCCAAGAAGAAGGGCAAGCCGCCCGCCCGGCGTTCGTCGCGAGGGGCGCGGCGCGAGGCTATCCCCGAAATCTCGGGCAGCCGAATCCTGATCATCGACGACGATATCCGCAACATCTACTCGCTGACCAGCGTGCTCGAGGTGCATGGCGTCGAGGTGCTGCATGCCGAGCGAGGATCCGAGGGCATCGCCATCCTCCAGTCCGAGCCGGGCATCAATGCCGCACTGGTCGACATCATGATGCCGGACATGGACGGCTATGAGACCATGCGGAGGATGCGCGAGACGCCGGATATCGCCGAGGTGCCGCTGATCGCCGTGACCGCCAAGGCCATGAAGGGCGACCGTCAGAAATGCCTCGATGCGGGTGCGTCCGACTATATCGCCAAGCCGGTCGACATCGACCTGCTGCTGGCGCTGATGCGGGTGTGGATCGTCCGATCCCGCGCAGGCCAGGATCCGTCATTGGCCAAGCGCAAACGCTCCCGGCGGGCTGCCTGAGGGGCACGAGCAAGATGCAGCCGATCAAAAGGCCGGAGCGGAAGGTTGAAAGGCATGAAGGCGTGACTGAAGCCCGAATTCTGCTGGTCGACGATGACGAACGCAATTTGATGGCGCTGGGCGAGGTGCTCGAGGACCTCGCCGAGGTGGTGACGGCCACTTCGGGCGCCGAGGCGCTGCGCTTCTTGCTCAGGCAGGATTTCGCGGTCATCCTGCTCGATGTCTTCATGCCCGGCATGGACGGCTATGAAACCGCGAGCCTGATCCGCGAGCGGGAGCAGACGGCGCGGATCCCGATCATCTTCCTGTCGGCGGTGAACAAGGAAACCGAGCATCTGATGCGCGGCTATGCGATGGGAGCGGTCGATTATGTGTTCAAGCCGGTCGATCCGCTGATCCTCAAGTCCAAGGTCGGCGTGTTCGTCGACCTCTACAACATGCGGGTGCAGGTCGAAGAGAAAAGCCGGGCCGAGCAGGATCTTCGCGACGCCAATTTCAAGGCGGAACTGGCCCGCCTGCAGATCGCGCGCGAGCTGGAAGCGTCGCGGGAGCGAGAGGCGGCGATCCTCCAATCGCTGCCGATCCTGCTGTACATGGAACCTGCCCCGGCAAGCCCAAGGCGGCCCGAATTCGTCAGCGGCGACTTCGCGGGCATGACCGGTTTCGAGCTCGATGACGTCCAGGCCGACCCCCAGCTGTGGGAGCGCAGGCTGCATCCCGAAGATCGCGACCGCGTCCTGGCCGCAGTCGAGGCGCGCCAGGCCACCGGGCGCCTGTCGATCGAATATCGATGGCAATGCGCCGACGGGCGATTCAAATATTTCCATGACCAGGCGGTAATGGTGAATGACCCGGCGGGCGGGGCGGCGCAGTTCGCGGGGACCCTGACCGACGTCACCGAACAGCGCGTGCTCGAAAGCCATTTGCTGCATGTCCAGAAAATGGACGCGATCGGCCAGCTGACCGGCGGCGTCGCCCATGATTTCAACAATTTGCTGTCGGCGGTGCTGGGCGGCCTGCACCTGCTCGAACGGCGTCTGCAGCTCGGCGAGCGGGAGCAATTGCTGGTGACCCAGATGCGCCATGCGGCCGAGCAGGGGGCCGAGCTGGTCAGGCGAATGATGGCCTTTGCGCGAAAGCAGGAACTCAGCCCGACCAGCGTCGAGCCGGCATCGCTGTGTGCCTCAGTCGCCGGCCTGGTCGAGCATACGCTGGGCGGCACCGTCCAGATCGACTGGAAGTGCTCCGACGGCGTCCCGAATATTTATGCCGATCGCTCGCAGCTGGAACTCGCGCTGGTCAATCTGATCATCAACGGCCGGGACGCCATGCCTCAGGGTGGCAGGATCGAAGTGGCGATCGAAAGCTTTGAGCATAATTCGCCGCTTCACGATCCGGAGCTATCCGCGGGCCGCCATGTCCGCATCCGGGTTAGCGACCAAGGCGTCGGAATTCCGGAATCGCTGATCAACCGCGTCACCGAACCTTTCTTCACTACCAAAGAGGCCGGCAAGGGCACCGGCCTGGGCCTGTCGATGGTATCGGGCTTTGTCCAGCAATCGGGCGGCAAGATGAGGATCGACAGCGAGCCCGGCAGAGGCACGGCAATCGAGCTGCTTTTCCCTTGCAGCGACGACACTCAGAAAGCGGAGAAATCCGCGCTTGCCCCGACGCTGCGGCCGACAGGAGCGGCGAGGGCGGTGCTGCTGGTCGACGACGATGAGACCGTTCGAACGGTCCTCGGCGAACAATTGCGAGATATGGGCTTCGTTGTCGAAGAGGTTGCCGACGGCCAGTCGGCGATCGATCGCATCGAGGGCAACGGCTCCTATGATGTGCTGCTAAGCGACTTCGCCATGCCGGGCATGAACGGCATCGACACCATCCATGCCGCATTGCGCGCGCGCCCCTCGATGCGCGCTCTGCTGATGACCGGCTATGCCGACGAGGATGCCGTTTGCGATCTGCGCAATGGCGTTCCGATTATCCGCAAGCCGATCGACATCAACGCCCTGGTAGGGCACCTGTCGGCATCGAACTAGGCGGGCATATTCACCGTCAGAACCGGGTCAGCGCCTCGGCCTCAACCCGTTTGATCCAGCGGTCCTTGCAGTCGGTGTAGGCGTGGCTGTCGTTGGGATGCCTGGCAGCACAGCCATGCTTCATCTCTTCATAGGCGCGAGCTTTTTCCGGCCGGGCTCGGAGATAGTCGCGGAACGCCAGGTGGCGGCGAATGCTGTGGTCGCCGGCGGCGTAGCAGTGGAGATGAAATTTGCGGACCCCGCTCGCGCTATCGCTGAGAGTACAGAAACGCCGGCCCTCCAGCCCATATTCCCCGTGCCAGGCATAGCCGAGCGCCTCCAGCGCCGGCCGCGCTGCCTCGATCGCGGCGAGGTTCGGGCCGATCCCCATCAGGTCTAATATCGGCTTGGCGACGATCCTTGGGATCGAAGTCGAGCCGATATGATGAATCGCGACAAAGGCTCCGGGCGCCGCCTCCATCAGGCGGGCGCCTTCCCGGTCGGCCAGCTCGGCCCAGCTCGGGTCATGCGGGAGGAGCCGGACGGCGTAGGGGGGCAGCATGCGCCTTGTTGTGCTTGGAACCGGCGATGGCTTCAAGTGGCGCCGTGTTAGCCGCCGGATGCGGATCGCGCGGCGGTTGCAATTGCCGCACTTGCGAATGCAGCGTTCGCATTTGCAGCAAATGCCTCTTCCGCGCATAGAGGGAGTGCCTTTCAGGCAATCCTCTCCCAAGGACACTTTGAGGGGCCTTCTCCACCGAGAAGGCCCCTCATTTTTCTTGCACCCGTCTTTGCTGCGCTGCACAATAGGGCGGAAAGGGATTCGATGCGCAGATTGCCGCCGGTCGGAGCACTGCAAGCCTTCGTCCACGTCGCCCGCCAGGGTTCGTTGAAAGCGGCGGCCGAAAGCCTCGCTCTGTCCTCCTCTGCGCTGACCCGCCGCATCCAGGCGCTTGAAGAGTTCGTCGGCACGGCCCTGTTCGAGCGCCAGCACAATGCGTTGGTGCTGACCGCCGAGGGCGAAATCTTCCTCGAGGAGGTCGCGCCGCACGTCGATGCGCTGGCCGCCGCGGTCGAGCGCCTCAGCGGACCGGTGCGCGGCATGCGGCTCAAGGTCGCAGTTCCGTCGCTGTTCGCCTCGCAGCGGCTCATGCCGGAATTGTCGTCACTCCGCGACCGCCATCCGAACCTGCAAATCGATGTGGATACGGGTCCGAACCGGCTGGCCCGACTGCAGGGCGACGGTCTCGATGCGGCAATCGCCATCGCCGACGAGATCGACCCCCGCCTCTATTCGCGGCTGCTCGAGAAGGGCCGGGTCGTCGCCATCGGATCACGCGCGATCGCCGAAGGTTCCGACGCGCTGCGCCGCGCGCAGGATCTGGAGCACGTCACCATCCTTCTGCACCGGGACATGGCCGGCAATTTCGAACAGTGGCGCAAGGCGGCGGGACATCCGGGGCTGGAGCCGAAGGCGGTCAGCCTGTTCGACTCCGGGCAGCTGATTCTGGATGCCGCCGCCGAGGGGCTGGGGGTCGCCTTCATGCTCGACAGCCATTTGTCCCTGTCGAGCGACGATCGCCTCGTCCAGTTATTCGAAGAGACGGTGGAGAGTCCCTATTCCTATTGGTTCGCATGCCAGCCGGCGGCACTGGAACGCCGCGCGGTCCGCAACCTCCACGACTGGCTGTTCGAGAGGTTCGCGGCCTAACCTCCCCCGGTTCATTGTCTCCTCCCCTGCAAATGCAGGGGAGGAGACAATGGCTATCGGGCTGTGGGATAGCCTGCTGTCGGCGCGGCCTCCGCGACCTGCGTCGGCTGCTGCGTCGTCAATCGGGCAAACATCGCGTCGCGCTTCCGGCGCCCCACGGAGAATTCTACCGCCCGGTTTCCGAACCAGCCGACGACCTTGCCGCTGGGCTTGACCGTAAGGGCGAAGTCTTCGTTGCGATCGAGGTCACGACCGGCGAGGACAATCCGGTCGTCGCCCTGGAGCTCGACCGTATAGGCGAGATGGAAACCTTCCACCTCGACCTCCCTAGGCGCCGGTGCGGCAGCGAGCGGCGTGGCGGCCAGAGCGATGGAGAAAGTCACTGCGACACGGGTGATTGTTCGAAGCATGCCAACCTCCTTCAAGGTGGCCCTTCAAGCCTGATCCACTCCCAGCGCCGCTTATCCCTGGTTCGGTCGCGCGGCGCAAATGCAAAGTCCGCAGGGAGCGTTGCAAATGCTGCACTGCAGCAGAGGCGATGCCTCGTTCATGACTGGCGATCCAGCCTGAGCCAAGGTGGTAGGTGGAAGGCCGCCATCAGCAGATACATGGGAGCCATTCCGGCTAGTGGGAATGGCAGTTCCTGACCGGTGCACAGCGATGCCGACATCCGTCCCTCGAATTGCAGGGTGAGCAGGGCCATCAGCGCGAAAACAGGGGCGGCGGCCAGGCTCAGCCAGGCGGCCACGCCGGTCGGTCGGCGATCGTTCATCATCCTTCTCCGTCAGCTAGGCGCCGGCGTTGCGGAAGGCAGCCTCGCCGGCCTCCGATACTTCGACCCATTTCGGGTCCGGCGCGGCCTCGGCTTCATAATTGTCGTGCCAATTCCACCATTTGTAGGGCGGGGTCTGGGGATAGCCTTCGGGCGAATCCTCCCACACCTCCTGGCGGCCGAGTGCGGTGATATCGAGATAGTTCCAGGTGCCGCCCATCTGTTCGTCGCCGCGGTTGTCGATGAAGTAGGTGCGGTAGATCCGGTCGCCGTCGCGGATGAAGGCATTGGTACCGTGCCACTCGTCGACGCCGAAGTCCTTGTCGAAATCGTCGGTGACGGTGAACCAAGGGATGTGCTCCCAGCCCATCCGCTCCTTGAGCCGGGCGATATCTTCCTGCGGAGCGCGTGACGCGAAGACGAGCGTCGTATCCCGGGCGTTGAGGTGGGCAGGGTGGGCGACCTGGTCGGCCACCATAGAACAGCCTCGGCAGCCATGATCGGGCCAGCCATGGACGCCGGGTTCGAAGAAGGCGCGATAGACGATCAGCTGGCGGCGGCCTTCGAACAGGTCGAGCAGGCTCAGCTTTCCGTCGGGGCCGTCGAATTCATAAGACTTGTCGACGGCGAGCCACGGCATCCGCCGGCGTTCGGCGGCCAGGGCGTCGCGGGCGTGGGTATGGGCCTTTTCCATGACCAACAGCGCGTTGCGCGCGGCCTCCCATTCCTGCTTCGATACGACCGGCGGCCGGTCCATTGCAGGCAGTGAGTCATTGCGATTGGTCATGGTCAAACTCCTTCCGCCGGTGGGGGCGGCATCTTGTCAAATTTGGCAATGGAGGGATCGAGATGGTCCCACGGGTGTCCGGCCGAGGTCCAGGTGGCGATCTGCGGCCGGTAGCGGCCGGGATCGTCGAGGCTGGCGGCGGTCGGTATGAACACCTCGGGCATGTCCGGAAATGTGAGATAGACCGGCACGCCACAGGTAGGGCAAAAGGCGCGGCTCTTCCGCGTCCCGCCGTCCCCGACCATTTCCCAGCGGCTCGCCTGCCCGCTGACCTCAACCGGCGCGCCGACGAAGGTCAGATGGGATTGATGGCCGGTGCCGCTGTCGCGCTGGCATTGCCGGCACTGGCAGTCGACCATGACCGCCGGTTCGGCCGAGACTTGGTAGCGGATCGCGCCGCAGGCGCAGCCGCCGGTATAGGGTTCACTCATCGGAATTCTCCAAAAAACCGGCTACGCGCCCAATCGCTTGGCGTACTCGGCCTTGAGTGCCAGCCAATGATCCCAGAAAGGCTTGGGTTCATCGCCGGACAGGCGGGCTGCGAGCACGTCGATGTGGGCGTGCCAGCCAGCACTGATGTTGAGCGCCATCTCATGTTCGGGAATGCGATGGTGAGTCACTGTGAACCGGACCATGTCGCCGACCGGCTCCAGCTCGAAGGTGACTCCGCCGGTGCGACCCCAGGTGATGCCGAGGCGGCGCGGCGGATCAAGCTCGGTGATCTCGATTTCCATGCTGTGCTCGTCGCTGAAGCCTTCGGGCTTGTTGCCCGGCGGGTCGGTCAGCTCATTGTTGCGCCAGACGAGGTCAGCCGTCCCGCCGACGCGCATGTCCATGGTGCCGGCCGCCATCCATTGGCGGCGCAGGTCGCTTTCGGTGAGGTAGGCCCAGACGCGGTCGATCGAACCGGGGAGCAGGCGTTCGAGCCTGAGGGTGGCGGGCTCGGTGATGGTGCCGTAGGAATCGGGGCTCGCGACCTGGGTCATTGCTTTTCTCCTTTGGGGGTTTGGTTCTTGCGCGCCGCGGACTTGCGGGCATCGTCGTCTCGCAACAGTCTTTCGAGAGCGTCGAGCCGGCCGGTCCAGAAGCGCTCGTAATGGCGCAGCCATTGGTCGGCGCTGGCGAGCGGGCCGGGTTCGAGGCTGCAGACATGCGTGCGGCCGCGCACTTGGCGGCGGATCAGCCCCGCCTCCTCGAGCACCTTCACATGCTTGGACGCGCCGGCGAAGCTCATCGCGAAGGGTTCGGCCAATTCGCCGACCGACTTCTCGCCGAGCGCCAGGCTTGCGAGCATGCCCCGGCGCGTGGCGTCGCTGAGCGCCTGGAAAACCGTGTCGAGTTGGAGCGAATCATGTTCAACCATGCAGTTGAATATTGTCGAGCCCGACTCAAAAGTCAACCAGTTGGTTGAATAAGTATCCGCGCAAGGCGCGCGGCATGCGCGGTGTTCGCTTTCCCGGGAAGGCTTGATCAACTACTGCCGCGGACTGATATCGGACAAATGACCGCGGGTTACTCAGGCACGCCACTGGCGCAGAAGCTGGGCCTCAAGCACGGGATGCGCAGCTGGTTCCTGGGCATGCCCGACGGCGTTCGCGCGGAGATCGAGCGGGACGCGCCACCGTTCGAGCGGCTGGACTCGCCCGAGCCGCCAGTCGACCTCGCCCATATCTTCGCGACCAGCTGTGCCGCGCTCGATTGCGAGCTCAGGATGTTGCTGCCGCTGATCGCCCGCGACGGGACGATCTGGGTCAGCTGGCCGAAGAAGGCGTCGAAGGTCCCGACCGATATCACCGAGGATGTGATCCGCGCCGTCGCGTTGCCGCTCCACCTGGTCGACGTCAAAGTGTGCGCAATCGACGACATCTGGTCGGGCCTGAAGCTGGTCATCCGCAAGGAACGCAGATGACGTTCGGCGACCTAATAGCGACGCTCACCCGGCGCCACGCTTGACTTGATTCCCGTCCGGGCCAGCCTCTCTTGACGACAGGAGGGGATGGCATGACACGCGCATGGGCTTGGGCGACGCTGGTCGCCGGTACGATCGACATAATCTATGCGGCGCTGCTGACCGCGATCAACGGGCGCGATCCCGCGGGCATGCTGCGCTTCGTTGCCTCGGGCCCATATCCGCCGGCGACCGAGATGGGGCTGGCGGGATCGATCCTCGGGCTCATCGTCCATTTCACGCTGATGGCGATCATGGCCGCGGCGTTCATCGTCGCAGCGCGCAACTGGCCCCGGTTGCTGACCGATCCGATCTCGGCGGGCATCGCCTACGGGCTCGTCACCTATGTGGTCATGAACTGGATCGTCGTGCCGTTGCGCTTCGACGTCCCGCTGCCGCCCAAGGCGATCTCGGTCGTCAGCCAGCTGTTCGCGCATATCGTGCTGGTCGGCATCCCGATCGCGCTGATCGTTGCCAAAATGCTTCGCCCGCGCGCGATCGTGAGTTAGCCCTCTTTCTCACTTGCGAATGGTTCGCATTATCGGATATGTCGATCTCCATGATCGTCTGCGTCTGTAATGCGATTCGCGAAGACGAGCTGCGTGCGGCAGCTCGCAAGGGCGTGCCGTGCCCACGGACGGCGTACAAATCGCTTGGTTGCGACGTTCAATGCGGCACCTGCCTGCCCTGCGCCAGGGAAGTGATCGACGATGAGCGGGCGCAGCTGCTAGCGGTCGAGGCCAGGGCGGCCTGATGCTGCGCTTGCGACTGACTATCAGTCGCAGATTTTTCCCTGATTTCCGCCAATTTTCCGCTTCCTTTTGACGGGCTGAAGCGTTAGAGCGCTTGTCTGCAAAGGAGGCCGCGATGAAGGGCGACAAGAAGGTCATCCAGTTCCTCAACGAGGCGCTCAAGAACGAACTGACCGCGGTCAACCAATATTGGCTGCATTACCGAATGCTCGACAATTGGGGCATCGATAAGCTCGCCGAGTTCGAGCGGCATGAATCGATTGACGAGATGAAGCATGCCGACAAGCTGGCCGAGCGCATCCTGTTCCTCGACGGGCTGCCCAACTTCCAGATGCTGGGCAAGCTCAGGATCGGCGAGAATGTCGAGGAAATACTGAAATGCGACCTGGCGCTGGAGATGGAGGCGCTGACCCAGCTTCGCGGCGCGATCGCCCATTGCGAGAGCGTGCGCGACTATGTCAGCCGCGACCTGTTCAGCGAGATCCTCGAGAATGAGGAAGAGCATGTCGACACGCTCGAGACCCAGTTCGACATGATCGCGCGGATGGGCCTGCAGAATTACATCCAGCTGCAGAGCGAAGGCGCCGAGGACTGACCTCACCCCAATTTCGTCATGCTGAACTTGTTTCAGCATCCATTCTGTTGAAGTGTGGTGCCGGCGGCTAAATGGACCCTGAAACAAGTTCAGGGTGACGGCGCGGGGGGTTAAGATGGCCACGACATCGCCGGAAGACCAACGCATCGCCACGCTCGACATCGTCCGCGGGGTGGCGGTGATGGGCATATTGGCGATGAACATCGTCGCCTTTGCCATGCCGATGGCGGCCTATATGAACCCGCTCGCCTATGGCAGTGAGGCTGACATCGATTTCTCGGCCTATGCGTTCAACTTCGTCCTCATCGACGGCAAAATGCGCGGCCTGTTCTCATTCCTGTTCGGGGCCAGCATGCTGCTGGTCATCCAGCGCGCGGAGGCCAAGGGCGAAAGTCCCGCCGCGGTCCATTACCGCCGGATGCTGGTGCTGTTGCTGTTCGGGGCGATCCATTTCTATTTGATCTGGTTCGGAGACATTTTGTTCGGCTACGCGACTATCGGCATGGTCGCCTTCCTGTTCCGCAACAAGGAGCCGAGGGCGCTGATCCTGATCGGCATCGCGCTGGTGCTGCTCCAGTTCGCGATGTTTGCCGGCATGGCGGCGCAGGTGCGTGACCTGGCTCCGCAGGCGGCGGCGCCGGGGGCGAGCGCGGAAGTGCTGCGCCAGTGGAATGAGATAACCGCCTGGGTGCGGGTGCCGACGCAGGCCGAGCTCAACGAGCAGATGGGGCTGATCCTCGGTCCCTGGTCGGGCGTAGTCCAGAGCCAGCTGACCAAGCACGCGCTCGACCCGCTGGTTTTCAGCATCATGTTCGGGCCGGAGACCCTGGCCTACATGCTGTTCGGCATGGCGGCATTGAAGTCGGGCTTTCTCACCGGCCGATGGACGGACGAGGAATGTCGCCGCGCCGCAATCCGCGGCTACGCCATTTCGCTGCCCTTTTACGTGGTGCTGGTCTGGCTGATCTTCCGCAGCAATTTCAGTCCGCTGGCGCTGTTCACCTATGCGATGGCCGCGACGGTGCTGATCCGCCCGTTCATGATCGCGGCGGTGGCGGCGCTGGTCATCCTGGTCACCCGCGAGGGCGGCTGGCTGACCCAGCGGATCGCCGCGGCGGGCCGTGCCGCCTTCACCAACTATCTCGGCACCTCGATCATCATGACCGGGATCTTCTACGGTTGGGGGCTGGGCCAGTTCGGTGAGCTCAGCCGCGCCGAGCTATGGCTGGTGGTCATCGCCATGTGGGTAGTGATGCTGGCCTGGTCGAAGCCGTGGCTTGAGCGGTTCCAGTACGGCCCGCTCGAGTGGCTGTGGCGCAGCCTGGCACGCTGGGATCTGCAGCCGATGCGGAAGGAACGGACGGCCGCTGCAATTGCATAGCCGTCATGCTGAACTTGTTTCAGCATCCATAGCGGTGAAGTGCGGTGCGGGCGGAGGAATGGACCCTGAAACAAGTTCAGGGTGACGGCAGAAACCGTCAAATCCGCCCGAAGCCCTGGTTGGCGACCTTCTTGCCGAAGCCGCCGGGCGCTGCGGCGCGGCTCTGGAGCGGGTTCACCGCCTTGTCGAACAGCTCGATCGTCCGGCTCCACACACGGCGAAGCTCGACCACGTCGGGAACCAGCTCGTCGGGAAAGCGGTGGGTCTCGATGCAGAAGCGGGCGGTCTGCTCGATCTTCTCGGCGATTGCCGCCAGCGGCTCCGCCCCGAACTGGCGCGACTCGCCCTTCAGCGTGTGCGACGGAATGACCAGCGCGACGGTATTCTGCTCGTGCATGGCCTGTTCGATCGCGGCGACGCTCTTGGCGCCGTCTTCGCGGAAATAGCTGAGGATGCGGATGAAGCCCGGCCCAAGCTCGGCCCGGCTCTTCTCAAAATGCACCCAGTCGACGATATCCGAGCCGTCTTCCACTTGATCTGTCTCCGTGACGCCTCTGGTCAAGGCGCTGATCCCACTGCCATTACCTAACCCCGAAAGGGTAAAGGACCGGTTATTTTTCGAACTAACCCTTGTTGTGAAACGGGTTCTTGGGCGCACGCATGGTCAGGCGCAGCGGCACCGGGCCGAGGTCGAGATCGCGCCGCATCGAGTTGAGCAGATAGCGCTGATAGCTGGTCGGCAGCTGGTCGACCCGGGTGCCGAAGATGACGAAGCTCGGCGGCCGCGTCTTCACCTGGGTGATGTAGCGCAGCTTGATCCGCTTGCCGCCGGGCGCGGGCGGCGGATTGGCCTCGATCGCTCGCTCGAACCAGCGATTGAGCTCGCCGGTCGACACGCGCCGCGACCAGTTCTCGCGAACCTCGAACGCCGCGCCGAGCAGCTGGCCGATGCCCTTGCCGGTCTTGCCCGACACGGTCAGCACCGGCACACCCTTTAGCTGGCTGAGGCCTTCTTCCAGCGCCGCCTTGACGCCGTTGAACAGCGCCGAGGCATTTTCGGCCACGTCCCATTTGTTGAGCGCGATGACCAGCGCCCGGCCTTCCTCCAGCACCCGGTCGGCAATGCGCAGGTCCTGCGACTCCAGGCCACGGGTGGCGTCGAGCAGCAGCACCACCACCTCGGCATAGTCGATCGCCCGCTGGGTATCGAACGCCGACAGCTTCTCCAGCTTGTCCTCGACCTTGGCCCGCTTGCGCAGCCCCGCGGTGTCGACCAGCTGGACAGGCCGCGTGGTCCCATCGGGACTTGGCCATTCCCAGTTCAGGCTGATGCTGTCGCGGGTGATACCGGCCTCGGGGCCGGTGATCATCCGCTCTTCGCCCAGCATCTTATTGACCAAGGTCGACTTGCCGGCGTTGGGCCGTCCGACGATCGCCAGCTTGAGCGGGCCTTCGCCACGCTCGACCTCCTCCGCCTCGGTCGCGAAATGCTCATGCTCGACATGCGGCCGGACCATCTCGAACAGGTCGGCCAGCCCTTCGCCATGCTCGGCGCTGATCGCGATCGGCTCGCCGAGGCCGAGCGCATAGGCTTCGAGCAGGCCGGCCTCACCGGACCTGCCTTCGGCCTTGTTGGCGGCGACGACGACGGGGGTCGAATGGCTGCGCAGCCAGCGGGCGATTTCCTCGTCGAGCGGGGTCAGCCCTTCGCGCGCGTCGATCAGGAACAGCGCGACATCGGCCTCGCGGACCGCGGCGTCGGTCTGGACGCGCATCCGGCCCGGCAGCGAGTGCGGGTCCTGGTCCTCGAAGCCGGCGGTGTCCATGACTCGGAAGGTCAGGTCGAACAGCTTGCCCTCGCCCTCGCGCCGGTCGCGGGTCACGCCCGGCCGGTCGTCGACCAGCGCTACGCGCTTGCCGACGAGGCGGTTGAACAGCGTCGATTTGCCGACGTTGGGGCGGCCGACGATGGCGACGGTGGGAAGGGGCATGGGGGCTTCCTAGCATTCCCTCTCCCCTTGCGGGAGAGGGAGGGGCCCATTGCGCAGCAATGGGAGGGTGAGGGGCTTCACTCATGTTGTTGATTTCCTGTTGCATGGATGCGTCTGCCGCCGCCCATGCCCCTCACC
>JALYNQ010000069.1 GCA_030773115.1 Pseudomonadota bacterium
CTATACAACCTCGCGGCAATCCGCCGCGGTAACTACGCCGACCCCGAAATCTTCGCCAACGACACCGTGGTGGTCGGCGACAGCAAGTCGCGGCGGATGTTCAAGGACCAGCTCCAGGTGGTGCCCCTGCTGACCACTCCGATCATAGTCTCGTTGCAGGGCAACAACTGACCGCGCTCGCGCCGCGCTCCTACACCGTCGCGATGTCCGGCGCGTCTTCCTGCTTCATGCCGATCACGTTGTAGCCGCCGTCGACGTGGTGGGTTTCGCCGGTGACGCCGCTGGCGAGGTCGGAGAGCAGGTAAAGGCCGGCGCCGCCGACATCCTCGATGGTAACGTTGCGGCGGAGCGGCGAATTATATTCATTCCACTTCATGATGTAGCGGAAATCGCCGATGCCGCTTGCGGCCAGCGTCTTGATCGGGCCGGCGCTGATCGCGTTGACCCGGATGCCGGAGGGTCCCAGATCCGCGGCGAGATATTTGACGCTTGTTTCCAGCGCCGCCTTGGCCACGCCCATCACATTGTAATGCGGGATGACCTTTTCGGCGCCATAATAGCTCAAGGTCAGCAGCGCGCCGCCGTCGGCCATCATCTCCCGGGCCCGCTGGGCGACCGCGACGAAGCTGTAGACCGAGATGTTCATGGTCATCAGGAAATTGTCGAGACTGGTATCGACATAGCCGCCGCGCAGCTCGTTCTTGTCGGAAAAGCCGATCGCATGGACCACGAAGTCGAGCCTGTCCCAGCGCTTCTTCAGCTCGGCGAATGTGCGATCGAGCGCCGGCATGTCGGACACGTCGCAGTCGACCAATATGTCGCTGCCGAGCTGCTCGGCGAGCGGCCGAACCCGCTTCTCGATCGATTCGCCCTGGTAGCTGAAGGCCAGCTCGGCGCCCTGATCGCGCAACTGGCGGGCGATGCCCCAGGCCAGTGACCGGTCGTTGGCGAGGCCCATGATCAGCCCGCGCTTACCCGCCATCAAACCTGCCATAACCTATTCCCCTTTTGACCCGTTGCGTACTGCAGCCGCCTTCTGTTCCTCGGGCGCCGGTTCCTCAACCGGAAGCTCGTCCTCGAACGGCCCCTCATAATGCTCGCCCCTTAGCGCCTTTCCGCCCGGCTCTGCCAGAGCGGCGTTCAGCTCGGCGCCCGCCACGACGCCAAGGCCCGCGACGAAGAAGAACAGTAGCGCGACCATCACCCCAGCCAGGCTGCCGTAGGTAAGCTCATAGCCACCGAACAGGCCGATGACCCACGGCAGCAATTCGACCGTTGCCAGCCACCAGACGGTGGCAATGAAGGCACCGGGCCATTTGCGGCATTCGATTGTGCGATAGCGCGCCGGGGTTAGCGCAAGGAAGATAATGTAGAAGGTGGCGAACAAGGTGAGCGCCGGACCGATGCGGTAAAATCCGAGCGTGCTCGCCAAATCCTCCGAAAATGGCAGCCGGGCGAGGACAAAATGCCGCGCCGAGGTAAGCACCACGCTGGCCGCAAAGGCGATAAACAGCAGTACCACCGCGCCGAGGATGATGGCCATCGCCGCCAGCCTATATTGCCAGAAGCTGGCCGAATATTTGACGCCATAGGCGCGGCGCAAAATATCCCGGATTGTCTCGATGAAGCTGGCTGCGGTCCACAGGCCAACGATTGCCCCGAGCCACAGCAGGCCGCCCGAGCGACCCTGAAGCACCTCGTCGATCGGGCCCTCCAGTACGTCGCGCACCGTCGGCGGCAGCCGGCCCAGGATGGTGGCCACGGCGCGCGCGGTATCCTCGGTCAGTCCGAATAATCGGGCCACCGCGGCAGCAAGGATCAGAAAGGGGAAGATCGCCAGCAGCGACAAATAGGCGAGGTTGCCGGCATGGATGAACCCGTCGTCGTAGAGGCCGATCCCGACCCGCTTGGCGACCACCAGCGGCCTGATCTCCCGCTTGGCTCGTTCGATCGCCGCCTTGCCGAAACGCGCCCTGAGGCGCGCCATCCGCTTGCGCCGTTCTTCGGGCGAATAGGGATGGAGTTCCTTCATGCGGCGGCGCTAGCTCTCCGGTCCGACCTAAACGCCGAGCGAAGAGCGCGGGTTTCCGCCGCCGTCCCAACCCTCGAGAAAGCGATGCAGCGCCTCGTCGTCCCTGGGGACATCGACAGCCAGCTGGGCGAGCAGGTCGCCGCGATGACCGTCCTTGCCGGTGAAGCCGCGCCCCTTGATGCGCAGCACCTTGCCGGAGGTCGAGCCCTTGGGGATGGTCAGCATCACCGGCCCCTCTGGCGTAGGCACTTTGACCTTGCCGCCCTGAACCGCTTCCTTGAGCGTGATCGGCAGGTTCAACCGGATGTTGTTGCCGTCACGGACGAAGAAAGGGTGAGGCGCGATCTGAATCGTGACGATCGCGTCGCCGCGGCCGCCCGGTCCTTCCTGCCCCTGCCCCGCAAGCCGGATCCTGGTTCCTTCCTCGACGCCCTTGGGCAGTTTCAAATCGATCGTTCGACCACCCGACAAGGTCACGCGCTGTTCCCGGAGGCAGGCGGCGTCAACAAATGGCACCTTTAGCCGATAAGCGACATCGGCGCCCTTCTGGGGCGGTCGGGCGCGGCCGAACCCGCCGAAAGGTCCGCCGCTTCCGGCGCCCCGGCGGCCCTGGGCGGCGGCGCCGAACAAGCCTTCGAACAGGTCGGACAGGTCGGCCGCATCGCCGGAAAATCCGCCGGGGAAGCCGTCGGGGCCAGCCCCGCCGCCGCCGCCCGGCCGCGGCCCGGCCCCACCGCCGAAGCCGGAGCCAAAGGGCATGCGCGGGTTGCCGTCCTCGTCGATTTCGCCGCGGTCGTAACGGGCGCGCTTGTCCTTGTCCGACAGCAAATCATAGGCCCTGGTAATTTGGGCGAAGCGCTCCGCGGCCTTTGGATTGTCCTTGTTGCGGTCGGGATGCAGCTGCTTGGCCAGGCTGCGATAGGCCTTCTTGATCTCGGCCTCGCTCGCCCCGCGCTTGATCCCCAGCTGCTGGTACAGGTCCATTCTTTCCCCTCTTATCTCATTCCGTTTCGGAGCGGCGCACACATCCGTCAAGCTTCACGGAGCCTCGACAGCGGTTATTCAAGTGGGCAAAGGCAGCTGATGACCGATGATCCCTTGGCATTGTTCGACGCCTGGTACGCCGAAGCGAAGGCCGCCGAGATCAACGATCCCGATGCCATGTCGGCCGCAACCGCCACTCCCGAGGGCCGGCCGTCGGTCAGGATCGTGCTGCTGAAAGGCCATGGCCCGGAAGGCTTTGTTTTCTACACCAATGCCGACAGCCGCAAGGGCGAGGAGCTGGCCGCCAATCCCCAGGCGGCCTTGCTGTTCCACTGGAAGGCGCTGCGTCGCCAGGTGCGGGTCGAGGGGCCGGTCGAGGAGGTCAGCGCCGCTGAAGCCGATGCCTATTTCGCCACCCGCGGCCGGGATTCGCAGATCGGTGCCTGGGCCTCGGACCAGTCGCGTCCGCTCGACCGTCGCGAGACATTCGAGGCGCGGTGCGATGAGGTGCGATCTCGCTTCGAAGGAAGCGACATGCCGCGCCCGCCGCGATGGACCGGCTTTCGGGTGAAGCCGGAGCGGATGGAGTTCTGGAGCGATCGGCCGCACCGGCTGCACGAACGGCGGGTGTTCACCCGTTCCGAAGACGGCTGGTCGGAAGGACTGCTCTACCCATGAGCGGAGCGCATCATCACCACGCGCATGGGCATGGCAACCATCACCATCGCCATGGCGCCGGCGAGCGGGCGACGCTGAACTTCCGCGCCGCGCTGGCAAGCATATTCTTGGCGCTGTTCCTGGTCGCGCTGAAGGGCTGGGCCAGCTGGGATACCGGTTCGGTGGCGATGCTCGGCAGCCTCGCCGACACTGCCCTCGACTTCATCGCCAGCTTGATCACCTTCCTCGGCGTGCGCTGGGCGGCGATGCCAGCCGACGAGGAGCATCGCTACGGCCACGGCAAAGCGGAGGCCTTGGCGGCGCTAACCCAGGTCATCCTCATCACCGTATCCGCGCTCGGCATCGCCTGGCGATCGCTGGACCGGCTGCGCAGCGGGGAGCCGACACAGGGGCTGGAACTGGGCATTGGCGTGTCGGTCGTAGCGATGATCGCGACCTTCGGCCTGCTTGCCTATCAGCGCTATGTCATCCGTCGGACCGGCTCGGTCGCGATCCTGACCGACCATGTCCATTATCAGACGGACGTGCTGCTCAACCTGTCGGTGATCGGGGCCCTGGTGCTCGACCAGCTGCTCGGCTGGCGGCTGGCGGACCCGTTGTTCGGCTTCGCCATCGCGGCCTGGCTGATGTACGGCGCGTGGAGCGCGGCCAGCCATTCGGTCGACCAGCTGATGGATCGCGAATGGCCCGACCACGAGCGCGAAGCCTTCCTCGAGGCGGCGCGGGATTATCCAGAGCTGGCCGGCCTGCACGATCTCAGGACCCGCACGTCGGGCGCGCATCGCTTCGTGCAATTCCATGTCTGGGTGCCCGGAGACTGGACGGTCAAGGAAGCGCATGAGCGGATGGACGCGGCCGAGGAGAAGCTGCAGCACCGCTTTCCGGGGACCGAGATCATCATCCACCTCGACCCCGAAGGCCATGTCGATCGCGAAGGCATCCTACCCCAGCATCTGACGGAGAGCGCCCGATGACGCCCCTGCCCTTCTTCCAGGTCGACGCCTTCGCCGGGCGGCCGTTCACCGGTAATCCCGCAGCGGTCATGCCGCTCGACCATTGGCTCGACGACGCGGTGATGCAGGCGATCGCGGCCGAGAATAACCTCAGCGAGACCGCCTTCACCGTGCCCAGCGAGCGCGATGATGCGGATTACGACTTGCGCTGGTTCACGCCGACCACCGAAGTCCCGCTGTGCGGCCACGCTACCTTCGCCGCGGCGCACATCCTGATCCACGGCGACATGATTCGCTTCTCGACCAAGTCGGGCGTTCTGACCGTCAACGGCGACGGCGACATGCTGCGGATGAGCCTGCCTCCATTCTCGGTGCGAAGCGGCGACGTCCCCGGCCTGCTCGAGGCACTGCGCCTCGATTCCGGCGAGATTTTCATCGCCGACGGGCCGGAGCCGGCGGCCATCGTGCTGCTTCCCGATGAATGGGCGGTGCGCGCGGTGAAGCCGGACTTCAAGGCGCTGGCCGAGCTCCACCTCTTCATGGGAATCGTCACCGCCCCCGGCGATGAGCAGGACATCGCTAGCCGGGTGTTTTGCCCGTCGGTCGGGATCGACGAAGACCCGGTGACCGGCGCGGCCCATGCCGCGCTGGTGCCCTTCTGGGCCGACCGCCTCGGCCGCAACCGCTTCACCGCGCTCCAGGCCAGCAAACGGACGGGCCTGTTGGATTGCGAGCTGCGAGGCGACCGGGTGATCCTCGGCGGGCACGCCGTCACCGTGATCGAAGGATATTTCCAGATCTAGTCGGGCAATCCGGTTAGTGACTATGCTCCGGCAAGGGCTCCCGCTCCGTGACAAGCTCCTCAAACAGCGAGCGATAGTGAATCAGCGCTTGGCGAAGCTCGTCCGTGGTGGCCTCACCGCGGCTGTGCCGGACGGCGATATCGTGACCGGCACGATAATGCTGGACCACGTTGGGGTGGTCGACTGAAATATCGCCTGCCCTCTGCTCGAAATCCTCGACGGGGTAGCCTCGCGCGCTCATGACCTCAGCTAGGAGTGCGTCAGCATAGTCGACCGACCTCTGCGGATCGTCGACAAAGGTCGCCTGTACCTTCGTCCAGCGATCGAGAAACTTGTCCTGATCGGCCGGGCTCAATGGTCGGATTGCGAGCTTGCTGACCCGCTCTTCTCGTTCAGCCAAGTCCGCTTCGGCCTTCGAGCGACTGCCCTTCTCCTCAAGCTGACGATCATATTCGGAGCCAAACCGAGTGCGCAGATGCTCCGAGCGGCGCTTGGTGTAGAGCAGCCATCCTCCAACGGCGAGGAGGATTGCAACAGCGGCTATTATAATCAGCATATTGCTGCCCATCTCTCTTCTCCCGATCAGGGGCCGAACCTGGCGGCCCTGCTCGATCAACGGGTAGCGAGGTTCGCCGTTCCCGCGTTGCGGTAACCGCGTCTAATGACTGGGGAATTGAAGAATTCGGGACGCTGGCAGCTAAGCCGCCACTGCCTCATCGATCGAGGCCGCCTCGGTCGCGACGATGGTGCCGCCGCCGAGCAGCCGGTCGCCATCATAGAAGACCGCCGACTGGCCGGGTGCGACGCCATATTCGGCGGTGGCGAAGGTCAGCCGCTGGCCATTCCAGTGGCCGGCCACCGGTCGAGCGAGGCTGCGGACCTTGGCTTCGACTTCGGTCTGGTCCTCGGCCAACCAGTTGATGCCCTCGACCCTGGCCACGCCGACCGCCAGCGCTCGGCGCGGGCCGACCACCAGCCGCCGCTCTTCCGGCTCGATCCGCACCACGTAGAGCGGCTCGGGCTGGCCGCCGATTTCTATCCCGCGACGCTGGCCGATGGTGAAATGGACCACCCCCTGATGCAACCCGAGCACCCGGCCATCTAGATCGACGATCTCGCCGGGCGCCGCCGTCTCCGGGCGGAGCCGCTTGACGAGACCGGCATAGTCGCCGTCGGGGACGAAGCAGATATCCTGGCTGTCGGGCTTGTCGGCCACGATCAGCCCGGCCTCGGCCGCCAGCTTCCTCGTCTCGCTCTTGGGCAGATCGCCCAGCGGGAAGCGGAGATAGTCGAGCTGGTCCTGGGTCGTGCCGTATAGGAAATAGCTCTGGTCGCGCGATGGATCGCGGCCTTTCCACAGCTCGACCCTGCCTTCGCGCTCGACACGGCGAGCATAATGGCCGGTCGCCAGGCAGTCGGCGCCTAGATCGCGCGCGAAGCCGATCAGGTCGGTGAACTTCACCCCCTGGTTGCACAGGCTGCAGGGCACCGGCGTCCGCCCCTGGGCATATTCGTCGGCGAACTTGTCGATCACGCCGGTGCGAAATCGGCTTTCATAGTCGAGCACATAATGGGCGATGCCGAGCCGGTCGCAGACCGTCTTGGCATCGTAGATATCCTGTCCGGCGCAGCAGCTGCCCGATCGCTTCACCGCCTCGCCATGGTCGTAGAGCTGGAGCGTAACGCCGATTACTTCTGCGCCGGTTTTAGCGGCAAGCGCGGCCACCACCGAGCTGTCGACGCCACCCGACATGGCGACGACGATACGGGCTTCGGCTGCAGGCCGGCCTGGCTGGAAATCGATGGTCATTGGGCTGGTCGATCTAGTGCGTCTTTACTCGAAATTCACCCTGTCCGGCTAGAGCTGGCTTGCCCATAACGGGTCAGGGGGACGTTAATTGGCGCGAATCGAGGGCAAGTTCGAGGCTGCGGGGGAAGCGAAGCTCGATATCGACGAGCTCTTCTCGGCCTTTCCCGGCGCCGGCGAAGCGGTCGCCCGGGGGCGCCAGGATGCAATCGCCTGTTTCCTCTCCGCCAGCGAGGGCTGGGAGGACGCCAGGGGGGCCCTGAAAGGGACCTTCGCGGCGGCTGCAAAGGCGTCATGGTTAAGAGACGGTAAGGAATGATGAAGGGGAAGGTTACCGTTGTGTTTCAGACCTTCTCAACGGCCTTCAGTTAAAAATAGCCCATCGACAAAAGTTTAACGTGCTTGAGGTTTTGTAATGCTCGAGAATCAGAAAATCCGTCCCGCACAGGTCATCGGACCGCTCGGCGAACCGCTGACGCTCGAGTCCCTTCCGCCGCGCGGCACGACTCGCTGGGTCGTGCGCCGCAAGGCCGAGGTGGTTGCCGCGGTCGCTGGTGGTCTTCTGACGGTCGACGAAGCCTGCGAGCGCTACACCCTCAGCCTGGAAGAATTCACCGGCTGGCAGCGCGCGGTGGATCGCAGCGGCATGCCGGGGCTGCGCGTCACGCGGATCAAGCATTATCGCGATCAGTATGAGCGCCAGCAGCGCTACTAAGAATTTCTAGGCCTTTTTCGTCCGTCCCCAGCGACGAAAGACCAATGGCTCCGCGGGCAACCGCGGAGCCTTTTTTCTGGGTTTTCCAGGGACAGCTGTTGCTATTCCGGAACAACTGGCACGCATCGTGCGTCTCTGACGACGCAAGGGCGCCCCACGTTCATTGCAAAGGGGCGGCCCCGGAGAGGAGGAACGAGATGGGTATCATTATCTGGCTTATCGTCGGTGGTGTCGTCGGCTGGCTCGCCAGCCTGATCATGCGCACCGATGCCCAGCAGGGCATCCTCATGAATATCGTGGTCGGCATCATCGGCGCGGTCATTGCCGGGCTGGTGCTGGGCAAGGGCAATATCAATCAAGGCTTTACGCTCGAAAGCTTCCTCTGGTCGCTGCTCGGCGCGGTTATCCTGCTGGCGGTAGTCAACCTGATCCGCCGCGGAAGCGTCCGCTAGGTTATCCTCCTCCCCACGAATTCGTGGGGAGGTGGCAGTCGCAAAGCGACTGACGGAGGGGTTCTCCAGGCTCGACCGTTTAGAACCCCTCCACCAGCTGCGCTGGTCCCCCTCCCCAGCAATTGCTGGGGAGGAGTTCATCACTGAAGTTCGAAGCTCATCGACACGCTGACCTGCAGCTGCTGCGTGCCGGGGTCGATCTTGCTGCTGGCATCTCCGGCGCGGGCCTCGGCCATCATTACCATCGGCATCGGCGGCGGAACCGCGTAGCCCCCGCCCTCGCTGACCGAGATCAGCCTGACCACCCGCTTTCCGAGCGCGCGAGCATATAGGTCGGCCCGCGCCCGGCCATTGGCAATCGCTTTGACGCGTGCCTCATCAAGCGCCGATTCGGGCTTGTCGATGGTCAGGTTCGGGCCGTTGATCTGATTGGCCCCCTCGGCCACCAGCGCATCGAGGATGGCGCCTGTCCGCTTCAGATCGCGGAATTTCACATTGACGGTGTTGGTCGCGCGGTAACCGGTCAGCCGCGGCGGCCGGTTCTGGTCATAGACATATTCGGGATTGAGGTTGATCGACGAGGTCTGGATGTCGCGATCCTCGATCCCCGCCCGCTTCAGCGCGGCGCGCACGCGTTCCATCCGCGCTGCATTCTCCTCGATCGCTGCGGTGGCCGTTGGCTGCAGCGTCTGAACGCCCGCCGAGATGATTGCCAGATCGGGAACACGGGTCACCTCGCCGGTGGCGCTTACGTCGAGCCTGGTCCCGCTGATCAGCGGCACCTGCACCGGCACGGTCTGCACCTGAGCAGCAGCGATCGCCGGAACTGCGACGGCGCCCAGCGCCAGGGCGGTCAGCAAAATCTTACGCATGGGTCTTCTCCCACCAAAAAGGGCCACCGCCGCAACCTGACGGAGCGGCGATGGCCCGAATATGAACGATTCGTCGCTCCTATCCGCGGCGGCGCAGCACCAGCCGGTAAATCAGCAGGATCAGGAAGGCCCCGACGATCGCGGCAATGAAGCCGGCCCCTTCATTCTGGTCGTACCAGCCCACCGCTTTGCCCAGGAATCCGGCAACCAGCGCCCCGGCGATGCCGAGCAATATGGTGATCACGCATCCGCCCGGATCCCTGCCCGGCATGAGCAATTTTGCAATTCCGCCGGCGAGCAGGCCCAGCACGATCCAGACCAGGATCGAGTCCCCTTCCAGGTAACCTCCAAGCATCTCTTCCTACCTCCCTGTGGTAAACGGCGCATCAATCATGGACCACGCTCGTTTCAGCTTAGCAACAACGCGCGTCTGTGTAAGCGGTGCCGCCGTTCGTAGAAAAAGGCTTTTCTACGCCGGCGGGTGGGGTGCAGTTGCACGTGGTGACTTATTTGCGTAATACAGCGACGGCAGCGCATATTGCTGCCGCTTGCTACGAATGGCGGGAAGAATGCGGCCTATGAACCGGGAAACCAGTTTCTCCAGCTCCGATACGCTGGTCGTCGTCGACCGGTCGAAGCGGCGGCGTAACATCATCATCGCCGCGGTAGTGGGGATTGCGATCCTCGTGGCCGCCTTCGTGATGCTGTCGGGGGGCGGCGAAGAACAGACCGCTGGCGGACCTGGTGCAGGACCCGGCGGCGGACAGGTTCCGACCGTGACCGTAATCGTGCCGGGACGCCAGTCGGTGGCGCGGACCATCGCCGCGACCGGGTCGCTGGCGGCCCGCGTCGACATGCCGGTCGGCGTGTCCGGCGAGGGCGGCATGGTGGCCGCGGTCCTCGTCCAGCCCGGTCAATGGGTGCGGGCCGGTCAGGCCCTCGCCGTCATCGATCGTGCGGTCCAGACCCAGCAGACCCAGCAGATGGCGGCGCAAGTGCAGGTTGCGCGCGCCGACGCTGCGCTGGCGCAGAACGAATTTGAACGCAGCCAGTCGCTGGTCGGCCGCGGCTTCGTGTCCAAGGCGGATCTCGACCGCAAGAAGGCGGCCCGCGACGCCGCCAACGCCCGCGTCAGGGTTGCCCAGGCGAATCTAGCCGAAATGAGGGCGCGCGTCGGGCGCCTCGATATCCGCGCGCCGGCGGCGGGCCTGGTCCTCGAACGCAATGTCGAGCCGGGCCAGGTGGTGAGCTCCGGTTCGGGCGCATTGTTCCGGGTCGCACGCGGCGGTGAAATGGAGCTCAAGGCCCAGCTGAGCGAGGCCGATCTCCTGGCCCTGCGGGTTGGCGCTCCGGCGACTGTCACGCCGGTCGGGTCGGCGCAGGGCTTCAGCGGCTCGGTCTGGCAGGTCTCCCCCATCATCAATGTCCAGAACCGCCAGGGAATCGCTCGCGTGGCGCTGGCCTATGATCCGTCGCTGCGGCCCGGTGGTTTCGCCTCGGTTGAAATCGTCGCCGGCTCGCAGGAAGCCCCGGTGCTGCCGGAATCGGCCATCCAGAGCGACGATAAGGGCAACTTCGTCTACGTCGTGGGCAAGGGCAACCGCGCCGAGCGGCGGCCGGTCAGGACCGGCACCGTGACACCGGCTGGCATCGCGGTCGTCGAAGGCATCAGCGGCAACGAACTGATCGTCCTTCGGGCCGGCGGCTTCCTCAATCCTGGGGACAAGGTGCGGCCGCAGCGCCAGAAGAACTAACCGGGCCGAATGGGACAAGTGGCATGAATTTCAAAAACATCTCGGCCTGGTGCATCCGCAACCCGGTTCCGCCGATCGTGCTGTTCATCGGCCTGACGCTGGCCGGGCTGATCTCGTTCATGCGCATGGACGTCCAGGACAACCCGGACATCGAATTCCCGGTGGTTATCGCCAGCATCAGCCAGCCGGGCGCCGCTCCGACCGAGATCGAGAACCAGATTACCCAGCTGGTGGAGTCGTCGGTGCGGACGCTGCCCGGGGTGCGCAGCATCAGCTCCAATGCCAACGAAGGCTCTTCGACGACAGTCATCGAGTTCGAAATCGGGACCGACGTCAACCAGTCGGTCAACGAGGTGAAGAACGCGATCGATCAGATTCGCGGCGAGCTTCCGGACGGGATCCTCGAGCCGTTCATCGAGAAGGAGACCACCTCCAGCAACCCGATCGCTTATTTCGCGGTCGCGGCGCCCGACATGACGATCGAACAGTTGAGCTGGTTTGTCGACGATGCAGTCGCCAAGCGGCTGCTGGCAATCGAAGGCATGGCGCAGGTCGAGCGGAACGGCGGCGTCGACCGCGAGATCCGGGTCATTCTCGATCCGGCGCGGATGCAATCGCTCGGTGTGACCGCTTCGCAGGTCAACCAGGCGCTGCGCCAGCTCAACGTCAATGCCGCCGGCGGACGCGCGGAGATCGCCGGCTCGCGCCAGTCGGTGCGCGTGCTCGGCAATGCCGTGGACGCCTACCAGCTGTCCCAGACGCAAATCCAGCTTCCTGGCGGCCGGATGGTCCAGCTGGCCGACATCGCCAGCGTTAGCGACAGCTATGGTGAACAGCAGCGCATCGGCAAGATTCGCGGCGCCCAGGTGGTCAACTTCTCGATGGCCCGCGCCAAGGGCGCTTCGGACGTCACCGTCTATGACGAGGCGATGAAGAAGCTCGCGGAGATCGAAAAGGAAAATCCTGGAATCAAGTTCACCCAACTGTTCACCAGCGTCGATTACACCAAGCAGCAATATTCCAGCTCGATGCTGGCGATGATCGAAGGCGCCGTGTTGGCGGTGCTGGTGGTGTTCCTGTTCCTGCGCGACATCAGGGCCACCCTGATTTCGGCGATCGCCATCCCCCTCTCGGCGATTCCGGCATTCTGGTTCATGGATTTAATGGGCATCACCCTCAATTCCCTGTCGCTGCTGGCCCTCGGCCTGGTAGCTGGCGTGCTGGTCGATGACGCCATCGTCGAGATCGAGAACATCGTCCGGCACATGCGCATGGGCAAATCGGCCTGGCAGGCGTCGATCGACGCCGCCGACGAGATCGGGCTGGCAGTGCTGGCGACCACCATGTCGATCGTCGCAGTGTTCCTGCCGGTTGCGATGATGCCCGGCATTTCCGGCCAGTTCTTCAAGAACTTCGGCTATACGGTGGTGCTCGCGGTGCTGATGAGCCTGTTCGTCGCACGCATGATCACGCCGCTGATTGCCGCATACTTCCTCAAGGCCCATGGCCATCAGGCGCACGGCGAAGGCTGGCTGATGGATCGCTACATGGGCATCCTGCGCTGGTCACTGGATTCGGCCAAGGCCAAGGCGATGCGCGCCCGGCTCGAGCGCGTACGACTTCGGCCCGGCTTCTGGTTTGTCGAATTCTTCTTCATCTTGCTGGTGATCGCCGCCTTCGGCGCAACCATCTACATGGTCCCCAAGCTAATGACGCCGCTCGAGCTACCGGCGCTCGTCCCGATGCTGGCCGGCTTCATCCTCGCGCTGCTGGCCGGTTACGTTGCCGTCAAGCTGCTCGGTTTCTTCATTCGCGCCACCAATGGCGAAGCGGCGCGCTACCATGATTATTTCGCCGGCCGCTGGACGGCACGCTTCCGCGATCACCGCATGTGGATCATGGGCATCGGCTTCCTGTCGTTCGTCGCGACGGTCGGCATGTTCATGGCCCTCCCAAGCCAGTTCTTCCCGACGACCAATTCGGACTTCAGCCGTGTTCGGATCGAGATGCTTCCGGGAACCACGCTCCAGCAAACCGAGGCTGTGGCTGACAATGTGGCCGAGATCATCAACCGGCAGCCGGAGACGCTGACCGCGCTGGAAAGCATCCGCGAGGGCAATGCCAACATCTTCATCACGCTCAAGAAGGATCGCGAGCGGAGCAGCATCGACTATGAGCGCGACCTGACGCCGCAACTGGCCCAGATCGCCGACGCTCGCGTCAGCTTCCTGTCGCAGAGCGGCGGCGGCGGAACGGGCCGCGACATTTCGATCATGCTGTCGGGCTCCGATCCGGTCCTGCTCAACCAGACGGCGAGCAAGCTGGTCGAGGAAATGAGCCGGGTAAAGGAAGTTCGGGCGCCGCGCGTCAACGCCGACCTCCGCCGGCCGGAACTGCTGATCAAGCCGCAACTGGACCTTGCCGCCCAGCTTGGCGTGACGACAACTGCGCTTAGCCAAACGATCCGGATCGCCACAATGGGCGACATCGATCAGAACAGCGCCAAATTCTCGCTGAGCGATCGCCAGGTTCCGATTCGGGTGATGTTGCCGGAGTCCTCGCGCCGCGATCTCGAAACGATCCGGAACTTGCCGGTTCCGACCACGTCGGGTGGCAGCGTCCCGCTCAGCCGGGTGGCGGACATCAGCTTCGGTTCGGGGCCGACCACGATCCAGCGCTACAACCAGAACCGCCGCATCTTCGTCGGCGCGGACCTGGCGCCGGACGTCGTCAAAAGCGACGCCATGGAGAAGATCAACGCTCTTCCGACCATGAAGAACCTGCCCCTTGGCGTTTCGAATGCTCCCTTCGGCGACGAGGAATGGCAGGCGGAGATGATGCAGAGCTTCATGGTCGCGCTGGCATCCGGCGTCATGCTGGTCTTTGCGGTCCTGGTGTTGCTCTATCGGCGCTTCATGTCGCCGCTGGTGAACATGGGTTCGCTGCTCCTGGCTCCGCTCGGCGGGCTGATCGCCCTGGCTATTCTCGGCCAGCCGCTGTCGCTGCCGGTGTTTATCGGTATCCTGATGCTGTTTGGAATCGTCGCCAAGAACTCCATTCTGCTCGTCGACTTCGCGGTCGAGATGATGGACCATGGCATGCCGAAGAACGACGCGCTGATGGAGGCGGGCCACAAGCGCGCCCAGCCGATCGTGATGACCACGGTGGCGATGGTGGCGGGCATGATCCCGACCGCCGTGTCGCTGTCGGGTGATGCGGCCTGGCGAGCGCCGATGGGCACCGTGGTGATCGGTGGCTTGATCATGTCGACGCTGCTGACCTTGCTGATCGTACCTGCGGGCTTCAGCCTCGCCGACGGGCTCGAGAAGCGCATCGGGCCGTGGCTGCGCCGGCGCATGCTGACCTACGAGCCGCACCACTCCGAGCCTGGCGGCATGGAACCCCAGCCGGCGGAGTGACATCGGCCCGCTTGGAGCTAGAGTGGCGGCGATGAGCACGCTGCCCACTCAGCCCGCCTTCGCTCGGTTCAACCCGGCGCAACCGGGCACGGCCGGAATGAAGGCGGCGGCGACCGGCCTGCTGCTGCTAATGGCCGCAATCTTCATTGCGGCCCGTCAGTTTGATGCGGCCTATCCCTGGCTCGGCTATGTGAAGGCATTCGCCGAAGCCGCGATGGTTGGCGGCCTCGCCGACTGGTTCGCGGTGACCGCCCTGTTCCGCCACCCGCTCGGACTGCCGATCCCCCACACTGCCATCATTCCGCGCAACAAGGACCGGATCGGCGATGCACTGGCCAATTTCCTGCGCGACAATTTCCTGGTCGCCCCGGTCGTCGCGCGGCGGATGCGGAACATCGACCTGGCCGGAATGGTCGGCCGTTTCCTGCAGGCACCCCAAGGCCAGGAAAGCCGCATCCGCCATGGCGCCAGCCGGCTGATCGCCGACCTGTTCGAAAGCCTGGATGACGAGCGGCTGGGCGGCCTGGTCAAAAGTTCGATTGCCAATCGCATCCGCAAGATGGAACTGTCCCCGCTGCTCGGCCATGCGCTGGCCTCGGCGATCAACGAGGATCGCCACGTGCCCATGCTTGAGGCAACCATCCGCTGGATGGCCCGTGCGTTGGATGCAAATGAAGGGCTGATCCGGGACATGGTCCACAAGCGGGCCAACTGGGTGCTGAAGCTCGCCGGCCTCGATGCCAAGCTGGCGGATGCGATCGTCGACGGGCTGCGCAAGCTCACCGCCGACATGCACACCGATCCGGCACACCCAGTGCGGATCAAGGTGGAGCAGGCCTTAGCCGACCTGGCCAACGACCTGCAGACCAAGCCGGAAACGCGCGAGAAGGTCGAGGAGATCAAGCTTCAGCTGCTCGACAACAAATCGGTGTCGCTGTGGCTCGACGCGCTCTGGCAGCGGGGTCGAGAAGCGATGATCAAGGCGGCCCGCAATCCCGATGCGGCAATGGCCGGCAAGCTTGGCGAAGTGCTTCAGTCGATGGGCCAGAGCCTGGAGAACGACCCGCGGCTCAAGGGCGCGATCAACATGTTCGCCCGCCGCGCCGTGTCGGGCATGGCGG
>JALYNQ010000070.1 GCA_030773115.1 Pseudomonadota bacterium
GAATTTCGGCGCAGGCGACCTGCTGGAGGTCGAGCAGGCGGATGGCCGCAAATCCCTGATCCCCTTCAAATCGGGCATTGCCGACTTGCAGGACGGCCGGATCGTCCTCGACCCGGAATTCCTCGCCTAACGCTTCGGGCTTGTCCGACCGACAAGCCAAGCTAATGTCGCGATCCGGGAGGTGGCGATGCGGCACTTGGCGTTTGCGGTTTCACTAATCGGCGCGGCGAATTTGTTCGTGGCGCCTGCGGCGACGGCCGCTGACAAAGAGCAGGTTCGGGCCACTGGATTCGCCGAAATCGATGGCCATTTTGCCGCCTTTCGATCCTCAAGCCCCGTCCCCGCGCTGGCCCATGGCGTTGTCGTCGACGGAAAGCTTGTTCACTTGAAGATCGACGGTGTCCGGAACGCTGCGACCGGCGCCAAAGCCGATGCGCGCACGCGCTTTCGTATCGCATCGATGAGCAAGGCCTTCACCGCGCTCGCGATCCTCATGCTGCGGGACGATGGAAAGCTCCGCCTAGACGATCTTGCCGAGACTCACGTTCCACAAATGCGCAATTGGCGGATGCCGACATCGGACTCGCCGCGAATCCGTATCCGCGACCTGCTCAGTCACACAGGCGGCTTCACCACCGACGACCCGTGGGGCGACCGCCAGCAATCCCTGACACCCGAGCAATTCTCGTCGATTCTGGCCCAAAATCCGCTGTTCAGCCGCCCGCCTCAGACGGCGATGGAATATTCGAACCTTGGTTATGCCTTGTTGGGTCGGATCGTCACCAACGTGTCTGGCATCCCCTACCACCGCTTCATCGAGCAACGGATTATGCGCCCGCTCGGTATGAACCACAGCGGTTACGCCTTCGAAAGCGTTCCGGAGGCCGAGCGCGCCAACGGCTATCAGCGAGACGGTGAGCAATGGAGGTTACAGCCGATTGCCGTTCACGGAGAATTCGGAGCGATGGGCGGGGTATACGTCACGCCCGAGGATTATGCGAAGTGGCTCGCCTTCCTCTTGTCGGCGTGGCCGGAACGCGACGGGCCGGAGACCGGGCCGGCACGGCGGTCTAGCGTGCGCGAACTGGCGCAGGGGCTGAACTTCGTCGGTGGCGGCAAGCGCGTCGGCGGACCGGAGAATGACCAGTGCGTCTGGGCGACAGCCTATGGCATGGGCATGACGACTGCGCGCGACTGCGACCTCGGACTGCTGTTGTCACACGGTGGTGGCTATCCCGGCTACGGCTCCTTCGTCGCGCTTGCTCCCGAGCGCGGGGCAGGGGTATTCGCGTTCGCCAACCGCACGTACGCCGGGCCTGCGGAGCCGGTGTGGAAAAGCCTCTTCGCGCTCGATCGCGCCGGCATGATCCCGGCCCGGCCGTTCAAGGCATCGGCGCGGCTGGAGCAAATGCAGGCGGCCGCCCGTGCGGCCTATGCCGCGGGCAATTTCGAACCGCTTGCCGGGATGATCGGGAGCAACCTGCCGCTTGACCGTTCGCTGGAGGATCGAACCGCTGAGCTTGTCCGGCTCAAGGCGCAACTTGGTGATTGTCCGACCGCAGAGCCGATGTTCGCTTCGGGTGAATCGACTACCGCCTTCCGGTGGAACTGCGCGCGGGGCAAGCTCGACGGTCGAATGTCGCTCGCACCACTGGGGCCGCCGCAACTTCAGGTGCTCGATTTCTTCCCGCAGCCGGACAAATAGGACCGACGCCCGGTCAGGTGCCGTCTCCGGCCACCTCAAGCCCATGGGTGGGCTCTCGAAGCAGAGGGTTCTGCTTGGCCAGGTCGTTGCGGATGGTAGTCGCCGCGACGCCACCCTGGCCCATGGCGTTGCTGATCTGGTCGAGGCCGATTACCACATCGCCGGCCGCATAAACGCCGTCGACGCTGGTCCGCATATGCGCATCGACCCCGATGCAGCCGTCGTCGTTGAGCCGAGCGGCGACCATCTCCGCCAGCATGCAGTGTACGTCCGATCCCAGTGCCGGATAGACGCTGTCGAAGGTGAAATGGCCTTCGGCCGTGCTGACGGTGATGCTGTCCTCGGCGATCGCCACCGCCTGCGCGGGGCCATTGATAGTCTCTATCTCCGCTCGCTCCAGAGCCATTCGATCGATCGCCGAGACATTCATCGCCTTGTCGGGGGCGATCAGGGTCACATCCGCTGAATAGCTGCGTAGGAACACCGCCTCGGCGACGCCGTGCCGGCCGCTGCCGATCACACCCAACTTCTTGTCGGTTACCTCATAGCCGTCGCAGATCGGGCAGTAGCGGATCAGGCCGCGCGCCAGCGCTTCGTCATGCAAGTCCTCGTCCATCGGTGGTCGGCGATTGGAAACGCCGGTCGCCAGCAATACGCTTCGCGCCAGCCGGGAGCCCGAACCCCAGGTACCGCAGAACAGTTCGCCCTCCTTGCCGAGCCTGGTGACGAAATCCTCGACAATCCTGGCGCCGTAGCGCTGTGCCTGCGCCTTCATTAGCCCGATCAACTCCTTGCCGCTGATGCCATCAGGATAACCGGCATGGTTGCGTGTGCAGGGAATGGTCGCGGCGCGCCCCTTGCCGCCGTCGACCACGAGGATGTCGAGATGGAAGCGGGCGAGGTAAATCGCCGCGGTCAGACCCGCCGGGCCGGCGCCGATCACCAGGCAGTCGAGGGGCTTGTCTTCCATGGACAGCCCCAATGCCGGGCCTTCCGCATGGGTTCCCTCTCGGCTAGGAGCGCGGCCCATGACTTTCCGTACCACGGTCTTGACGCTTTACCCGGAGATGTTCCCGGGCCCGTTGGGCACCAGCCTTGCAGGACGTGGGCTGGCCGACGGCGTCTGGAGCCTTGATACCCGCAATATCCGCGACCATGCGATCGACAGGCATCGCACGGTCGACGACACGCCGGCTGGGGGCGGGGTGGGGATGGTGCTGCGTGTTGATGTGCTTGCGGCCGCGCTGGATGCGGTCGCGGACGGTCGGCCGATGCTCGCCATGACCCCGCGTGGCGCTCCGCTGACCCAGGCCCGCGTCCGGCAGCTGGCCGAGGGCGAGGGCGCGATCATCCTCTGCGGCCGCTTCGAGGGGTTTGATGAGCGAATCTTCGAGGCGCGGCCGGTCGAACCCGTCTCCATCGGCGACTATGTCCTCTCCGGCGGCGAGATTGGCGCGATGGTGCTGCTTGACGCTTGCGTTCGGCTGCTTCCCGGGATAATGGGCGCGGCCTCCAGCGGAGAGGAGGAGAGCTTCGAAGAAGGGCTCCTAGAATATCCGCACTATACCCGACCTGTCGAATGGGAAGGGCGCATGATCCCCGAGGTGCTGCGGTCGGGGGATCATGCGAAGATCGCGGCGTGGCGACACGAACGCGCGGTCGAAGACACACGGCTAAGGCGGCCGGACCTGATCGAGCGCCATGGGGGCGCATCGCAGGCACCGCCCTCTGGCGCGCGGCACGTAAAATAAGGTCGAGAAGACACATGAACCTGATCCAGATGCTCGAGGCCGAGCAGGTCGCCGCTCTCAGCGAGGGCAAGAAGATTCCCGAATTCCGTCCCGGCGACACGCTCCGCGTGGGCGTCAAGGTGGTCGAAGGCGACCGCGCCCGCGTCCAGATGTATGAAGGTGTCTGCATCGCCCGCTCGAACAAGGGCGTGAACTCGAATTTCACCGTCCGAAAGATTAGCTTCGGCGAGGGTGTCGAGCGCGTCTTCCCGCTCTATTCGCCGATCGTCGATTCGATCGAGGTGGTGCGCCGCGGTGCCGTCCGCCGCGCCAAGCTCTATTATCTCCGCGGCCGCCGCGGCAAATCGGCCCGCATCGCCGAGCGCCGCGATACGCGCCCGGCCAAGGGTACCGAGAGCAGCGAAGGCTGAGGCCTCACGGCCTATAGAGAATTAAGGGCGGTCCGTTTGGGCCGCCCTTTTTTGTTCGGCAAACCGCCTCAATCCTTCTGCGGATGCCTTCGTCGAAATCCGGTCGCGTGATGGCGCGTCACAGACTAGCAGCCGCCCCCATTACTGGAGGCGTAGATGTTCAAGCTGGCCACGATCGCTGCAATGCTGCTGGCAACCCCATTTGCCGGAGCGGAAAGGGACGAGCGTTTCTCGTCCGACCTCAATGATTATAATCTCAGCATGGATCGTGGCGAGCGGATCGCCGTCTTTGCGCGGTCGAAGGCCGATTTTGCCGAGGCGCGGATCATGGTCTCGGAAAGGCGTGGCGGCAAATGGAGCGAGCCCCGGCCGATCGGCTTCACCGATCCGAGCTACAGCGACAGCGATCCGTGGCTGACTCCGGACGGCCAATGGCTCTATTTCATTTCCAATCGTCCGACCGCCGATCGCCCGGCCAAGAAGGACCTCGATATTTGGCGGTCGCGCCGCACCAGAGAAGGATGGAGCGCACCTGAAAATCTCGGTCCGGCTATCAATAGCACCGGTCCGGAGCTCGGCCCCGAACTTCATGGCGGCACCCTCTATTTTGGTTCCGCCAGGGCGGGCGGTAAGGGCGGTCTGGATCTCTATCATGCCAAGGCGAATGGCGGCGAATTCGAACCTGCTCGGCCGCTCGGCGATCCGTTCAACAGCGCTGAGAGCGAGGGCGACCCGACCTTCAGCAGAGACGGGAAAACTGCCCTGTTCTGGCGCGGCAAGCAGGGGCGCCTGACGATCAGCAGGCGAACCACCGGGGGATGGAGCGAACCGACGGCCTTGCCCGAGCAAATCAACATCGGCCCGTTCAACTTCACCCCCGGCTTCATGGCCGACGGACAGCATATCAGCTTCGCCTCGACGCGCCCCCGTGAGGGGCAGACCGAGGGAATGGCCGACATCTACATTGCTTTGTTGCCGACATTCCCTAAGTGAGCGATTCGCAGCTTTGGAGAATGAAATGAGCGGTTATCGGGTCGCCGTGGTTGGCGCGACCGGCAATGTCGGGCGCGAGATCCTCAATATCCTAGCCGAGCGGCAGTTTCCGCTGGCCGAGGTCGCGGCTGTCGCCAGTCCGCGCTCGACCGGCGACATCATCGACTTCGGTGACTCGGGCCAGGAGCTAAAGGTCAAGAATCTCGAGCATTTCGATTTCTCCGGCTGGGACATCGCCCTGTTCGCGGCGGGATCCGACGTGTCGAAAATCTACGCCCCGCGCGCGGCCCAGGCGGGTTGCACGGTGATCGACAATAGCTCGCTCTACCGAATGGACCCGGACGTGCCGCTGATCGTGCCGGAGGTAAACGCCCACGCCATCGACTGCTATCGCGCCAGGAACATCATCGCCAACCCCAATTGCTCGACCGCGCAGATGGTGGTGGCGCTGAAGCCGCTGCACGACGTAGCTAAGATCAAGCGGGTGGTGGTCGCCACCTACCAGTCGGTGTCTGGCGCGGGGAAGGCTGGCATGGACGAGCTGTTCGAGCAGAGCCGCAACATCTTCGTCGGCGACGCCAACGAGCCGCGGAAGTTCACCAAGCAGATCGCCTTCAACGTCATCCCGCACATCGACAGCTTCCTCGACGACGGCTCGACCAAGGAAGAATGGAAGATGGTGGTCGAGACCAAGAAGATCCTCGATCCCTCGATCAAGGTCACCGCCACCTGCGTCCGCGTGCCCGTGTTCGTCGGCCACTCGGAGGCGGTCAACATCGAGTTCGAGAACGAGATTTCCGCCGAACAGGCTCAGGAAATCCTGCGCGAGGCGCCGGGCATCATGCTGGTCGATAAGCGCGAGGACGGCGGCTATGTCACGCCCGTCGAATGCGTCGGCGAATATGCCACCTACGTCAGCCGAGTCCGCGAGGATCCGACGGTCGAGCATGGCCTTTCAATCTGGGTGGTCAGCGACAACCTGCGCAAGGGCGCGGCCCTCAACGCCGTCCAGATCGCCGAGCTGCTCGGCCGCCGACACCTGCAGAAGGCAGCTTAGCCGGCGGTTTCGCCGGCCATTGCCTTCGCCTCATAGGTGCCGACCACTTCCGCTTCCTCGAGCAGGTGCGGCTGCGCCTTGTCCCAGATCGCCGAGACTTTGGCCTGGCCCTGAAGCCCTTCGAGCCGGGCGATGTCGAGCGCGGCGAGGCGGAAATGATAATGGTGGACTCCGTGGCCGATCGGCGGCTCGGGCCCGTCATAGCCATGATTGCCGAAGTCGTTCACCCCCTGGCGGAACCCCGACACATCCTCATTTTCATCGAGCCCGGTCTTGTCGCCGGGAATGTCATAGACCGCCCAGTGGCGGAACGTGCCCGACGGTGCGTCCGGGTCTTCCACGACGAGCACGAAGCTCTTGGTGCCCTCGGGCGCGCCGCTCCAATCGAGTGGGGGCGAGATGTTGCGACCGCGCCTGGTGAACTCGTTGGGGATCGGCGCTCCATTGCCGAAGGCCGGGCTGCGGATTCGAAGTGCCATGGTAGCTCTCCCTTGCTGTGTGTGAGCATGGGCAGAACGACTGGTCCATTTTCGCCGTTCCTTGCCGGACGGATCGCCTGTGCTTATTCCGTGACGCATGACGAACAGCCAGACGATGACCGGCGGATGCGCCTGCGGGCGAGTCCGCTTCACCACGACGGTCGAACCCGACGAGGCCTACCTTTGCCATTGCCGCATGTGCCAGCGGGCGACCGGCTCTATCTCCATCGCCTTCGTCACCTTCCCGCTCGACGGCATAATCTGGGAGGGCGAGCCCGACTGGTATGACAGCTCGCCGATCGCCCGCCGGCCCTACTGCCGCGAATGCGGCACCTCGCTCGGCTTCATGTTCAAGCAGGATGCCGAGAGGATGGACCTGACCGTCGCCGCGTTCGACGACCCGTCGCCGTTCACGCCCAAGCATCACTTCGGCGCCGAGAGCATGCATCGCGCCTGGATCAACACCGAGGGCCTGCCGGAATATCGGACCGACCAATACCAGAAGCTGGTGGACAAATGGGTGGCGGCGATCGGCAAGGTTCCGGGCTGACCGGGACTGCGCCCGCGCTCGTTTCACATCCGGCCCGGCTAACTTTCGTTAAGCTAGTCGCCCGCCCGCCATCGGAGTAGTACCGAACCGGCAAATCTGCCTTTTCCTACAGATGTTTAGAGGGAAAAGCACATGGCGTCTTTTCAGGTAACCTGTCACACGCCAGATGAGATGAATGCGGAGCGTCGCATCCGCGGACTGGGCGGCCAAGGCTGGTGGTTCCCGGCCGACGCGATCATTCAGATGATCCAGAACCGGCAGCACGAATTTTGGATCTCCATCGGGCAGGAGCGAGTGGAGCTAGCGGTTGGCAGGCACGGTGTAGGCGGCAGGACATATATAACCACGGCCGCCGATGAGTTCCCGCCCAAAGGTCTGCTGAGGCTTCCGATTTGCTCGATTGGGCCAGGAGCAGAGCAATCATCGGACAGGGGTCGTTGGGCGCCAGTTCGATAGTCTGGCTAAGCCGCCACGCTTGATTTTCCTCTTCGGCAGCGCGGAAATCCTTTTGATGAATTGCAAAGTGGGATTTCGCCTGACATGCGCTGGACAGCATGCAGAACGCAGCCGGCCAGCACCCAGCCCTAAAGCATAGTCGGTGCGTGGCCGCGAGAGGCGCGCATACGAATCTCTGTGAACATTGTGAACATTCGCCGTTATGACTGACGTTCGAACCGACCATTGGACCGCCTCGGACGGGATTGAGCTCGCCTGGCGCGAGGTAGGGCAGGGAAGGCCGGTCGTCCTGCTCCACGGGCTCTTTTCCGACGCCCACATGAACTGGATCAAGTTCGGCCACGCCGATCGGATCGCGGCCGAGGGCTTCCGGGTGATCATGCCCGACCTGCGCGCGCATGGCCTCAGCGGCAAGCCGCTCGATCCCGCCAATTATCCGCAGATGGTGCTGGTCCGCGATCTCAAGGAATTGATCGCGCATCTTGGCTTCGACGACTTCGACCTGGGCGGCTTCTCGCTCGGGGCGCGAACGGTGGTCGAGGCGGTGATCGGCGGGCTTAGGCCGCGCCGCGCCATCCTCTCGGGAACCGGCCTCGACGTCCTCACCAACTGGGAGCGGCGGCGGGACTTTTACACTACCGCGATCGACAAGTTCGGCGCGATCGGCCACGGCGACCCGCACTGGATGGCCGTCCAGTTCATGAAAACGATGAAGATCGACCGCGAGGCGGCGCGGCTGCTGCTCGGCACGATGCGCGACCGCGAGGACAAGCATGAGCTGGTCGACGCCTTCTCCATGCCGACCCTGGTCGTGTGCGGGGACCAGGATGACGACAATGGATCGGCGGTCGAGCTGGCTGGCGTGCTGCCCAACGCCGAATATGCCGAGATACCGGGTACACATATGAGCTCGGTGGCGCGCGCGGAGCTGGGCGAGGAGATCGCACGCTTTCTTGGAGCTTGATGCCCCGCATCAAGCTGTCGTCAGCGTCCTGTCGGCCGCCTGACGAAGCCAAACATCCGCTTGACGAAAGGGGCTGGCAAGTTCCAGTCCTAACCCCACGCGACAAAAGAAAAACTCTCGGGACGAGGACGCCTTATGATGAAATTTGCCGCTTCCGTATCGCTTGCCGCGCTGGCGCTCGCCGGCTGCGCTTCCACCCCGCCTGCACAGATGGCCGAAACTGCGCCGACGACGGCTCCGGCCGCTGCCCCGGCCGCGAGCGCCAGCTATCCGCTGACGCCCGAAGGCGCCCGCGCATTTGTTGCAGCGGTCGAGAAGGATCTGTTCGATCTTAGCGTGATCGGCGGCCGTGCGGCCTGGGTCAACGCAACCTATATCAATGACGATACGGACGCGCTGGCCGCCTATTTCGGCACGATCGGCACCGAAAAAGGCGTCAAATACGCCACCGAGGCGGCCAAATATGCCCGGGTCCCGGGCCTTGACTTCGACACTGCTCGCAAGCTCAACATCTTGCGCGGCGGGCTGGTCTTGCCGGCGCCGCAGACGCCGGGCGCCGCGGCGGAGCTGAACGAGATCGCCACCCGGCTGCAGTCGACCTATGGCAAGGGCCGTGCCCGCCATAAAGGCAAGGAAATCAAGGGCGACGACGCCGAAGCGCTGATGGGCACGCTGCGCAATCCGGTGGAACTCGCGGAGATTTGGCAGAGCTGGCACGAGAATGTTGGCCGTCCGATGCGCCAGGATTACCAGCGGCTGGTCCAGCTGGCCAACGCCGGCGCCAAGGACCTCGGCTATGCCGACACCGGCGCGATGTGGCGCTCCAACTATGACATGACGCCGGAAGAATTCTCGGCGATGTACGACCGCCTGTGGACCGAGACCAAGCCGCTCTACGACCAGCTGCATTGCTACACGCGTACCAAGCTCAACCAGAAATATGGCTCGCAAATCCAGCCCGCCACGGGTCCCATCCGCGCCGACCTGCTCGGCAACATGTGGGCGCAGGAGTGGGGCAATATCTACGACGTGGTCGCGCCCAAGGGCTCCGGTGACCTCGGCTTCGACATCGGCGAGCTGCTGGAGGCAAAGAAGAAGAGTCCCACCGACATGGTCAAGATCGGCGAGGGCTTTTACACCTCGCTCGGACTTGCCCCGCTGCCGGCGACCTTCTGGGAGCGCAGCCAGATTACCCGGCCGCGCGATCGCGAAGTCGTCTGCCACGCCTCGGCGTGGGACATCGACAATAAGGACGACCTGCGCATCAAGATGTGCACCAAGGTCAACGGCGACGATTTCGTCACCATCCACCATGAGCTCGGCCACAATTACTACCAGCGCGCTTACAACCAGCAGCCCTATCTCTATCTAAACGGCGCCAACGACGGCTTCCACGAGGCCATCGGCGACTTCATCGCTTTGTCGATCACGCCCCAATATCTGGTGCAGATCGGCCTGCTCGACCAGTCAAAGGTGCCGTCCGCCGACAAGGACACCGGGCTGCTGCTTCGTCAGGCGATGGACAAGGTGGCGTTCCTGCCGTTCGGCCTGTTGGTCGACAAATGGCGCTGGGGCGTGTTCGACGGCTCGATCACGCCGGCCAATTACAACCAGGCCTGGGTCGACCTGAAGCGCCAGTATCAGGGTATTACCCCTCCGGTTGCGCGCAGCGAGGCCGATTTCGATCCGGGCGCCAAATTCCACATTCCCGGCAACACGCCTTACGCCCGCTACTTCCTGGCGCGGATCCTGCAGTTCCAGTTCTACAAGGCAGCCTGCGACATGTCGGGGTGGAAGGGGCCGCTGCACCGCTGCAGCTTTTACGGCAACAAGGAAGTCGGCCAGCGACTGAACGCCATGCTGGCGATGGGCGCATCCAAGCCCTGGCCCGACGCGCTGCAGGCATTCACCGGTACCCGCGAAATGTCGGCCAGGCCGATGCTCGAATATTTCGCGCCGCTGCAGAGCTGGCTGGAAGAGCAGAACCGCGGCAAGCAGTGCGGCTGGTGATGTGAACGAGGAGGGGAGCGGTTATGCCGCCCCCTCCGGTTGTCTATTCAGCGGTAGCCAAACCCGCCTTGATATCCTGCTGGGAGATCGGGCCGCGCGGTCCCTTCGACTTCTTGCCGGTTTCCTTTAGCGTCAGCGCTTCCTCGGCGATTTCCGACTGGGTTGGATGTGACCCCATCCGTTCCGCCTTGAGCTCGCTCAGCCGGTCCATGCCGGTGCTCAGCGCTTCGCCAATCTGCCCGCGCCGCGTCCACAGAAATGCACCGGCGGCTGCTATGCCGGCAGCCCCGGCCACCACTGCGGCACTTGCCGCCGGACGGTCGCGAACCGCGTCGAAAAACCCGTTGCCGGTAAAACGGCCTTCGCTGTCCCTTTTCCTTCTTGCCATCTGAAACTCTCCTTTTCGCGCCCCCGTGGGATAACGCGCAAAGCAAGGCCTCGTTTCTATGGCACGGCGAACGGATGGAAATTAAAGCTGGCCGAGCATCGTTTCCGCACTGGAAGCGGAATATTCGCCGGGCGCCTCGACGTTCAACTGCTCGACAACCCCATCATTGATGATCGCCGAATAGCGCTGGCTGCGCTTGCCCATGCCGAACTTGGAGGCGTCCATTTCCAGCCCAAGCGCCTCGGCGAACTGGCCATTGCCGTCGGCCAGCATGGTGATGTCCCCGGAGCCTTGCTCCTTGTTCCAGGCGCCCATCACGAATGCGTCATTGACGCTGGTGCAGGCGACTTCATCGATCCCCCGGGCCTTCAGCTCGGCCGCCTTTTCGACATAGGATGGCAGATGGCGGGCCGAGCAGGTCGGGGTGTAGGCACCTGGCACCGCAAACAGCGCGATCCGCTTGCCGGCGAAATAGTCGCCGCTCTTGACCGGGATCGGGCCTTCGGGCGTCGCCAGCGTCAGTTGCACGTCGGGTATGCGTTCGCCCACCTGGATGGCCATGAAAAATCTCCTGCTTCAAATGTCCGGCCCGCGACATAGGCAGGGCCTGTTGCCGTCACAAGGTTAGCTTGCAGCCAAATTGGCCGAAGGGCATTGTCATCTCCATGGATAGCCCGCGCTTCCTTTCCGGCAAGCTGCTGCTGGCGATGCCTGGCATCGGCGACCCGCGCTTCGAGAAAGCGGTGATCGTCATGTGCGTGCATGACGAGAACGGCGCGGTCGGCATCGGCATCGGCCACCAACGCGCCGGCATCGGGGTGAGGGGCCTGCTCGAGCAGCTCGGCCTGGATCCCGGCCAGGCGCCCGACGGACCGGTGCTGCACGGCGGCCCGGTCGAGCCGGGTCGGGGCTTCGTCCTGCACAGCGAAGACTGGGGCGGCCAGGACACCATCCAGGTCGTCGGCCTTGGGGCGCTCACCGGCACGATCGACGTCCTCAAGGCGATCGCCGAGGGCAAGGGCCCCAGCCGTTATCTGATCGCGCTCGGCTATGCCGGATGGGGCGAAGGCCAACTCGATGAAGAGATGACCCGCCCGGGCTGGTTCGCCGCGGAGGGGCGCCCGGAAATCCTGTTCGAGACGCCGACCGCCGAGCGATGGGAGGCCGGTTTTCGGGCAGAGGGCATCGACCCACGGCTGCTGGATAGCGGAGCCGGCGCGGCCTGATCAGTGGATCATGGATTCCAGGTGTCGTAGCTTGTCGGGGTTGCGCATCACGTAAACAGCCTTGATCTGATCTTCCTCGATCAGCAGTGCGGTCGTCTGTAGCCCGTCGGCTTCTTCGGTGACGAATCCCGGCAGGCCGTTGATGAATGTGTAGCGGACCAGCCTGGCGGGCTTGCCGCTCAGGGATGTGGCGATCGCGCCGAGCAGGCCGACCACCTCTTCCAGTCCGGCAATAACGCGGGGCAGGGCCGGCCGCTTGCCGCCGCCGTCGGACTGGAAGCTGACGTCCCTGGCCAGCAGCTCGCCGAGAGCATCGACGTCGCCGCTTCGCGATGCGGCGAAAAAGGCCGAAGCAATGGTCAGGCCCTGCTCGCGCGAAACGTTGTAGCGCGGCTTGTCCGCCCGCAAATTCTGACGGGCGCGGCTTGCCAGCTGTCGGCAGGCGGCGCTGTCGCGTCCCAGCGTCTGTGCGATGTCGTCAAAGCTTTCGCCGAACACATCGTGGAGCAGGAAGGCGGCCCGTTCGAGCGGCGACAGCCGTTCGAGCGCGAGCAACAGCGGCAGGGTGACATCCTCGACCGGTTCGTCCTGGACGATCGGGTCGGGCAGCCAGGGGCCGACATATTGCTCGCGCTTGGCTCGCGCCGACTTCAGCTCGTCGAGGCAAAGTCGGACAACCATTCTGCGCAGGAATGCCGCAGGTTGCAGGATTCCAGCCTGATCCACATCGGCCCACCGCAGCCAGGCGTCCTGGATGACGTCTTCGGCGTCGGCCAGCGAGCCCAGCATGCGGTATGCGGTCCGCAGCAACATCGGCCGGGCGGCCTCGAATGCTGCCGCGGATCCCATCATCGCCAACCGAGCTTGGGATCGTAAAGGCTGAAGCCTACGGCGAGCCGGTTCCAGCCGTTGATGACGTTGATCATCATCGTCAGCTTGACCTGCTCTTCCTTGCTGAATTCCTTGTCCAGTTCGGCATAGACGTCGGCCGGGGCGCGCTTGTCGGCGATCAGGGTCAGGTGGTCGACCCAGGCCAGCGCCGCCCGCTCGCGGGTGGTGAATACCGGAGCTTCATGCCACGCCGCCAGCAGATGAAGCCGCTGCTCAGTTTCGCCGGCCTTACGAGCATCCGAGGTGTGCATGTTGAGGCAATTGGCGCAGCCGTTGATCTGGGAGGCGCGGATCTTCACCAGCTCGATCAGGCTGTGTTCGAGCATCCCGGCGACTTCGTTCGAGAAGTCGAGATACTGCTTCATCAGGGCGGGGGCGAGGGCGTAAGGGTTGAGACGGGGTTCCATGATGGGTCCTTTCATTAGATGCACGAACCCCTGACGAGCCAGATACTCCGGTTGTGACATGGGCGCGAAAAAATCTTCGCGCCGCCCTAGTCCGATTTGCTTTTGCCGGGCGCGCTGGCTAGGGGCGGCGCCACATGATGGCGGCGTGATCGGCCGCCGATCTCACTGGAGAAAATGCAAGTGGCCACCGCCGAAACCCTGACCCGCGACTATATCGTCCAGGACATCTCGCTCGCCGATTTCGGCCGCAAGGAAATTGAGATCGCCGAGACCGAGATGCCGGGCCTGATGGCCTTGCGCAGGGAATATGGCGCGTCGAAGCCCCTCAAGGGCGCACGCATCACCGGCTCGCTGCACATGACCATCCAGACCGCGGTGCTGATCGAGACCCTGACCGCCCTGGGGGCCGAGGTCCGTTGGGCATCGTGCAACATTTTTTCGACCCAGGATCATGCCGCCGCGGCGATCGCGGCGTCAGGCGTGCCGGTGTTCGCGGTGAAGGGCGAGACGCTCGAGGAATATTGGGACTATGCCGCCCGCATCTTCGACTGGGGTCAGGATCAGACTGCCAACATGATCCTCGACGACGGCGGCGACGCGACCATGTTCGCGCTATGGGGCGCGCGAGTCGAAGCAGGCGAGACCTTGTTCACGCCGCAGAATGAGGAAGAGGAAATCTTCGTCGCCACCTTGAAGCGCTTCCTCGCCGAGCGCCCGGGCTACCTCACCAAGACGGTCGAGAACATGAAGGGCGTGTCCGAAGAGACCACCACCGGCGTCCACCGCCTCTATGACCTCGCCAAGCAGGGCAAGCTTCCGTTCCCGGCGATCAACGTCAACGACAGCGTCACCAAGTCGAAGTTCGACAATCTCTACGGCTGCAAGGAAAGCCTGGTCGACGCCATCCGCCGGGCGACCGACGTGATGCTGGCCGGCAAGGTCGCCTGCGTCGCTGGCTTCGGCGACGTCGGCAAGGGTTCGGCGGCCAGCCTGCGTAACGGCGGCGCTCGCGTGCTGGTGACCGAGGTCGATCCGATCTGCGCCCTTCAGGCGGCGATGGAAGGCTATGAGGTCGTCACCATGGAAGAGGCGGCCAAGCGCGCCGACATCTTCGTCACCGCGACCGGCAATATGGACGTGCTCACGCTCGACCATATGCGGGCGATGATGAACATGGCGATCGTGTGCAACATCGGCCATTTCGACAGCGAGATCCAGATCGGCGCGCTGCAGAACATGAAGTGGACCGAGATCAAGCCGCAGGTCGACGAGGTCGAGTTCCCCGACGGCAAGAAGATCCTCGTCCTCTCCAAGGGCCGGCTCGTCAACCTCGGCAACGCCACCGGCCATCCGAGCTTCGTCATGTCGGCGAGCTTCACCAACCAGGTGCTGGCGCAGATCGAGCTTTGGACGGGCGGCGACAGATACGGCAACGACGTCTACGTCCTGCCCAAGCATCTCGACGAGAAGGTCGCCGCGCTCCACCTCGACAAGCTCGGGGTCAAGCTGACTCAATTGAACCGGAAGCAGGCCGATTATCTCGGCGTGCCGGTCGAGGGCCCGTTCAAGCCGGACCATTACCGCTACTGAGCCGGGTCGCGGCGCCGGCTCTTTGTTTTTGAGACGCCCGCCGCTTCCGCAACGCACCCTCGCCCGCTAGACAGGCGCAATGACGCTTTCGCCTTTGACCGCGGCCCTGATCGCGCTCGCCGCGGGCGCCTGGCTGGCGGTCGCGGTCTGGGCAGGGATCCGCGCCACGCGGCGCGAGGCGGCGGCCAGCCGCGTCATCTGCGACAATGTCCGGCTCGCCGTCCTGCTCCAATCGGCGCCCGCACTGCCGCTGGTGATCGCGCCGGATGGGACGATCAGCGGCTCCGACCGGCTCGCCGGAGCGCTCGGCATGCCGGAGCTGCCGGCGCGCTGGATGGGGCTGTTCGGGGACGGGGCGCCGTTCGACCC
>JALYNQ010000071.1 GCA_030773115.1 Pseudomonadota bacterium
GCGTCGAAACCACGTCGCCACCGCCGCCGCCACATGCGCCAAGGGCCAGCATCAACCCGCAGGCAGTCGATGCCAAAAATTGGTTCTGCATTACGCAACTCCCCGCCAAGCCGTTGTAACTTAACGACTTTCTGATAATCGCTTATGGTTAACGAAAGCTTTCATTTTGCTGAAGCGATCGTCGGCGCTAGAGGCATGCGGCCCATGAATCCCCGCTTCGCGCCCCTCTTCGCTCATGTCAGCGACTGGATCTTTGACCTGGACAATTGCCTCTATCCGGCATCCACCGGGCTATTCGAACTGATCGACGAGCGGATGGGCGCCTATATTGAACGGCTGCTTGGGGTGGATTCGACCGAGGCGAAGCGCGTGCAGAAGTCTCATTTTCATGCCCATGGCACGACGCTGGCCGGGCTGATGAGGGAGCATCAGGTCGATCCGCACGAATTCCTCGAAGATGTGCATGATATCCCGCTCGACCGGCTTTCGCCCGACGCGCGGTTGGCGGTCGGCCTCGCCCGGCTGCCCGGCCGCAAGCTGATCTTCACCAATGCCGACGAACCCTATGCGCGCCGAGTCCTTGAAGCACTGGGCGTAGCCTCGCATTTCGCCGAGCTGCACGACATCCACGCCGCCGAGCTCAGGCCCAAGCCGGACCGCCATGGCTATCAGCTGATGGTCGATCGATTCGGCATCGATCCTCGCCGTGCCGCGATGGTCGAGGACATGGCGCAGAACCTCAAACCCGCCAAAGAGCTGGGCATGACCACGGTGTGGGTCGACAATGGCTCGGAACGCGGCAATCACGGCCACCACCCCGACTATATCGACCTCACCATCAGCGACGTTGGCGAATGGCTTGAGGAAATGACTGGAGACGCTGAATGACGACCGACCTCAAGACGACAATCGAGGCCGCGTGGGAAAATCGCGACGCGATCAACCCCACTGACGAGTCTCTGCAAGAGGCGGTCGAGGCAGCGATCCTCAGGCTCGACAGCGGCGAGGAGCGCGTCGCCGAGAAGGTCGGCGGCGGATGGCAGGTCAACCAGTGGCTGAAGAAGGCGGTGCTGCTGAGCTTCCGGCTGAATCCGATGGAGGCGATTCCCGGCGGGCCGGGCGGCGCGCCCTGGTGGGACAAGGTCCCGTCCAAATTCCTCGGCTGGGGGCCGGAAAGCTTCGCCAAGGCGGCGTTCCGCGCCGTGCCGGGGGCGATCGTCCGCCGCGGCGCCTATGTCGCGCCTGGCGCGGTGCTGATGCCTAGCTTCGTCAATATCGGCGCGCGCGTCGGCGAGGGGACGATGGTCGACACCTGGGCGACGGTCGGAAGCTGCGCCCAGATCGGCCGCAACGTCCATATTTCCGGCGGAGCGGGGATCGGCGGCGTTCTGGAACCCCTTCAGGCAGGGCCGGTCATCATCGAGGATGGTTGCTTCATCGGTGCCCGTTCCGAAGTTGCGGAGGGCGTGGTCGTTGAGGAAGGCGCAGTATTGTCGATGGGCGTGTTCCTGGGTGCATCAACAAAGATCGTCGACCGGGCGACCGGAGAGGTGATCTATGGCCGCGTTCCCCCCTATTCGGTGGTCGTGCCGGGCAGCCTGCCGTCCGACAAAGGCGGCCCTTCCCTGGCCTGCGCGGTGATCGTGAAGCGGGTCGACGAGCGTACCCGCTCCAAGACGTCGATCAACGAGCTGCTCCGCGATTAAATAAGCCCACCTTATTGTCGTGCAGCTGACTTTGGTTGGCCGGAGAGAAGCAGTCCGCCTACCTGCCATTAGGAAGAAGGAGTCTCCCTTATGGCGACGCTCAGCGAGGATGTGTTTGACGGCAAGTCGCGGGAAGCGGCCGCGACGGCGACCGTCAATGAGGCTCCGGTGATCCGCACCCTGATGAACCGCTCGGACTGGCTGACGCTGATTGCCCTGGCGGTGATCTGGGGCGCGGCCTTCCTGTTCATCAGCGTCGCGGTTCGTGAAGTCGAGCCGCTGACCTATGTCTGGCTGCGGCTGACACTCGCCGCGGCAGCGATGTGGCTATTCCTGTGGTGGCGGGGCGAAAAGGCCGGACTGCCGCGCCAGGTGTGGGGCTCGATTCTCGTCCTGGCCCTGTTCAACAATGCCATTCCATTCGTCCTGTTCGGGTGGGGCCAGACGCATATTGCCAGCGGGCTTGCCGCGATCCTCAATTCGACCACTCCGATCTGGGGCGTGGTCGTCGCCCACCTCTATACCGACGATGAGAAACTAAGCGGGCGCAAGCTCGCCGGCGTCCTGCTCGGCTTTGGCGGCGTGACGGTGATGATCGGTCCGGCGCTGCTTGGTTCGCTCGGCAACAATGTGCTGGCCCAGCTGGCCTGCGTCGCCGCGGCCCTCTGCTATGCCTTCGCGGGGGTCTGGGCCCGGCGCTATCGCGGCATGGGAGTCAAGCCGATCTCCGTCACCACCGGGCAGCTGACCGCCGGTGCGCTGGTGATGCTGCCGGTTGCGCTGCTAGTCGACCGGCCATGGCTCGACGCGCTACCTTCGTTGAAAGCAATCGGGGCGATCGCCGCGCTGGCCGTGGTCTGCAGCGCGTTCGCCTATATTCTCTATTTCCGGTTGATCGACCGCGCCGGTGCCACCAACGCCTTGCTGGTCACCCTGCTGGTTCCACCGGTGGCGATCGTGCTCGGCGCGCTGGTGCTGGGCGAAGTGATTGGGCTGCGGGACTTGGCTGGATTGGCACTGATCGCCATTGGGCTCGCGGCCATCGACGGCCGCCTGCTCAAGGCCTTTGCGGCTGGTCCAGCTCGGCGAGCAGCTTCGTTGCCTCATCGCCGGTCCAGTCGAGGTCGCCGACGTAGCGCCACACTTCCCGTCCCCGCGCGTCGTAGAAGATCGTGGTCGGCATGATCTGGATATTAAGCGCCGATGTGAGGTTCATGTCGGCGTCGTGATAGGCGGCAAAACGGCCGAGGTCGCGATCGGCAAGAAATTCCTCAACCGATCCCTGCGGCGCCATGTCCTGGCTGACGGCAATCACACCCAGCTTGCCTTCTTTCGCCTGAGCCTGCTCCAGTTGCTGCAGGGTCGGCAATTCCTTGATGCATGGTGCGCACCAGCTGGCCCATAAATTGACCAGCACCGGGGTGCCTTTGAACTTGGTGAGGTCGAACTCGCGGCCGTCGGGATCGTTGAACTTGACCGCCGGCGCGGCCTCTCCCTTGTGGCTGCGGTCGACCCCCTTGGCCTCCCGCGCGACCGCCGGCGCTTGAGGCTGGTCCGCCTTTTGCCTATCGCAGCCCGCGATCATCGGCGACGCAGCCAGAAGCAGGAGAGGGACGATCAGCCGCACGGGCAACTCCAATGAAATGTGGGGCGGGCGCTTTGCGGGCGGCCCCGCCGCGGTGATGCGCGAGATAAATGCCTCCATCGCGGTCGACAAGCGATTGTGGCGTGAGGACATCCGCGCGAGCCGGGCCCATGCGGAGATGCTGGCCAAGCAGGGCATTATCTCCGGCGAGGACGCCGAGGCGATCGACGATGGGTTGCTGAGGGTCGCGGCCGAAATCGAGGCGGGACAGTTGCAAGAGGATCCCGCGCTCGAGGACATCCACATGCATGTCGAGCACCGGCTGAAGCAGCTGATCGGCGATGCCGCGGGCCGGCTCCATACTGCCCGCTCGCGCAACGACCAGGTGGCGACCGATTTCCGATTGTTCGTCCGCCACGCCATGGATGAAGCGGTTGCCGGGATCGAGGCGCTGGAGTCGGTGCTGATCCATCGCGCTGAAGAGCATGCCAGCAGCGTCATGCCGGGTTTCACCCATCTGCAGTCTGGCCAACCGGTCACGCTCGGCCACCATCTGATGGCCTATCGAGAGATGCTGGTCCGCGACCGAAGCCGTTTAGTCGATGCGCGCGCCAGGATAAATGAATCGCCGCTCGGCAGCGCCGCCCTGGCCGGCACCGGCTTCCCCATCGACCGGGATGACACCGCCTCGACGCTCGGTTTCGACCGGCCGACCGCCAACAGCCTCGATGCGGTCAGCGACCGCGATTTCGTGGTCGATTATCTGCACGCCGCGGCACTCTGCTCCGTCCACCTCTCGCGGCTGGCGGAGGAAATCATCCTGTGGGCATCGCAGCCGTTCGGCTTCGTCAAATTGCCCGACGCATGGTCGACCGGATCGTCGATCATGCCCAACAAGCGCAATCCCGACGCGGCCGAGCTGGTGCGTGGCCATTCGGCACGGATTGTCGGTGACCTGGTCGCGCTGCTGGTGCTGCTGAAGGGATTGCCGCTGGCCTATGCCAAGGACCTTCAGGACGACAAGCCGCCGCTGTTCGACGCGCACGACCTGCTATCCTTGAGCCTCGCCGCCATGGCCGGGATGATCGCCGATCTCGAGTTCGTGCCCGATCGGATGCGCGCCGCCGCAGCCGCCGGCCATGCAACCGCGACCGATCTTGCCGACTGGCTGGTCAGCGAAGCCGATGTCCCGTTCCGCGAAGCGCATCACATCGCCGGGCGGGCGGTTGCCGCTGCCGAGGAGGCCAGCAAGGCGCTCGACCAGCTGACGCTCGACGAGCTGAGGGCGATCGATCCGCGGATCGACGAGCGCCTGCTGCCTCGCCTGTCGGTCGAGGCGTCGGTCGCCTCGCGCCGTTCGGCTGGCGGGACGGCGCCGGAGCGGGTACGACAAGCAATCGCCGCGGCGCGCGCCCAGATCGCCGCGCGGGAGGGAAAATGAGGAAGCGCCTCGCCATTGCCATGCTGACGCTCGCGCTCGCTTCCTGCGGCCGAGTTGCCGACCTGCAGCCGCAGGCCGGCAAGAGTCTGCCGCAAAAGCCGGCGCTCGCGGCCCGCGCCTTGACCGCTGAGGAACTGCTCGAACTGCCGACCCGTGCCGATCCGCGGCGGGTCGATGAGCTCAGTAAGCGCGGCGACGTGCGCGAACCGGACCGCTTCGACCTGCCTCCACCGGACGGCGAGGCGGTCCCGCCGCCTGCTGAAGAGCCTGCCACCGCACAGGAACCGCAAAACTGATGAAACCGGTCCGCAAGGCGATCTTTCCAGTCGCCGGCCTCGGCACGCGCCTGCTGCCCGCCACCAAGACCATGCCCAAGGAAATGCTGACCGTCGTCGACCGGCCGCTGATCCAATATGCCGTGGACGAAGCGCGCGAGGCCGGCATCGAACAGATGATCTTCGTGACCGGCCGAGGCAAGGCGACGCTCGACGATTATTTCGACATCGGCTTCGAGCTGGAAACCACGATGCGCGAGCGGGGCAAGAACCTTGATGCCCTCGAGCCCTCGCGGACCGCTTATGGCGAAATCGCCACCGTCCGCCAGCAACAGCCGCTGGGCTTGGGTCACGCCGTCTGGTGCGCTCGTCATATCGTTGGCGACGAACCGTTCGCGGTGCTGCTCCCCGATGACCTGATGGTCGGCAAGCCGGGCGCGCTCAAGCAAATGGTGGACGCCTATGCCGAGCTGGGCGGCAATATCGTCTGCGCTCAGGAAGTGCCGGCGGACAAGACCGGCAGCTACGGCATCATTACGCCCGGCGCGACCATAGGCACGGTGACCGAGATCAAGGGACTGGTCGAAAAGCCCAGCCCGGCGGAAGCCCCTTCGCGGCTGGCGGTCGTCGGACGCTACATCCTTCAGCCCGAAGTGATGGCGATCCTGGAAAAGGGCGAGCGCGGCGCAGGCGGCGAAATCCAGCTGACCGACGGCATGGCCCAGCTGATCGGCCACCAGCCCTTCCATGCGCTCAAGGCCGACGCGGTGCGGCACGACTGCGGCGACAAGGCCGGATTTGTGCTGGCTAATTTGGCACTGGCGCTCGACCGCGAAGACCTGAGCCCGAAAATCGAGAAATTTCTCGCTAGTCGCGGCTGACCAGCTGCTGCAGCCTTAGTCGCTCGGCTTCGCTCTGCTCGAATGCAGCCCGGATTTCATCCAGTTCGATCGAGCGGGTAATGACCCGGGCGTCGAGCGCGGCATTGTCGCTGCGCAGCTCCTTGACTGAGCGGGCCCGGGCAATGCGGCGGGCGATGCGCGCGGCGAGCACCTCGAAATGAAATGGCTTGGCGACGACGTCGTCCGCGCCTGCGTCGAACCCGTCGACGGCGCCGGCGCTGTCGCTGCGGCCGGTGATCAGGATCACCGGCGTATCCTTGAGCAGCGTATCGTCGCGGATCCGGCGGGTCAGCTCGATCCCGCTCACGGCGTCCATCCTGAGCTCGGCCAAGACCAGATCGACTGGCACTCGGAGCATTTCCGCGGCCGCGTTGCCGGCATTGTCGCAGGCGATGATCCGGTAGCCCGCTTCACCGAGACGCTTGGCCATGATCTGGAGCGCGCTTCGGTTCGGCTCGACGATGAGCAGGCGGGCGTTGCCGCTGCCGTGATTTGACGGTGGAGCCGGGTCGATCTGCATCCTGCCCTAATGAACGGAATTGGTTAACGGGCCGTTTAGGGCTCCAGTTCGACATCCCAATAAAGATAGTCGCGCCAGCTCTGGTGAAGGTAATTGGGCGGAAAGCTCTTGCCGCGATCCTGCAGCTGCCAGCTGGTCGGGCGGATCGGCTCCCGCTCGATATGCATCCCGGCCTGGCGCGGCGTGCGGCCGCCTTTCCTGAGGTTGCACGGGGCACAGGCGGTCGCGACATTCTCCCAGCTGGTCCGCCCGCCCTGGGCGCGCGGCACGACATGGTCGAAGGTCAGCTCCTTTGGCGACCCGCAATATACACAGCGGAAGCGATCGCGGAGGAAGAGGTTGAATCTCGTGAAGGCCGGATATTCGTTCGGCCGCACAAATTGGCGAAGGGCGATGACCGACGGCAGCTTGAGCGATGCCGAAGGGCTGTGCACCTCCCGATCATAGTGGGCGACGATATCGACCTTCTCCAGGAACATCGCCTTGATCGCCGTCTGCCACGGCCACAGCGACAACGGATAATAGCTCAAGGGCGTGTAATCGGCGTTGAGCACCAGCGCCGGGCAGCTGTCCGGATGGCGAATGAGGTCGGAATGGTACACGGCGCAAGTCTCTCCAGCGTTCGTCTGACTCCATGAGCCTCGAACACCGCGCCTCCGGCCTTGTCGCACCATCCCGCCGCTTGCCAGGCTTGCGGGACCTTGGCGGGAGACCGGCGGCTCGAAGGCCCGTCTTTCCGTCTGCGACCCCGGATGCCAACCCGAGGTGACGATGGCATGACACCACAAGTGGCGAATCATCGTCAAGAGTCGCCAGACACGCCTTTAGCACGGAGTGAGTCCTGAAAGTCACACGTTTCGCCCCTTCGCCGTCCGGGCGGCTCCACCTCGGTCACGCCTTTTCCGCAGCGCTGGGGCACGCCCATGCCAAGTCGAGCGGCGGCAAATTCCGCCTCAGGATCGAGGATCTGGATACGGGAAGGTGCCGGCCGGCATTCGTCGCCGGCATCTTCGAGGATCTGGAGTGGTTGGGCCTTGCCCACGACGGCGATGCGCTGGTCCAGTCCGAGCGGACGGCTGCCTATGCCGAAGCTCTCGAGAAGCTCAAGGACCAGGGTCTCGTCTATGCCTGCTTCTGCACGCGGGCCGAAATCGCCCAGTCGCTGACCGCTCCGCATGGCGACGCGGGCAGCCTCTACTCCGGCACGTGCCGGCCGCTTCCCGACGATCCCGAACGGCGCGCCGCGACGCCCCATTGCTGGCGGCTCGATTGCGCCAAAGCGCTCGAACTTGCTGGGTTGCCGCGCTGGACGGAAGAAGGCGGAGCGCAGTTTCAGAGCAAGCCGGCCGACTTTGGCGACGCCATTCTCGCGCGCAAGGATGCGCCATCCTCCTATCATCTGGCGTGCGTCGTCGACGACGCGGCGTCGGGCGTTACGCTGGTGGTGCGCGGCGAGGATCTGCGGCCCTCGACCCCGACCCAGCGGCTGCTGCAAATCCTGCTCGGCCTGCCCGAACCGACCTATCTGCACCATCCGCTCGTTACCCATGAGGATAGCCGCCGCCTCGCCAAGCGCGACCGGGCGCCGACGCTGGAGGCGATGCGCGAGAATGGCGTCGACGGACGAGCGCTAGCCGCCGAATTGCTCAAGGGCCGCCTCCCCCTAGGATTTCGACTGAGCCAGGCGTAGAGCGCCTTCATGAACACATTCCTCTTCATTCTGCTGATCATCGCCATGGCTGCGGTTGCCTATGTGCTGGTGCGCGGCGTGATCGCCATGGCCCAGGGCAAGGATGTCACCGGCGAAGTCCAGCAGGGCTATATGCAGAAGCGCGTGCTCTATCAGGGCATCGCGATCGTCATCGTCATCCTGATCCTGTTCATGGCCGGCGGCGGACGGGAATAAGGGGCACTCCTTCTGGTCAAGCTCAACAAAATATATACGCGCACCGGCGATGGCGGCTCGGCCGGGCTGGTCGACGGCAGTCGCGTCGCCAAATCCTCGGCACGGATGGTGGCGATCGGAGAGGTCGACGAGGCCAATAGTGCGATCGGCAGCGCCATCGCGGCGCTTCAGCCGGGCGAGATGGCCGACCGGCTCCGCCGCATCCAGAATGAAATGTTCGACCTTGGCGCCGATCTCGCCACGCCGTTCGGGACGGAGTTCGAAGAGCATGCGCTGAGGATCGTCGCTCGGCAGGTCGAGCGGCTGGAAGGCGAGATCGACGCCATGAACGCGTCGCTTGATCCACTCACCAGTTTCATCCTGCCCGGCGGGTCGATGGCGGTCGCGCTCCTCCACCAGGCCCGCTGCGTGGTGCGACGGGCCGAGCGGGCCGCGGTGGCGCTGCACGAGACGGCGCCGATCAATGCCGATGCGCTGGCATATCTCAACCGTCTGTCCGATCATCTGTTCGTCGCCGCACGCCATCTGGCCGCCGCAGAAGGGGGTGACGTGCTGTGGCGGCCCGGGGCAACTCGCGACTCCTAGTTGTAATGGAACAGGTGTAGAACGATATCCTCCCGACGGAGGCGGAATGGCTCGGTCCGACGAAGCAAAGGGCGCAAATCTGGCGCAGCGGCTGGCCGCGACGCGGGCCTTGACGCTCGACCTTGCGGCGTCGCTGTCCGATGCCGATGCGACCATCCAGCCGCATCCCGATGCCTCACCCGCAAAATGGCATCTGGCGCACACCACATGGTTCTTCGAAACCTTCATCCTGCGCGATTTCGTGCCCGGCTATCGGCTGTACGACGAGCGCTGGCCCTATCTGTTCAACAGCTATTACGAAGGCGAGGGCGAGCGCCATGCGCGGCCCAGGCGCGGAATGCTCAGCCGACCCAGCCTCGATGAAGTTCGACAATGGCGCGCCCAGGTGGACGAGGCGCTGCAGGCCGCACTCCCCAATCTCCCGCCAGAGGCACTGACCCTGGTCGAGCTGGGAATCCATCACGAGCAGCAGCATCAGGAGCTGTTCCTGACCGACATATTGGCGACCTTTGCCGAGAATCCGCTTGAGCCGGCCTATGCAAAGCTCGACCCCGCGCCTTGCCACGCGGTCGAGCCGCTAGGCTGGATCGACGGCTGCGAGGGGCTGGTCGATATCGGCGCGCCCAAAAGCGGATTTGCCTTCGATTGCGAGCGGCCGCGGCACCAGACACTGCTTCACCCCCACCGCATCGCCAACCGCTGCGTCACCAACGGCGAATGGATGCAGTTCGTTGAGGATGGAGGCTATCGCACGCCAACCCTGTGGCTCAGCGAAGGCTGGGATTGGCTCCAGCGGGAGGCGATTGATCGCCCGCTCTACTGGCACGAAGACGGCACGCATTTCACCCTAGCCGGTCGTCGGGAGATCGACCGCGCCGCACCGGTCGCTCATGTCGGCTATTACGAAGCCGACGCCTACGCCCGCTGGGCCGGCGCGCGGCTTCCGACCGAGGCGGAATGGGAAGCCGCCTTTGCGTCCGCCGATCCGAACCTCGGCCATCAGCTCGACCATGCCGGTGCGGTATTGCCCAAGCCGGGCGGCGGACCGTTCGGCGATGTCTGGCAGTGGACCGGCTCGGCCTACCTCCCCTACCCCGGCTTCAGGCCCGAGGAAGGCACGGTCGGCGAATATAATGGCAAGTTCATGATCGGGCAGATGGTCCTGAAGGGCGCCAGCTGCGCGACTCCGCGTGGTCATTCACGCGCCAGCTACCGCAATTTCTTCCCGCCCGCCGCGCGCTGGCAATTTACGGGGGTGCGCCTTGCTAAAGACGCTTGAGAAAGTCGATCCGGCATTCCGCGCCGATGTGCTCAACGGGCTGTCCGAACCGATCCCCGCCATCCCGGCGCGCTGGCTCTACGACCGGCGCGGGTCGGAACTGTTCGACGAGATCACCCGATTGCCGGCCTATTATCCGACCCGCACCGAAACCGCGCTGCTCGAGGGCAAGATGCCCGAAATTGCGCGGCTGGTTGCGCCGGCCTGCGCGGTGGTTGAATTTGGCGCCGGAAGCGCAACCAAAACCCCGATCCTGCTGCGTGAAGCGAAGCCCAGGGCCTATGTTCCGGTCGACATCAGCGGCGACTATCTGCGCGAAAGCGCCGATGTGGTAGATCGCCAATTCCCCGACATCGCCGTCTTCCCGGTGGAAACCGACTTCACCAACCACTTCGCGCTTCCCGCCGAGATTGACGGCCTGCCCAGGCTGGGCTTCTTCCCCGGCTCGACCATCGGCAATTTCGTCCCGCAAAGCGCAACCGACCTGCTGCGCCATTTCCGGCAGATTCTCGGGACGGGAGCGAAGCTGCTGATCGGCATGGACCGGGTCAAAGGTGTCGAGCGGCTGATCGCGGCCTATGACGATCCCGAAGGAGTCACCGCCGAGTTCAACCTCAATCTGCTTCGCCGGATCAACCGTGAGCTGGACGCGGATATTCCGATCGAAGCCTTCCGCCATCAGGCGCGGTGGAACGATATGCTCGGCCGGATCGAGATGCACCTGGTCGCGGTGCGTGACGTCGAATTCGCGATCGACGGAAGGACCTTCGCCTTCAGGAACGGCCAGTCGATCCACACCGAGAACAGCCACAAATATGGCCCGCGCGGCGCCCGGCTATTGCTGCTTGCGGGCGGCTGGACGCCGGTTGCCGAATGGATGGATCCCGATGAGGATTTCGCGCTGATCCTGGCGGAGGCCGAGCGCGAGCGGTTCGCCCCCTAGCCTGAAGCGTGGTGATTGTGCACTGCGGCGGTCGCGGCTAAGCCTGCCGCCATGCTTTACGCGCTCTTCGGTATCGTCGACATGATCCTCCAGCTTTTGCTGTGGATCATCATCATCCAGGTCATCCTCAGCTGGCTGGTGGCGTTCAACGTCATCAACCGGCAAAGCGATTTCGTCCGCACCGTGGTCGATACGCTCGAACGGATCACGGCGCCGCTTTACCGGCCGATCCGTCGCATCATGCCCGATTTCGGCGGGATCGACTTTTCGCCGATCGTCCTCATTCTGGCGATCCAGATCCTTCGCAAGCTGAATGAGGGACTCGCGCTGGAGACCAGCGCGACGCTGATGTGAGCGCAAGGATCATCGACGGCAAGGCCGCCGCGGCAGCCCTGCGGGCCGAGGTGGCGGTCGAAGTCGCCAGATTCCGGGTCGCGACGGGCCGCGCGCCGGGCCTGGCCGTCGTGCTGGTGGGCGAGGACCCCGCCAGCGCAGTCTATGTCCGCAACAAGGGCAAGGCGACCATCGAAGCCGGCATGGAGAGCTTCGAGCATAAGCTGCCTGCCGATGTCAGCGAATCCGAGCTGCTGGCGCTGGTGGAGCGGCTCAATATCGACCCGAGCGTCGACGGCATCCTGGTCCAGCTGCCGCTTCCGGCGCATATCGACTCCAACAAGGTGCTGACCAGCATCGATCCGGACAAGGATGTCGACGGTTTTCATCCGGTGAATGCGGGCCGGCTGGCGATCGGCATCGACGGCTTCGTGCCCTGTACGCCACTGGGCTGCCTCAAGCTGCTGCGCGCCGATCTGGGCAACCTAAGCGGCAAGGAGGCGGTGGTGATCGGCCGCTCCAACATCGTCGGCAAGCCGATGGCGCTGCTGCTGCTCGGCGATCATTGCACGGTGACGATTGCCCACAGCCGTACCCACGATCTGCCGGACGTGGCCCGCCGGGCGGACATCGTTGTTGCCGCCGTCGGCCGGCCGGAGATGGTCAAGGGCGCCTGGCTGAAGCCCGGCGCGACCGTGATCGACGTCGGCATCAACCGCATCCCCACTGCGGACGGCAAGTCGAAGCTAGTGGGCGACGTCGATTTCGCTTCGGCGAGCGAAGTGGCAGGCGCAATCACCCCCGTTCCGGGCGGGGTCGGACCCATGACGATCGCCTGCTTGATCCGCAACACGATGGTGTCGGCCGCCCGGCGCGACGGCCATAAACTGCCGGAGGACATATGATCAGCGCCTTGCTGCTCGCCGCCGCGCCAGCCCCGACGGCGGTCGATGCCGAACGAGCTTTCGCCCGCGATGCGCAACGGCTCGGCCAATGGACCGCCTTCGCCAAATGGGCCGACGACACTGCGGTACTATTTACGCCACAGGCTGTATGGGCGCACAGCTTCCTCAAAGACCGGAAGAATCCGCCAAGGGCCGTAGAATGGTGGCCGATACGAAGCTTCGTTTCATGCGACGGGCGCACCGCCGTGAACACCGGTCCCGCCTTCCGACCCGATGGGACGCATTACGGCAGCTTCACCACGGTCTGGCAACGGGATAAGGGCCAATGGCGCTGGGTCTACGATAATGGCGGCCCGCCGGAAGGTAAGCCGCCCCGCGCACCACAGCGCCCGCAGATCGTCCGCGCGACTTGTCGCCCCAAAGCGCCTGGGGCCCCCGTCAGTCCGCCGCCGCCGCTTTCGCCGGGGAAAGCGCGCACCACGCCCGAGGACCATGGCCGGGGCGAATCTGCTGACAAAACGCTGGGCTGGGACTGGAAGGTCGAAAAGAACGGCGATCACCGGCTCCGCGTCTTCATGTGGTACGGGCGTGACTATGCCTGGGTTCTAGACAACAACATTCCGGCGCAATGATCGAGCTGTTTACCACCGCTTTCATAACCCTCGCGGTGATCATCGACCCGCCGGGCTGCGCGCCGATCTTCGCCTCGCTGACCGCCGGGACCGATGCCGCCCATCGCCGGAGCATGGCCATCCGATCCGCGCTGGTCGCCTGGTGCATCCTGCTATTCTTCGCGCTGCTCGGCGAGCCGTTGCTACGGACGCTCGGAATCAGCCTGTCCGCCTTCCGGCTGGCGGGCGGGATCATGCTGTTCATGATCGCGCTCGACATGGTGTTCGAACGGCGGACCGAGCGGCGCGAGGAGCGGGCCGAGGAGATCAAGGGAACCCCTGAAGCGGAGGACATTTCGGTCTTCCCGATGGCCATCCCGATGATTGCCGGACCCGGCTCGATTGCCTCGATCATGCTGCTGACCGCGCGCGCCGATACGCTGATCGAGGATCTGATCGTCTTGTCGGCGCTGACCTTGGTGCTTCTGCTGACCCTGTTTGCGCTATTGCTCGCCGGCCCGTTGATGAAGCTGATCGGCGCCAAGCTGGAAGCGATGATCACCCGCATCCTCGGCGTGATCCTTGCCGCGCTAGCGGCCCAGTTCGTGCTCGACGGGCTTGAGCGCGCCCTGCCCGGACTTGCCGGAGCCTAGAGGCCGGCCGAAATCCTATTTGCTTCCAATGTAGGATTTGATTTGCGATGCGGCTTGGTGCGGCTCTTTGACATCGTCCTCACTCTAATGGCCCGTATGGCCGGGCTTGCCGCAAAAGCTCGCGATGGCGTCAACTTCATCAACTTTCCCTCGTGGGGAATCCTACCCGATGCGCTGGAACACCCTATCGGTCGCGTCGCACCTTCCACATTTTGAACGGGGAATTTTTCGGCAGCTCGATCGGCTCCAGCCAGGCCGGAACCTTGCCCCTCACCAGCTGGCCGTAGAAGCCGCCCGGCGCCTCGGACATAAAAATTGTCGCCGTCGACATGTCCGGACAGATCATCAGATAGTCGCTGCGATACTCGGTGACGATTCGATGCGCTTGGCGCTCGTCGCCCCGGAACGCCTTCATCACGTCGGCGATGGCCTGGTCGTTGCGATGATAGGGTCCACCGATCGCATCATGGTGAGTGGCGACGATCAGCCGCGGCCCGAGATCGATGAAGGTAAAAATGGTGCCCTCGGGCTGGGCATTGATCGGCGCCAGCGCCGCAATGCTCGGGCAGTTCCGGTTGGCCTTGGCCACCCTTGCCCTGGCGGCGCTGCCCTTTTCGCCGGGAACCAGCTTCAGCGCGACCGGAACCGCTGCACCGAAGGCGAGCACCGCGAGCAAAATGGCGACGATATGCTTCCACTGCTCGGGCGCGCGGAACCATGGTCCGACGATCAGGACGACCAATGCGGTGGCGCCGGGCAGCGCCATCATCTGAGCCGCAGGTGCCGCCCGCGTTTGCCAGAACAGCAGAGCCAGCGCAGCTACCGCCGGCAAGGCAACGGCCATCGTCCTGCGCAGGAGATCACCGCCCTCCGGCCCACGCCTCCACGCCTTCCAGATGAGCAGTCCCCACCCGAACAGAGCAGTCACCGGCAGCGCCAGCGCGATCGCGCCGATCCGCCAGCTGTGACGATAGAAGGGCTTCGCCTCCCGGACATGGTCGAGCCACAGCTCGGTCGCTTCGGGCGAGACGCCTTCGAGCCGCTGGAGGCAGTGCGGCCAGGCGATGGCGTGGAACCCGGCCAGCGCGGCGCCGGCCAAGGCCGCGGCACCCAATCGCGCCTTCCAGCCGTCGAGCTTTAGCCGCGACAGTCCCAACATCACCGCGCCACCGACGGCGGCGTCGCTCAGCCACACCGGCGACAGCGCGTCGCACACCGCCTGCCGATTGGCCTCGGACGCGAACAGCAGAAATGCCAAGCCGGTGCTGGCCACAAGCGAAGCCGCATAGGCCGCCAATCGATCGCGTTGATCGCGATCGGACACCCACAGCAGCACCGTCGCTCCGCCCAGCAGTGCGAGGTAGATCAGCATTTCCAGCCCGATCGCCAGCGACAGGCCCGAGGCGACGCCCAGCACCGCGCCGCCGCGCGCCCGCCGGGGATCGGCCATGCCGCTGATCGCCAGGGCGAGGAAGGCCAGCTGCCAGCCATGATGGTCGATCCTCAGTGGCGCGAACATGCCGATCGTCGAATAGGCGCTAAGCAGGCCGATGATCGGCAGCGGCCAGGCCTTGTCATCGACCAGCCGCTTCATCGTCAGCGCGAGCGAGAACATCAGCAGCAGGAGCGGGATCAGGGGCGCCACCGCGACCGCGATACGCTCCGCATTAGCCCCGCCGACCAGCGGCTGCAGAAGCAGGATGAGGGCCGCGATCGGCAAGTCGACCAGCCGGGACCAATGGATGTTGCCCCCGCCATGGGCCGGATCGAAGCGGTGCTGGACGAGGTCGTACCAACCCTGTCCGCCAAGCCAGGCACGGACTTGCGCCAGCCGGAGATTGTCGTCGGTATCGGGCAGGGCGAGCGCCTGGATCGGGATCCAGCGGCTGGCGACGATGACCAGGACATAGATAAGCCAGGCAATTACCAGAACCGAGCGCCAGTGGCGGAAGAACAAGTCCGGGACCGTCCGCTCCAACCGCCGAAACACCCCCTCGCTCATCCCGTCACCCCGCCGAAATCTCGCATTGTGTCCTAGCGGCGAAACATTACAGAGCAAGCCGATGATCCAGTCGGCCCTTGATAATCTCGGCCACGAACGCCGGGCGGTGCTGCTGCAGCTGGTGCGTTATGGCCTCGCCGGCCTGGCCATCACGCTGGCGGCGGCCGGCAGCTATTGGGCGATCACCGATTTGCTGCACATCGATCCGATGGTCAGCTACGGCATCGTCTTCCTGGTCTTTTCCGGCATCAGCTACATCACCCATGGCGAATATAGCTTCAGGGGGCATGGCGAGCGGGACCGGCATCACATCCGCATGGGCCGCTTCTTCGCGATCAACGTGCTCGGCTTCCTCGTCAACCAGCTCTTCATCTGGCTGCTGGTCAAAGAGCTCGGCGGTCCGACCTGGTGGCCCACCATCCCGATGGTGTTTTTGACGCCGCTCTTGACCTTCGCCTTGCATCGGCGGTTCGTCTACGCATGAGCGCAGTCGAATTCACGCTGATCATCCCGGTCAAGGATGAGGAGGAAGCAATCGGGCCCTGCCTCGCCCGTTTAATTCCGGTGCTGGAAGCGGTCGAGGATCCGGCCTCGAAGTCGTTCGAGATATTGTTCGTCGATGACGGCAGCGAGGACAGGACGCTTGAAATCATCCGCCAGGCAAATGCCCAGGACCCCCGCATCCGGGCGGTTTCGCTGTCCCGGAACTTCGGCAAGGAAGCTGCGCTGTCGGCCGGACTCGACGCCGCGCGCGGGTTGGCCGTGGTCCCGCTGGACGTCGACCTGCAAGACCCGCCGGAGGCGCTGCCGAGCATGATCACCCAGTGGCGCGCAGGCTTCGACGTGGTCTACGGGGTGCGCGACAATCGCGAGACCGACAGCCTGCCCAAGCGGCTGACCGCTGACCTCTACTATCGTGCCCACAACTGGCTGAGCCATGACAAGATTCCGGAGCATGCCGGCGATTTTCGCCTGCTCGACCGCAAGGTGGTGGACGTCATCCGGCGCATGCCCGAACGCAACCGCTTCATGAAGGGATTGTTCGCCTGGGCCGGCTTCAAGCAGGCAGCGGTCCTCTACCACCGTGAAGAGCGCAAGATCGGCAAGACCAAGTTCAATTACTGGAAGCTATGGACGCTCGCGATCGACGGCATCACTTCCGCTTCGACGCTGCCGCTGAGGGTGTGGAGCTATTTGGGCGCCTTCGTCGCCCTGGGTGCGCTCGCCTACGCCGTCTACATCATCATCATCACCCTGACCTCCGGCATCGACGTCCCCGGCTATGCCTCGCTGATGGTCGCCGTCCTGTTTCTCGGCGGACTGCAGCTCCTGTCGCTCGGTGTGCTCGGCGAATATGTCGGCCGCATCCTGACCGAGACCAAGGGTCGCCCCCTCTACGTGATCCGCGAAACGGTGGGCGGCGACTGATGGAGCGCAAGGTCTATGAGCAGATGGCCCAGCTCGACAGCCGTCACTGGTGGTTCACCGCCCGTCGGCGAATCCTCGACGGGATCATCGAGCGGATCGTGAAGCCGCCGAGGGACGCTCGCATCCTCGAGCTCGGCGCAGGCACCGGCCATAACCTCGCCATGCTGTCGCGCTTCGGCGCAGTCGAAGCGAGCGAGCTCGATCCAGTGGCGCGGGAGCTGGCCAGCGAGCGGCTCGGCCGGCCAGTGGTCGAAGCGGCCCTACCCGATCTCTCCATGTTCCCGGCGGACAGTTATGACCTGATCGCGCTGCTGGACGTGCTCGAGCATGTGCCCGACGACAAGGGTTCGCTGCAATCGATCTATCAGCTGCTGAAGACCGGTGGCGCCTTGCTTTTGACCGTCCCGATCAATCCCTGGATGTGGAGCGCGCACGACGTCGCGCACCATCACCATCGCCGCTACCGCAAGCATGAGATCCGCGCGCTGGCTGAGGGCGCCGGATTTGAAATCGAGCTCCTCTCACCGTTCAACAGCCTGCTGTTCCCGCCGATCGCGGCGGTACGGCTGGCCGGCAAGCTGACCGGCAAGGACGACAGCGACGACGCCATGCCGTCGGCGCCGGTCAACGCGATCCTCGACACGGTGTTCGGGCTGGAGCGGTCGCTTATCGGCCGCGTGCCGATGCCGTTTGGCGTGAGCCTGGTGGCGGTGCTTCGCCGTCCACGTTGAGCGGGACATTCTTCAGCAGGATCGAGTCCTGCGTCGCCCACACTGGCTCCCAGCCGTCGACCCAATCCCGCGGGATCGGGCGCATGTCGATCAGCCAGAGATAGTCGAACGCCTCGTGCGGCAAGTTGTTGAGGGCCGCGCGCACCGCCCAGCCTTCGTGCCGGCAACCCGGATCGCGAACGATTTGCGACGGGTCGCGCTGAAACCAGCTGGCCGCCGGGTAACGAACCTTGAGCAGGGTCGCGCCGGCCATCGGCCAGTGATCGTTGGTATAGGCTTCCTTGCGAACGGTGGCGATCGCTCCCAGGTGATCCGACCGGCGGAGTGGCCATTGTTCGCACTCATCCCACACCAGAACCGCCAGCCGGGAGCCATATTCGATGTGGTCGAGCGCCCCGAGCTGCTCGGCCTGTTTCCGCCCGGCAATCGCCAGGCTGATGGTATTCGCCCCGACCCGCACGACCATGAAGCCGACCGCAGCAATCGCCAGCCATTTCGCCAAGGGGTAGCGAGTCTCGGCCTTGAAGCGCACCGCCAGCACGAACATCGCCGCGGCGAATGGAACCAGGCGCATGTCGGTATATGCCGATCCGAATACGATGCGCGGCAGCAGGACATAGGTCGCGGCCAGCACCAATCCTGAAAAGGCAAGGTTGCGCGACAGTGTCAGCCGCGGGTGGATCAGCGCGAAGACCGGCACCGCCAACACGATCGCCGCGCAGGCGATGTCGAATGTCTCCCACCGGTCGCGGAACATGCGCAGCAGATATTCCCATTTATAGTCCCAATCGAACCAACGACGGGTCAATCCACCGGTAGCCTCGCTCCGCCACAGCAGGACCATCAGCGCCGGGAGGGCCATCGACAAGGCATGGAAGGCTCCCCTCAGCCCGGCCATCCACCAGCTTTGGCCGCGGTCATGCTGCCGCACCGCTTCGGCGGAAAAGCACAGCAGGCCGAGCATGCCCCAACCGAACGTATGGGCGAAATAGACGATGAAGCTGATCGGCACGAACAGCGCGGCGCGGAGTCCTGGCTTCCCCAGCCGTCCCAGCCGCAGCCACAGGCCGAACGCCAGCAGCGCCAGCGCCATCGACAGCGCGAAATTGACGAAGCCGAACATGAACGGATGGCCGAACGCCAGCGGCAGTGCAAATGCGACCGTCGGCGGCAGGCGATTGTGCACCTCCCGCGCGACCCACAGCATGCCGGCCACGGTCAGCGGCGGGATCGACATGACGACCAGCTTCGTCGCCGGTTCGATCCCGATCAGCTTGGACAAGGGCACCACCAGCAGGTCGACGCCGAGATTGCCGATCGGCAGCCACCGGAAGCTGAACCATTGCTGGAGTGTCGGGCTCGAAGCCAGGTCGGCGGCGACTTTGTAGCGGCCCATATGGCCGCCGATGTCGACGATTGGCGGGATCGCCGGATAGAGCAGCGGCACGAACGCCAGCAGGATCATTGCAGCGACGAACGGCCGGCCCTCCCACCAGGGACGCGGCGCTCCCTTCGGCAGCGGGGCTGCCGCGGGCGTTTCGGCGACAAGTTGCGGCGCGCGCATCACGCGCGGTCGCGCCTCCCGAGCAATCTCAGGCGCAGCGCGTTGAGCTTGATGAAGCCCTCGGCGTCGCGTTGATCATAGGCGCCGGCGTCGTCTTCGAAGGTCACCACTTTCTCGCTATAGAGGCTGTGCGGCGACTTGCGGCCGGTGACATGGACGCCGCCCTTGTAGAGCTTCATCCGCACCGTGCCATCGACCTTGGCCTGGCTATGGTCGATCGCCGCCTGCAGCATCTCCCGCTCCGGCGAGAACCAGAAGCCGTTGTAGACCAGCTCCGCATAGCGCGGCATCAGCTCGTCCTTGAGGTGCGCGGCGCCGCGGTCGAGCGTCAGCTGCTCGATCGCCCGGTGCGCAGCATGATAAATGGTGCCGCCAGGGGTCTCATACATGCCGCGGCTCTTCATGCCGACGAAGCGGTTCTCGACCAGGTCAAGCCGGCCAATGCCGTGGCGCTTGCCGAGCTCGTTGAGCCTGGTCAGCAACGCCGCCGGCGAAAGCGCGTCGCCGTTTACCGAGACGCCGTCCCCGCCCTTGAACTCAATCATAATCTCTTCCGGCGTATCGGGCGCGGCGACCAGGTCGTCGGTACGCGAAAAGACATAGTCGGGAACCTCGGCCCAGGGGTCCTCGAGCACCTTTCCTTCCGACGAGGTGTGCAGCAAATTGGCATCGGTCGAGAAGGGGCTCTCGCCGCGCTTGTCCTTGGGCACCGGGATTTGGTTCTTCTCGGCGAAATCAATCAAAGCCGTGCGGCTGGTCAAATCCCATTCGCGCCAGGGAGCGATGACCTTGATGTCGGGTGCCAGCGCATAATAGCCGAGCTCGAAACGCACCTGGTCATTGCCCTTGCCGGTCGCGCCATGGCTGACCGCGTCGGCGCCGACCTGGCGCGCAATCTCGACCTGCCGCTTGGCGATCAGCGGCCGGGCGATCGACGTGCCGAGCAGGTAGAGTCCCTCGTAAAGCGCATTGGCGCGCATCATCGGGAAGACGTAATCGCGGACAAATTCCTCGCGCAGGTCGTCGATGAAGATATGTTCGGGCCTCACCCCCATCAGCTCGGCCTTGTGCCGTGCCGGCCCCAATTCTTCGCCCTGGCCGAGGTCGGCTGTGAACGTCACCACCTCGCAGCCATAGGTCTGCTGCAGCCATTTAAGGATCACGCTCGTGTCGAGGCCGCCCGAAAAGGCGAGCACGACGCGGTCGATTTGCGGGCGAGGATTCTGGGCCATTGGAGCCTTATTCTGCTAGAGCGAAAGTCGCGCGCGCCATTGCACCATGCGGCCTGGCATTCAAGCGCGATACAGCTTTGTTAAATTAGGCCACACGAGCTTCTGATGAGGAGGGGCTTGCCCATGATGAAGACACTGATCGCCGCGGCCACGCTGCTGGCCGCAACTGCAGTGCTGGCGCAAACGCCGTCGCCCGCGCCGGTGGCGCCTCCGGCACCGCCCGCACCGATGGCTCACCCGATGCATGATAAGGTGATGACCCGCGCCGAAACGATCGCGATGGTTCGCGAGCATTTCGGCAAGATGGACGCCGACCGGAATGGCGCCATCACCACGGCAGAGTTGGAGCAAAGGCGCACGAAGCTGGCCGGCGATGGGAAAGTCCACCGCTTCGAGCATCGGCTCGATGGACCCGGCCGCGATCCCAATGCGGCATTCGAACGGCTCGACTCCAACAAGGATGGTTCGATCAGCCGCGACGAATTCACCCAGGCGCGCGAGGAACGCATCGAGCGCCGAATCGTGCGCCGCGAGGAAATCAAGGAAGGCGCTCCGAAGGAGGGCAGGGACGTCCGGCGCTTCGTCATGAGGCATCACGGCGGCTTCGGCGGCCGAATGATCGTCATGGCCGACACCAACAGCGACGGCCAGATCACCCTGGCCGAAGCCGAGACGATGGCGCTCCAACATTTCGACCGGATGGACGCCAACAAGGACGGCCAGGTGACGCGCGAAGAGCGCCGGGCCGGCCGGCCGGCGCTGATCAAACGGATGCGCGAGGAAAAGAAGGACGGAAGCTGAGGCTACCGCTTTTCTGCCTTATGTCGGGCCCGGTGCTTGCGCCGGGCCTTTTTTCATGCACGTTGCGCGGCGATCAGGAGGAGCCTTTCGCCAATGTCTCGAGTGTCTCGCTCGCTGCGTGCCATCACTTTCCTGGCAGGCGCATCGCTGCCCTTGTCGGCGGCGATGGCCGACGAAGGCATGTGGACCTTCGACGCTTTCCCCGCCGCCAAGATGCGCGCCAATTATGGCTGGGCTCCGGACCAGGCCTGGCTCGACAAGGTTCGGTCGGCCTCCGTTCGCCTGACCGGCGGATGCTCGGCCAGCTTTGTGTCGGACGCCGGCCTGATCCTGACCAACCATCACTGCGTTGCCCATTGTGTCGAAGAGAACTCGACCGCTGAAAATAACATTCTCAGAAGCGGATTCACTGCCCGCAACCGCGAGCAAGAAAAGAAGTGCGCCGGCCAGCAGGCCGAGGTCGTCACCTCGATCAAGGATGTCACTCCGCAGGTGAAGGCCGCGATCGGCACTGCCACGGGCGAGGCCGCGGTCAAGGCGCGCTCGGCGATCGTCGCCCAGCTTGAGAAGGAAGGCTGCCCCGACACCGCAAAGACCCGCTGCCAGGTCGTCTCGCTGTACGGCGGCGGCCAGTACAAGCTGTACAGCTATCGCAAATATTCCGACGTACGGCTGGTCTGGGCGCCCGAAGCCCAGGCGGCGCAGTTCGGCGGCGATCCCGACAATTTCAACTTTCCGCGCTACTCGCTCGATGCCAGCTTCCTGCGCGCCTATGAGGACGGTCGGCCGGTAGCGACGCCGCAGCATCTCGACTGGAGCCCACGGAAGCCAGTGGACGGAGAGGCTACCTTCGTCGTTGGGAACCCGGGATCGACGCAGCGCCTCTTCACCTCCGAGCAGCTGGCGTTCCAGCGGGAGCTGGCGCTACCGATCACGCTGGCGACCTATTCGGAGCTTCGCGGCCGGCTGATTGCAGCGATGGAATCGAGCCCGGAGAAGGAGCGCGAGGCGGCCGAAACGCTCGGCAGCATCGAGAACAGCCTCAAAGTCTATATCGGCAGGGTGAAGGCGCTGAACGACCCGGCGTTCACCGGCCGGCTGGCCGCCGCTGAGGCCGAGCTCAAGGCCAAAAGCGCGAACAATCCGGCGATCGGCAATCCCTGGGCGGACATCGCCAAGGCCATGCGCGCCTATCGCGACTTCTATGTCGCCGACCGCTACTCTCTGCCGCAGGGCGACCTGTTCGGCTACGCCATGACCCTGGTCCGGGCCGCTGCCGAGCGCGGCAAGCCCAATGCCGAGCGCTTCCCCGGCTATTCGGACTCTGCTCTGCCCCTGGTCGAAAAGCGCTTGCTTGACGAGAAGCCGATCTACCCGTGGCTCGACCAGCTGATGATGGAATGGTCGCTGAGCAAATCGCGCGAATATCTGGGCGCCGACGACCCGCAGACCAAGCTGCTGCTCGGCAAGGAATCGCCGGAAGGCCTGGCCGCACGGCTGGTTACCGGCAGCAAGCTTGCCGACCCCGCCGTGCGCAAGGCGTTGTGGGACGGCGGCCAGGCGGCCATCAATGCCTCGACCGACCCGATGATCGTCTATGCGCGGTCGCTCGATGCCAACGACCGCGCATTGCAGAAGCGCTACGACGAACAGGTTGACGCGCCGCTGACCGCAGCCGGAGCCAAGCTCGCCGATGCGCGCTTCGCCGCTTATGGCGACAGCGTCTATCCCGACGCGACCTTCACGCTGCGGATCAGCTACGGCAAGGTTGCCGGCTGGAGGGAGCGTGGAGCAATGGTGCCCACGCGCACCACACTAGGCGGCACATTCGACCGGGCAACCGGCGCTTCCCCGTTCGACTTGCCGCCGGCCTTCATCGCCAACCGGTCGAAGATCGACATGGATACGACCTACGACTTCGTCACTACCAACGACATCATCGGCGGCAATTCGGGTTCGCCCGTGATCGACCGCCAGGGTCGCGTGATCGGCGCCGCCTTTGACGGCAACATTCACAGTCTCGGCGGGAATTACGGCTATGACGGATCGGTCAACCGCACCGTCGTCGTTTCAACCGCCGCCGTCCAGGAAGCGCTGGAGAAAATCTATCCGGCGCCGCAACTGGTTGCGGAATTGCGCGGCAAGTGAATCATGACGAGGCCGGGCGGATCAACTCGCCCGGTAATTCGCCTCGCCCTCCGCCATATAGTCGCGCGTGATCGGTAGCGCACGGCGGTCGCGCACATATTGGATCTGATAGTTGCACATGGCGCCGCTTTCGAACGCGACGATGCCGCCGCACAGATAGAATTCCCACATTCGGAAGAAGCGCTCGTCGTATAGCGCCACAATCTTGTCCTTCGCTGCCCTCGCCCGCTGGAGCCAGTGGCGCAGCGTATAGGCATAATGGAGGCGAAGCGTCTCGACGTCGCTGACCATCAGCTTCACGCTCTCGCTCGCCGCACACATCTGGGACAGCGACGGCAGGTGATAGCCGGGGAAGATATATTTGTCGGTGAAGGGATCCGGCGCGGTCGCCTTGCCATATTTGCCGATGGTGTGGAGCAGCATCACGCCATCGCGCTTCAGCAGTCGCCGGCAGGTGCGAAAGAATTCCTCATAATGCGCAGCGCCGACATGCTCGAACATGCCAATCGACACGATACGGTCGAATTCCCCTTCGACCGCACGATAGTCGATGAGCTCGAATTTCACCTGGTCGGCGACGCCTGCGTCCTCGGCACGCTGTCGGGCGACCTTCAACTGTTCCTCTGACAAGGTCACGCCGGTCACTTTCACCCCGGCGACGCGGTTCAAGTACAGTGCCGTGCCGCCCCAGCCTGAGCCGATGTCCAGCACATGCTGTCCCGGCCTGAGGTCGAGCTTGGCGGCGATATGCGCCTTCTTGTCGGCCTGCGCCTGCTCGAGGCTGTTCCCGGGATCGGTGAAGTAGGCGCAACTATATTGCAGGTCGTCGTCGAGGAAGAGCCGGTAGAGCTCATTGCCGATGTCGTAATGATGAGCGACATTCTGCCGCGCCCTGGTGGGCCGGTTGCGGCGGAAGAAGCTCTTAAGCCTCCGCTTCCCCTTGCCGATCGCCTTGCGGCCCTCGCCGCCTTCCTCCCAGGGGTTGGCGCCGGTAACCAGTTCCATCAGGTCGAGGATGTCGCCATCTTCGACAATGATCCGCCCGTCCATATAGGCTTCGCCAAGCCCCAGGCGGGGGTTGCGGGCGATGTCGAAAGCAACTTTGCGGTCGGTCAAGCGCACCGTCAGCGGCTTGCCGCCCCCCGGCCCGAAGGTCCGTCGGCTGCCGTCAGGCATGACCAGCGTCAGATTTCCTTTGCGGACCACCTGTCCAACCAGCCGCTCAATCAACGCCATGCACCGCCCTTTCGATCAGGCGAGCAGGTTGGCGCGTCGAACGCCGGCGTTCAAGCCTGCTACTGCAAACTACGGAGCACCGGCAGGACGCTGGCATAGTCGTCGGTCCACGGCCTGAAGCCGGAACGGCCCTCGAGCTTCTGCCAGGCCCCCGGATTGGCTGCCTCCAGCCGCCCGATCGTCGCCGGCGTCGGTGACAGCGCTACCCATATCGACGCCGTGTGCTGGTTGTGATCAATGTCTTCGGCAGTCGGCGCATAGAAACGAAGCCTGGCCGTCCAGCCTTCGCGCGCGGCGGCGGCGACAACCGGCTTGAGATCCAGGTGCCGGTTGGAAATATGGACCAGCAACAGCCCGTTGGCAGAAAGTTTCCGGCGATAGGTTTGGAACGCTTCCAATGTCACCAGGTGCATTGGGATCGAGTCCGACGAGAAGGCATCAACAACCAGAAGGTCGGTCGATGCCGGCTCGGCGTCTTCAAGGGTCAACCGGGCATCCCCGATCAGCACGGGAGCATTGGGCAGGCAGCGCGACAGGAAGGTAAAGCGGCGCGGATCGCGGGCGATTTCAACCACTGCCGGATCGATTTCGTAGAAGGTCCATCGCTGGCCCGGCTGCGCATAGCAAGCGACGGTGCCGGTGCCGAGGCCGACGACATCGATCCGGGCATCATTACCGAACATCGACGGGGCTGCCGATAGCGCCATCCCAATCCCCGACGGAGCGGCATAGTAGGTCGTCGCGCTTCGCTCGCGCAGCGGCGAACCCTGAAGCTGGATGCCATGGATAGTGGTCCCATGGACCAGGACGCGCGCCTCACCGCCTTGGCGCGATCCGATTGAATAAATGCCGAAGAAGCTGCGGGACATCTTCCCCGGCTGGGCTGACAGCGCCAGCTTCCCCCAGCCGCCCATGCCGAGCATCAGGCCGGCGACCGCGGCTGCAAACAAGATCCGGTTGCCGATCGCGAAGATGCCGACTGCGAACAGTAGGCACGACGCGAGGAACGCCAGCCGGGCCGATGCGGGAAGGCCAAAGGCCCCCTCGCCGATCAGCGACACGAGCAGCACGACCGGAATGCCCCAGAGCGTGACGCGATGCGCCGTCTCGCTGCCATTCCAAAGATTGACGACGCGCCGTATTGGGCTGGTGGCGGGAAGCGCCAGCGCGGCGGCCAGCATCAGCAACGGATGCTCATAGGTCCAGTCGAACAGCATCGGCGCGAGCAGTGCCGCAAAGATGCCGCCGAGCGCCCCGCCGACTGCCAAGTAGAGGTAGAAGGCGGTGAGATGTTCCGGATCCGGCCGGCGGTCGAACAAACGGCTGTGCAGCGCGACCGACACGGCGAACAGGCTGAAAATCGACGCCCCTATCACCAGCATCCACCAGCGCGCCGGCATGAACAGGGCGGCGGCTGCGGTCAGCAGCGCGAAGGGGGCCAGGACGCTGATCCACCTGGCCGGGCGGCGATCGGTGGCGAAGGCCACCGAAAAGCTCAGGAGATAAAGCCCGAGCGGAACCACCCATAGCAGCGGCATGGCGACGATGTCGGTGGTAATGAACAAGGTGGTGGAAAGGATCAGGGCTGATGGGATCGCGGCCAGGATGATCCACAATGCAACTTCTCGAGCAGCCGGAGGCGGAGTCCTGGCGAGATGGCGTTCCGGCGCCTCCACCTTGGGCAGCGCAAGCGCGCAGCTGGCCACCAGCACCAGCACCGCGCCATAGCCGATGCTCCACGCGCCGCTCTGAACCGCCACCGGTAAGAGCGGCTCGACCACCAGCGGATAGGCGATCAGCCCGGCAAAGCTTCCCAGGTTGGACGCCGCATACAGCGGATAGGGGTCGCCCTGTCCGCTGATCGCGAACCATCGCTGCAGCAATGGCGCCTGCGCCGAAATCGCCAGAAACAAGGGCCCGATCGACACCAGCAGCAGCCATGGCACCCAGAGAAAAATATTCGCGTCCGGCGAAGGATTGCCGCCGACCAGACCGATCGGCAGCATCGCGGCGGCGGCGATCAGCAAGACGACCTGGATCGCGCCTTGGGTCCGCGGCGCGAAACGCCCCAGCCAGTGGGCGTAGGCATAGCCGCCGAGCAGCAGCAGCTGGTAGACCAGCATCGCCGAGTTCCAAACCGCCGGCGCTCCGCCAAGACGGGGCAGCGCCATGCGCGCGACCATCGGCTGCACCAGGAACAGCAGGAATGAGCCGAGGAAAATGGCCAGCATGAAGCGCAGCTTCACCAGCCCTCCGGCATTGCCCATGCTGATCGCCGCGCTCGCCATCCTGTCCCCCACCGGTGATGAGGAACCATGCCGCAATCAGGTTGGCAAGGCGTTAACTCAACCGGCCGGGCTAGCAGGCGTCAAGCCGCGCGAGCGCCCTGCTCGTCAATCTGGGACCGCCGCTTCCGCTCGGCCGCGGTCTTCAGCTGGCCGCAGGCGGCGTCGATATCGCGGCCGCGCGGCGTGCGCACCGGCGCCGAAATTCCTGCCTCGAACACGATATTGCTGAACGCCTTGATCCGCTCCTCGGTCGAGCATTCGTAAGGCGCGCCCGGCCATGGATTGAACGGGATCAGATTGACCTTGGCCGGCAGCTTGTAGTGGCGAAGCAGCCGGACCAGCTCCCGCGCGTCGGCATCGCTGTCGTTCTTGTCCTTGAGCATGACATATTCGAAGGTGATGCGCCGGGCGTTGTTGGCGCCGGGATAGGCGGCACAGGCCGACAGCAGTTCCTCGATGCCATATTTGCGGTTGAGCGGCACGATCTCGTCGCGGATTTCCTTGGTCACCGCGTGCAGGCTGACCGCCAGATTGACTCCGATCTCTTCGCCGGCCCGCTCCATCATCGGCACCACGCCCGAGGTGGACAGGGTGATGCGGCGCTTGGACAGGCCCAGCCCGTCGCCATCCATGACGATCTTCAGCGCCTGTTTCACATTGTCGAAATTATAGAGCGGCTCGCCCATGCCCATCATGACAATGTTGGTCAGCATCCGGCCGTCGGGCGAGCTGGGCCATTCGCCGAGCGAATCGCGGGCCAGCATCACCTGGCCGACGATCTCGGCCGGCTCAAGATTGCGCACGAGCTTCATCGTGCCGGTATGGCAGAAGCGGCAGTTGAGGGTGCAGCCGACCTGGCTCGACACGCACAACGTGCCGCGATCGGCGTCAGGGATGAACACCATCTCGAAATCATGGCCGTCATGGGTGCGCAACAGCCATTTGCGCGTGCCGTCGCTCGACACCTGCGCTTCGACCACTTCCGGCCGGGTGATGGCGAAGCGCTCCGAGAGCCATGGGTGCTGCACCTTGGCGATGTCGGTCATTGCGGCGAAATCGCCGACCCCGCGGTTATAGACCCAGTGCCAGATCTGCTTGGCGCGCAGCTTGGCCTGCTTCGGCTCCAGCCCGGCGGCTTCCAGGGCGGCACGAATCTCTTCCCGCGGCAAGCCGATCAACTCGACTTTGCCATCGGCACGAGACGTCGCCGCACGCGGAACGGGCACGGGATCGACGGGGCCGGGAATCGGCATCAGGGTGGTATCGGCGCTCATGGCAGGCGGCCCATGTAGGTGAAAAGTCAGCCTTTTGCTAGGGCTGCCGCGCAAGCGGCTGCGGCGTCAATCGCCAATGGGACGCCATCGAGGCTGTAGCGGTCGACGATCCGCCCGCCCCCGGGGCTGCGTGCCTCGATCCGCATTCCGCCGCTGGTGCGCAATGCCGCAACGATCGCCTGTTCCTGTCTGGGCCCGCGGCTCCAGGCTATGTCGCCCTGGCTCATCAACAGGAACGGTTGGTCGCCGACATGGAGCATGACCGTGGCGCCGGCACGCGGCATGCGGCTAAGCCGCGCGGCGAATTGGCCGCGGCGCGGCCCACCTGCGTCGAATGACAGGCTTGCCCGTGCCGGGGGACGGTCCTTGCGTTCGACCCCCAGCGAGCGCGACGCAGCCTCGCAGGTCAGACCCCGCCTCAGTGTTGCCCACTGGCCGTCGGCAGCGACGATCGCGGGGGCGAGCAACAACAGAATTCCAGCCTTCATCGTATGGCCAGACCGATCCAAAACATTCCGGCCGCGATGGCCACGCCATAGGGCAGGGGCTGGTCCTTCCGCAGCCACGCTATGCGCCGGCGAAGCGTTTCGGACCAGGAGGGCAGACGCAACAGCATAATGAGCAGCGACTCTAGTCCACCGGCGATGGCTACCGCCACCAGCATCTTCCAGCCGGAATCCAGGTCGAACCACAGCGCGCATGCGGCGAGCAGTTTGACATCGCCACCGCCCATCCAGCCGCGCACGAACAGCAGCGTCCCAATACCGAGTACGATGGCGAACAGCAGCAAATTTTGCCACAGGCTCGCTGCCGGCCCGTCGACAGCAAGCGCGAGGAACGCCCCCAAAGCAACACCGACGCTCAGCCAATCCTCAATCTGCAACCGCCACAAATCCTCGAGTGCAGCGAGCATCAAAAACAAGAACAGGATCGCCGCCAGCCAGCCGGGGGCCGACGCCAGCAGCGTCATTGGGGCGCGCCCAGCGCCGCGAGATTATCGGCAGCGCGCCTATACCAGCGACTGCGCATCTCGATGGCTTGGGCAAAGGCGGCCTCTGCCTTCTTGGTTTCGCCAGACGCGGCGGCGACCACACCCGCGTCGTTCAATCGCGCCGCATAGGCATCATTATCCTCGCCCGCCAGCCGATGAGGAAGATCGGCGACAACTGCCGCGCGCGCCAATTCAAGGTTATTGGCCAAGCGGGGAAGCTGGGGATTCAATGCCGCCGCCCGCTCGAAGCCGGTCAGCGCTTCGGCCCAGCGGCCCTGCAGCATCATCGACCAGCCAAGGTTATTGGCCACCTCCGCCCGCGAAGGATCAAGTGCAATCGCGCGGGCATAGGCGGCGCTTGCCTCATTCCAGCGGCCCTGCCGATCGGCGGCAACGCCACGGGCGTTCCAGCTGCGCCATCCTGCCTGCGGCTGGCGGGTGGCCCTATCGAGAAGCGCGGTCGACTCCGCCACCCGGCCAAGGCGCAACGCGGCGATTCCTGCCCGCTCCAGCAATAGCAGTTCGTCGGGATGCCCCGCGAGCAGCGCCTTGTAGAGGGAAAGGGCTTGCTCATGTTCGCCGCGCGCAAAGGACAAATCGGCCAGCAGCCGGTCGACCGGCTCGCCCTTGGCACCGGCAGCGATTGCGACCCCAAGGATCGACTTCGCCTGATCGAGGCGTCCCGCAGCAATCGCGCGGCCAGCCTCGGTTAAGGAGATTTGCGACTGCGGCTGGCTTTGCACAGCCGGCGGCGCGGCAGCGGCGACCGGCTCTGTCAGAGCAAGCAGCAACGCCAACGGCAGGATCATGCCGTCGGGCGAAGCGCGGAATCGCGGGCCGCGTCGCGGCCGAGCAATATCGTCACCCCCGGCGTTGACCCTGCCCGCTTTTCAAGCGCGAAACCGAACTGCGCGGCAAGCCGCTCTGCCCGAAGCGCATCGGCCTGCGAATAGAGGATTGCGCTTTGGCGGCGAACCGCGGGCGCATCGCCAATCCGCGCGCTACCGAAGCCCCGCCCAGTCAGATAGGCACGGGTTCGCGCCGCAAGTCCCTGGACACGGGCAGCGTTGAGCAATGTCACCGCGACCAGCGGTTTTCGCTCGAAGCGAATTGTCGTGCTCGTGGCGGTTCGCACCACCGTCTTCGGCTCCCATTGCGGCTGCGCCAGTCTGGTGACCAACGCCACCTCGCGCAGCGAGATGCGCTCCAGCCGGACGCCATTGCCGGCCGGTCGCTCAACCGCCACCGGCAAGGAGCGTGGCGGCGCGAGGGCGACCGTCACACTCTGAGCCGGTGGCGGCGGCAGCACGGGAACCGAACCAGGCACTTCACGCGACGCCTCGGGGGCGACGACACGCGCTGCCAGTTCAGCCTTTACCCGTGCGGCTTCGTCAACCCGTCCCTGGGCATCCAGGGACTTGGCGAGCTGCGAATAAACATCGGTATTGGCGGGATCAACCGCCAGTGCCATTTCATAATGGCGGCGCGAGAGATCGGCCCTGCCCATCCGGTCGTAACAAGTGGCGAGCCCCATCATCGCCTCAACGCTGTCAGGCTGCTCGCGAAGGGCCTTGCGATAGGCTTCGATCGCGAGCCCAACATTGCCCAGCGCCAGCTGGCCATTGCCTTCGGCCACCCTGCTGTTGGCCGGCTGGCGTCCCTCGGCCAGCGTCTGTTTGATCGAACGGACCTCGATCGCACTTCCGCTACAGGAGGACATGGCGATCGCCGTGACGAGCAACGGTAGAGCCGCGGTCTGCTTCATGATCAATCCCCCCCAATTGCCGGCAACACAGTCCGGATCGTGCGGATCACCGCCGGAAGCATCAACACGCCGATCATCACCGGCAGCATGCAAGTGACCAACGGCACCGACAGCAGCACCGGCAGCCGATGGGCTTTCTCTTCCGCGCGCATTCTCCGCCGCTCGCGCATTTCCGACGCATAAACCCGCAACGTCTGAGCGATCGACGACCCCAGCTTATGGCTTTGGATGAGAAGGGTTGCGAAGGCGCGGATTTCGTCCGCCCCGGCCCGGTCGGCCATTCGTCGCAGCGCGTCTTCCTGGCTGCGTCCGGCGCGCAGCTCCAGCACCACCGAACCGAGCTGCTCGGCCAGCAGCGGATGCGAGCGGGTCATTTCCATCCCGACTCGGCTGAAGGCGGCTTCCAGGCCAAGCCCGGCCTCGACGCAGACTAGCATCAAGTCGAGCGCATCGGGAAAGCCATTGATGATCTCGCGCTGACGGCGGTTGGCCCTGGCGCGGATCCATAAGCTCGGCAGATAAAGCCCAGCCACGGCGGCAATCATGCCGACGAGGTAGATTTTGACGATCGACGGTGAGCCGCCGCCCGCCCACATAAAAGCTAGGGCCGCAACCGGCAGGCCAATAACCATCGCCAGGCGGATCAGCGAATAGACCCGCGGCGCATATTGCTGGGTATATCCCGCAGCGACGAGCCGGCTTCGCAGCGTGGCATCCTTGGTGTCGACCAACGGGATTCCGGTTTTTTCGATTGCGGTAACCAGCGCGACCCAGGCGCCGCGAGCATCGTGAACCCTGAGGCCGGCGCCGACCGCAACGCCAGGATCCCCCGAGCTCGGCCCGCCTTCAACCAATCGTTCGCGCACTTGGCGGCGCTCGCCGACCAGGACCGCAACGCCGTATGACACGCCGACGACCGCCACGAATAGCAGTGCCAAAAGGGCAATCCGACCGGCGTCGCTGGCAAGGATCTCGGTCACTGCGTTACACCTTCAAATCGATCATGCGCCGGATCGTGATGAAGCCGATCGCATAAAGGGTGAGGAGCGCGACGTAGCCCGGCAGGAATGCGGGGTCGTCGGCAACATCGAGGTAGAATTTCGGATTGCCGATAAACAGCAAGGTGAAGGCGACCACCGGCAGCGCGGTGAGCATGACCGCGGTCATCCGGCCCTCGCTCGACAATGCTCGGACCTTGCGCATCATCGATGCACGCTCGCGGATCACCTGGCTCAGATTTTCGAGGATTTCGGCCAAATTTCCGCCAGTTTCATTCTGAACCGAGAGGCTGACGACGAACATCCGCATGTCGTCCAGGTCCCAGCGGTCGGCCATCGCCGACAGCGCATCGCGCAGGTCCGCGCCGTAGGTGACTTCGTCGACCACGACGCCGAATTGGCTGCCGATCGGGTCGGGCATTTCTACTGTCAGCAGGTCAAGCGCCGCCGCGATCGGATGACCGGCGCGCAATCCGCGCACGAACACATCCAGCGCCACCGGGAACTGGTCCTCGATCTTCTTGCGCATGCGGTTCGCCTTCACCTGGAAGATCAGCAGCGGAATGCCGGCCCCGACCAGGAAGGAAATAGTGGCGAGCATCACGATGCGGCCGAAGCCGAGCGCGCCGCCACTGGCGACGATCAACAGGATGATTGCCATGAAGATGATCGTCGGGGTGGCCAGCAGGATCGCGAACAGCCGGCCGGTCTTCATCGAAATGCCGGCCGCCATCAGCATTTTCTCAAAGCGTATGGCAGGAGCGGCAATGATCTCGGGGAGACCTTCGGGAAGCATCGTCCCCTGCCGGCGCAGCAGCTGCATCGCCTGGCCGCGGCCAACGCCACGGCTGATGAGATCGAGCCGCTGGTTGATCGCCTGGGACTCGAGGCGCCGCCCGACGAACACCGACACGATGCGTTCGACCAGGAACACGACCGCGGCGAAGATCAGGATCAGCGCGAGCGCTTTGAGCCAGACTTCGTTCATGCCTCGAAATTCCTGTCCGGGCGGAACAGATCTGGCGACAGGGTGACGCCATGTGCCATGACATGCTCGAGGAATCGCGGGCGGATCCCGGTCGCTTCGAAGCGGCCCTGGACCATCCCGTCAGCGCCAACGCCGGTTTGGCGGAAGCGGAAGATTTCCTGCATCGTGATGACCTCGCCTTCCATGCCGGAGAGCTCCGACAGGCTGATCAGCTTGCGCCGGCCATCGGACAGGCGCGCCACCTGCACCACGACATGGATGGCCGAGGCGATCTGCGCGCGCGCCGAGCGAGCCGGAACGTCAATGCCGCTCATGCCGATCATCTGCTCGACCCGCGACAGGGCGTCGCGCGGCGTATTGGCGTGCACGGTGGTCATCGAGCCATCGTGGCCGGTGTTCATCGCCTGCAGCATGTCGAATGCCTCGCCGGAGCGAACTTCGCCTACGATGATCCGGTCCGGGCGCATGCGCAGCGAGTTCTTTACCAGGTCCCGCTGAACGATCTCGCCCTTGCCCTCGATATTGGCGGGCCGGGTTTCGAGCCTGACGACATGAGCTTGCTGAAGCTGAAGTTCGGCCGAGTCCTCGAGCGTGACGATCCGCTCGCGATTGTCGATGAAGGCCGACATGGCATTCAGCATGGTCGTCTTGCCCGAGCCGGTGCCGCCGGAAATAAGCACATTGAGCCGGGCCGCGACGATCGCCTTGAGCACTTCCGCCACTTGGGCCGGAACCGAGCCGATCTCGATCAGGCGGGCCATGCTGATCGGCACCTTGGCGAACTTGCGGATCGACAGCGACGCACCGTCCAGAGCCAGCGGCGCGACCACGGCGTTGACGCGGCTGCCGTCGGCCAGGCGGGCATCGACCATCGGCGCCGATTCATCGACCCGCCGGCCGACCGCGGAAACGATCTTCTGGATGATGCGGACGAGATGCCGTTCATCCTTGAACCGCACCGGCGACGGCTCGAGCACGCCGTAGCGCTCGACGAACACGCTATCGTGCCCGTTGACCAATATGTCGGTGATCGTGTTGTCCTTGAGCAGCGGCTCGAGCGGCCCCAAGCCCAGCAGCTCGTCGAGAACGTCATCGACCAGCTTGCGCCGTTCGGCGTGATTCAGCGCGTGGCGCTGCTTGTCCAGCTCCTCGAGGACGATGTCGCCGACCTCATCCTCGATCTGCTCGCGCGACATGGTTTCGAGCGCCGACAGGTTGATCAGTCCGAGCAGCCGTTGATGCAGCTCGACCTTGAGGTCGGTGTGCAACTCGTTGTGAGCAAATGCGCCGGCGTCGCCGGTGGTCATCAACCGCCGGTCTTCCTCGGTGCGCTCGGCCACTTCCTCGGGAGAGACCTGGTCCTTGGGCTTGCGAATTTGCCACATGTTCAATGCTCCAGCCCAAGGGCGCTCGAAACGCCCTGATCGATAAGGTCGATATCCTTGACCAGCTGGCACTTGCGCTTGACTTCGGCCAGCGGGATGCCGCGCTCGATCGCCTGGCTCATCGTCACATGGTCGTTGGTGATGGTGAAGGCCACCGGCCGCTTCAGGACGCGCTCCGCGTCGGCCGGCGATACATTTTTGAAGAAGCCCTTTTCGACCCGGTTGACGACAATTCGAAGGTCGAGGTTGTGAAGGTCCTGGCTCGCCAGAAGATCAAGCTGACGCCGCGCCCGATGCAGGCTGGAAACGCGCAATTCGGTTACCATCAGCACGATGTCGGCTCGCGCCAGCAGCGACATCGACCAATTGGTCCAGTTGGCCGGCAAATCGACGAACACCGTGCCGAATTCGGCGGTGGCAAGGTCGAGCACCGCGAGCATCTGGTCGCTGGTCATCATCTCCAGCGGCATGATCTCGCGCGGGGCTGACACCACGCGCAGGCCGCTGCCATGCAGTGTAGCAACCGAGCGGAGCATTTCGCCATCCAGCCGCTTCCCGGCTTCGAGCAGGTCGGTGAACGTCAATGCCGGCTGCAAGCCAAGCTGCAGCGCGGCATCGCCGAACTGCACGTCAAGGTCGATCAGGCAGCATTCCCTGCCGGCGGCCTGCTCCCTGGCGGCGAAGCGGGTGGCGAGCTGGGTCAGCAGCGCAGTGGCTCCGACCCCGCCTTCGCTCTTAATGATCGCCACGACCTTCTGAGGCCCAGACTTCTGCCGCGGACCCTGGGCCGCGGCCATCCGGCGGATCGGGTCGAGCGCGGTCTCCAGCTCTTCGGGGTCGAGCGGCAAGGGCACCACGTCGTGCGCGCCAAGGCGGACCAGCGAGCGAACGAACTTCATCGACGGCTCATAGGCCGCGGCGATCAGCGGCACCGGACCTTCGGCCAGCTTCTTGAATCGCGCCAGCGACGCCTCATCATTCTCGGTGACCTGGATCACTGCCGCGGCCGAGCCGGAAAGCACCGATGGATCGACATCCTCCGAGGCGCCCGCCAGGACCAGGTCGAGCGGGAAGCCCGCAGCGTGGGCACCGACCAGAGAGCTGGCATCGCCGACAATGCCGTCGAGCAGCAGGCGGACCGGGGCCGGGCCGGTATCCGCCTTCCATTGGGCGTTGGAACGGTCAGGGGAATGTACGCTCATCATAACCTCAATTCGACTGGCTGCCACTGCTGTCCTCAGCGGTCAGCGTGGTGCGGAAAGCGGGAAGGTCAAATTCGAGCCCACCTGCAAACAACAGGGTGATCGGACGGAATTCGACATCGGAAAGCTCGACCGTCACCAATGGAGAAATATCCATGCCGTGCGGATCCCCGGCATACCCCAGACCCGACCCCCGGTAGCTGACGGTTACCTCATCCGCTGAGATATCGGGTTTCATCAGCTGCATTCGAGCGAATATTAGGTCGAATGCGGTTGCGTCCGAGACAGTCGCATTGTTCGGACAACTTCCCGTACAGGTACAAGAATTCCGACCACAGGTGATAACGCCCAGCGCACTCCTAGGGATGATGTCGCCCTGCGTGAGCCCCCCACCCAGATAATCGTGCGTCGCAAGCCCGGTCGAAACAGGCTGAGTGACGACCGCCATGCGGGCGCCCATTTGTGTCGCCTTCTCGACCCGGTTCGTTTCCCACATGAGGCGAGCCGCATCGATCATCCCAAGAATGAACAGGATAAGCAGCGGCAGAACCATGGCGAACTCGGCCGCACTTGCTCCGCGCCGGTCAAGACGTAGGAGGGGGATCATAAACCCCCCACCGCTGCATTTTGCGATGCATTCAAGGAGTAGTTGAGGCCCGAAAATCCGAAGGCCGAACCGATGACGGGCTTATATGGAAGTTTGACAGTCACCGTGACCGAGGGCGCCCCGCCCGCCATTCCGGCATAGATGCCGCTGGCCACATAGTTGCCGCTGCCATCGGTGAGCGTCGTGCGGCAGTTCATTTTCACGGTAAAAATCGTGCCGGCATTATCCCAATTAGGGAGCAGATCGGGATCGTTCGCATTAAGGGAGCCCTTGCGGACGATCATCTTGGTCTCGGTGTAGACGGGACCCACAACATCGCCGGTGCAGGCCGAGAAATTGGTAAATCGCTGCCTAGCGGCATAGCGCGCGCCGTCCCGCACTGATTTGACCAGCTTGTGCTCGTCATAGAAATATTTGCCGACCTCGAACGACCCGAACATCAGGACGAGCAGCAAAGGGGTGACGAGCGCCATCTCTGCCGCCGCTGCTCCGCGAGTGTCTCGCCACCATTTGCGAAGCAGCTTCATTTTATCAGCATCGGCACGTCGCGCCGCACGACATCGTCGAAATTGTTGGCAGAGGCCGCGGCCTTTTCGATCACTTCGACGTAAATGTCCTTCTGGTCGCTGTAGAGGTCGGAACCACTCCCACGATTGACCGCGGGCTCGACCAGGAACACCTTCAGCCAGCTCACAACGGGAACATCCTCCGTCTTGCCTTTGACAACCAGCGCTCTGCAATTGAGCACGGCGACGGCGATGGTCCGACGGTCTGGTTGGGTGGAACTCTCGTCGATGCCCGAACCGTTATTGGTCGCAGGAATCGAGAAGGCCTTGTTCGCTCCTGCCGGCTGCGAGAAATTGATACCTTTGGTGCCGGTCCCGTTCGGATGGGCAATTTCCCACTTGTAAACTTCGTAGCGCGTCGGCTTTGGATCGGTTGCGGTAAGACCGAGCATGGTGCGCCACTGGGTCGAGGTCGTGTGTCCGTAATTGACCCGGAAATAGGCGTCGACGTCCCACACTCCAGAGCCCTGAATCGAGCAGGTGTGCTGGCTCTGCCGGCCCGAATGGCACAGATCGTGGGGATAGCCCATGATCGGCGGATCCGGCTCGGTCGTGCCAGCGGTCTTCAGCGGCACCGCGACGCCATCTACGAACGGCGGATCGTAGGTGACCGGAGTCCACGCCGCATTATTCGCACAGCGCGTGCCATTGTTATGCGGCGTGCAGGTGAGATCCTTGCGGGTATTGACCGACGGATTGCAGGATCCGCCTCCCTGCTGGGGGCAGGTCGTGTTGCCATTGGCATAGACGTCGAACCGCGTGTTGAACGCGGTTAGCACCGCAGCGTCCATGCCGGTCTTGGTGGTCACCCCGGATGAAGGTTGGCAATCGCCCGGCGGCGTATTGTATCCAAGCGCTCCGGCCAGTGCCTGCGTGCCGTTTCCGAGACCAGCCTCAAGCCAGCCGAAATTGCCTGGGGCGGTGGCGCTTCCAGTCACCAGGCGAAGCCCGACTCCGCGCGGCGGGTTATAATCGAATAGAAGATTATCATTGCCGGTTGGTTCGGTCGGATTGCAGATCATCACCGGCGGAACCTTGCAGATGGACGAGCCCATGTTCGCCGCCGCCTGGGCGCTGAGATTTCCACTGTTGAAAGCGCCAACGACCGGAGTAAGCGCGAAATCCGCGCGGCGGCTCGACATCGTTACTACCGCGACTTTGGCGTTAGCGTCGGTGGTGGCGAGCGTACATCCGGTTGGCGCCGTCGGAGGGTCGGTCGGATTGTTGGCGAGATCGTCATTATAGTCACTGCAGAAGGCAACCGTCGCCACTGACAAGCTCGTCCCTGAACCGTCATTCGCGAAGAGCGACAAATTTGCTACCAACTGACTCGCGGCAGCTCTAGCCCGAGCGCGAGAGTTGGGCAGTCCGTCGAGCTGCGTCGCCGCCGCCAGCGCAGCTTGGTCTGCAGCGTTCTGAAGTTCGGTGTCGAGGGTCGCCATCCGCGCGTAATCGAATGCAATTCCGCCTGCCGCCACGAGCGCGAATAGGGACAGGCCTACGGTCGCCGCAACCGCGCCGCGCTTATCGCCTCCATGTCCGAATAGCTGTCGCATCATGCCCCCGCATCCTCAGCTTCCCGGCGTGTTGCCGCCACCGGCGCCGCCGGCGTTTCCGCCGCCCGTGCCTTGTGTCACCGGCTTGACCGTTCCCTTGCGGTAACGCTCGGTCGCCTTTTGCCCCTTTTCGCCATGGTAGCCGGGCTGCAGCGCATCGGCCGGATATTGCGGATCGGGATCGATGGTCTGCACCGCCATGTCGTAGCGGACCGCTTCGCCAAAGCCCGGGTCGACTGGCGCGCAACCGGCCGCCGCCAGCGCCGCGCCTGTTAGGATCAGCGTCGACTTAAAGCGCATGGCCATAATCCTTCTCCAGCTTCGATGGATCGAGAGCCGCCATTCCGCCCGGAGGAGCGCCAGGGGGCATCTCGCCGACCGGCCGGCCAGACGGCGACGGCTGGGTCGGCTCCAACGGGTTGACGCCGATCGCCGAATCCGGCCGCCCCAGCAGGAACAGGTCGACTTCGTCGGGTGGCCGGACGCGATCGGTCGGCACCTTCATCGCCGCCGCGCGGACCGGCTTCACCAGCCGCGGCGTGACTATGATCACCAGCTCGGTCTCTTCCTTCTGGAAGTTGGTCGAGCGGAACAGTGCGCCGATGATCGGGATCGAGCCGAGGATCGGGAATTGCCGGATCGTGTCCTGAAAATCGCGGCGGATGAGCCCGGCCATGGCGAAGCTTTCGCCATCCCTCAGCTCGACCGTGGTCTTCGCCCGGCGGGTCTGCAGGCCCGGAACGCGCAAATTGTTGATGACCACAGAAGCGGTCGGATCGATCGAGCTGACCTCCGGCGCCACCTCCATATTGATCACGCCGTCAGCCAGCACCGTGGGCGTGAACGCCAGGCTGACGCCGAACGGCTTGAACTCGACCGAAATGGCGCTTCCGCCACCGTCGGTTGCGCTTTGCGCAATCGGGACCGGGAACTCCCCGCCGGCGAGGAAGCTCGCCGTCTCGCCCGAAAGCGCGACCAGCGTCGGCTCCGCCAGAGTTGTAACGAGCCCTTTGCGTTCGAGCGCATTGAAGGTGGCGTCGATGTCGAGTCCGGCGATGTGGAACACCCGGCTGAAGATGCCGAAGCTGTCGACGATCGCACCCAGCGACAATGTCGGCGGGTTGGGCGTCGACACCGTCGTCGTGCCGCCGCCCGGCAGCGGCACCGTCGTGGTGGTCGTTCCGGTCGAGCTGACCAGGCTGGCACCGCCGCCGATCGCGCCCTGGAAGCCATTGTTTCCGCCACCGGCCAGGAAGCCGCTGAAGCCGATGTCCTTCAGCGCGCCGCGCTTGATTTCGGAAAAGCGCACCTCGAGCATGACCTGCTGGGAAGAGCCGATCGACAACAGGTTGATGACCTTTCCGGGCGCGTAGGTCTCGGCCAGCTGGACCGCGCGGTCCGCCGCCGGCCCCGAACTGACGATGCCTTCGAGCACGATCGAATCGTTCGAAATGCGGGCGCCCAGCTGATCCCCCGGCATCAATTCCGACAGCTGGCGCTTGAGGCTGATGACGTCGGGCCCGACCGCCACGTCAACTACCGCGATCAGGCGGTTGTTGCGGTCATAGAGGGTGAGGCTGGTCGTCCCCATCTTCTTGCCGAGCACGTAGAGCGAGCGGTCCGACAGCGGCAGCACGTCGGCGATCTCCGGGCTGCCGATCAGCGCCTTGGCGAACGGCCGGTCGGTGCGCAGCACCTGGCTCTTGTTGAGCGGCACCGCCAGCTCGCCGGCCTCGACATCGTCGGCCGGACTGACCGTGATTTGTGCCGACACAGGAGCCGCGACGGCGAGTGCCGCCACGGCGATAGAGGCGCCCAGTGCGGCGCCCCTGAAGGTCCTAATGAGCATAGCCCCCCACCTCATAGTCCTTGGTTTCCAAACCTCTAGTAACGCTGACCGTCGACGTCGCCGGCCGAACCGGCATCGCCGCGCGCTGAACCGGTGCGCGCCGCGGCTGGCTCAGCCGGGCGATGCGCGCCCGCTGCTGTGGCGCCGCCGGCTGCGCGGCATTGGCCCGCGAGCTGTTAAGGCTGTAGCGCAGGTCATTCAGGCTGACCGTTTCGACCTGCGGGATATTCTGTTCATCGCCCGGCTTGCGCAGCACCAGGCTGAGCTGGCCGAGCGCCTGGCCGAGGGTGAGCTTCTGCGCATCCACCGGGCTGACCTCGAGCGTCGCCGAACGCTGCACCACCGGCTGGTTGGATCCGCCCGCGGCATCCTGACCCATGGCGATCACGCGAACATTCTGAAGCAGCACGTCGGTGACCTGCTGGTCGCCCTGCGCCCCATCCGGGCCGATCGCCTGGCGAGTGACCAGCACGTCGACCGTGTCGTTGGCCTTGATGAAGCCGGCGACGCCGGAGATGTCGTTGATCCGCACGGTCGAGGCGCGCATGCCGTCGGGCAGCAGCGCGGCGATCGAGGCGTTCTGGCCGGAACCGGACAGGTCGCTCGCGAGCAATGGCTGATTGGGCTGGATCGGGCGCAGCGCGACGCGGCGCTTGCCCTCCGGCAGCAGCTCCGCCATCGACCGGTGCACACCGGGCGGCAGGCTGGTCGCCGGATAGTTGACGAATTTGACTTTGTCCGGGGTGATGTCGTCGCCGTAGTTGAACGGCATCGAGGCGACCGCGACCCGAACCACGCCCTGCGGCGAGGCGGCCATCTGCTTCTCTCGTCCGGTCAGATAAGCGTTGGCGACGATAACGGCGACGATGCCCAGCACGACTGCGACACCGAGCGCGATCAAGGTCTGTCGATTCATTTGCCTGATCCCCCGCTTACAAGGCGGTCCACACGCCTACGGTACTGATACACTACTGGCCCGGCGTTACCGAGCGGAAAGTTGGAGCGGCCGCGATACGCACGGCCGCCCCAGACACTTAGCAAACCGACGAAACCGGATTGTCGATGCAAGCCGCGGTGTCGTCCATTGCGTTGCCGATCGCATCGGCGAGACCCAGGGCAGCAATAGCGATGACCGCGCCGATAATGGCGAGGATCAGCGCATATTCGGCCGCCGAGGCGCCGCGCTTGTTGCGAAGCATGTTGATGAATTTAATCATTGTCCGTCCCCTTACTGCAGTTGCCCCCCAGCCTGAGAACGGCTGTCCGGGACGTCTCGCGTCGTAGGGGAAGCGGAGTTCCTCATGACGGGGAAGGCCACCTAAGCGATTGCCCCCGCTGCATTAGTTTTCCGCGGCCCCCCGGCCGCTCGACTGATGCAACGCTCACCCTTCCTTAACTTTTTGTCAAGCATCCATATTTAATTCCCGTTAATTCTCTTCATCGCTCGCATCCGCGGAAAGCTGTTGGAAAAGCGCCATTTTTTGGCGACTCGCGGAGGGTGGAGACCGATCGGATTAACAAAGTCACGTGCCAATTAAGGACAGAATCGGTGGCCCGATTAAACTGCTTATCGAAGGATAAGGTTGTGCAAGCCATCGGACCGACCCGGATTCGGAAGGATCAGGCGACGCCGAGTCGCGCCGAGTCGCAGTTCCCCGGCGAAGGGTTCCCATCAAAGTAGTACTTTGATGGGGCCCGATGGCCGGGGTCCAGGAGCCGAAAGGCTTCAGTCTGGTGGCAGCACGAGAACTTGTTTCGTCCTCATTGTTGGGAACCGGCTACGCCGGCCTAGGCCCCGGCCTTCGCCGGGGAACAGTTAAGCCTCGACCCGGTGGCGGAAGGTGACGTTCACCCGCTTCGACAGAAGCAGGTAGGGCAGCCACAGGGCCACGCTGATCAGCACTTTCTTGACGTTGCCGTCGAGCAAAGCGTGCAGCGCCTCGGCGACCGGCACCGGCAGCCCATCGGTCTGCGCCACCGCGGTGGCAATGCCGAGCTGCATGGCGACGTCGACCAGCCAGATGGCGGCCAGCAGGCGGGGGAACAGCGGTACCCGGCGCAGGGCCGCGACGAAGGCGATGGTGTAGAGGCTGCTCAAGAGCACCACGTCCAGGGTCATGACAAAGCGCAGAGTCGACAGCCATTCGGGGACGTGACCGGCAAGTGCCGGCATCGCCGCCAGATATTCGAGCGACCTGACCGGCACGTTGAGCAGCATTCCGACCAGCAGCGAGACCATGATCCCGCCGCTACCGTAGAGCGTATGGCGCCGCGCCTGGTCGGCACTGACATTGCGCCACCGGCCGGCGATGGCCAGCCGATAGACCGGCTGGGCAAGCTCGTCACCGTTGCGGAACCAATGGAGCGCGAGCGCCATCGACACCAAGGGCGCCCCGACCAGCAATATATAAGGCATGAAGGTCGAGAGATCCGGCGCGCCGCGGATCGGACTGGCGGCAATGCGGATGGCGCAGCCGGTCATCGCCAGCGCGAACCATATGGTCATGATGCGCGGCAGCCCGCCTTCGATCGACAGCAGCAGCGATGTCGACTTGGCGCGGAGACGGCGCTCGACGGTGAAATAGGTGGCTTTGCTGATTGGCGCGAAACTCATGAGGGCTTTGTAAAACGGTTAACCTTACTGCATCGTAAAGGCGCGGCAGAGGCGATACGTTCCGCAGCGAACCCACTTTCGCTTTCGCCTCACCGTAAATTGCCGCGATCCAAATATTTCAGCCAATGCCTTTTGGTAATCCAATGGCCGTGCCGGGATCATATTTGGTCTGCGCCCACAGAGCCCAGCCGAGCAGCGGGGGCATCCACCAGTTTCCGGAAATGGCAATCACCGGCGACAGGAAGCCGATTGCGACCGGGACACGGTGACGGATCGGCATGTCGGCCCAATACGCGAATATCAGCAGCCCGAAGCCAAGGCTGACCACTGGCATGTCGTAATGGAAGCCATAGGGCGAGATCAGAAAGCTGGCGGTCGCGGCGGTAAATGCATTGAGCCTTTCCGCCAGCAGCATGGCCCCGACGATCGCAAACGCGATCCATCCCCACAGACCGTAGCCGACCGCCGGAGTCACTGCCGCGAACAGCCAGCGCTTCATCGTGGTGATCTTGGCCGCATGATTGATCGAATGATCGACGAATGACTGCCACAAAGCGGGGCCGAACAAGAGGGCGCTGGCGACGAGCAGGGCCAACGCCATCAGCACCGTATATCCGAACGAACGACGGTTGCGCAGCGTCAGGATAGCGAGGAAGCCCAAGTGGGGCTTGAACGTGAGCAGTGCGACTGCGGCCCATTTTCCCCTGAACGCCAGCAGCCACAGTCCTCCGAACAGCAAGCCCGTTTGTCCGAAATCCAGGCAGATCAGCGCGGCCGGGGTAAGAATGGCCAGAATCGGCGAGAACCGATCGGGCAGGTATGGGCGGGCGGCCCAGTAAAAGAAGGCGGCCGTGGCGGCGTTCCAGGCCAGATAAGCGGGAATATAGGGGATCAGCGCGAACGGAATGAAAAAGAACAGCGCGTGCGGCGGATAGGGAAAGATCGTTGCCCCGCCCAATCCCAAACTGTCCGAATAGGAACGGGTGGCCGCCTGGCTGTAAATGCCGGCCGCCTCGCCCGACATCGCCTGTTTCGCCGCGATCCAAAATGCCGCGAAATCATATTCGCCAACCTTGCCGATAGCGATGAAAGTGAGCGGAACCAAAGCCCCGATGATCCATATCTGGATCGCCGCTGATCGACTGGTTGATCGATCGGCCATTTTCGAAGCAGATGCTTGGGGCGTTTCAGCCGGCGCATCAACCTGGGGGTCCGAGCTCATTGTAAGGTGAGTAACATCGGCCCGGTGATTAGTCATGACGAGGCGGGGCGAGCGTGCCACTATATGACAGGGGCGATCACCAGATTGTGAGCCGCAACAGTGCATGCGACACGATGGCGACGGGGGAAGCCAAATTGAATCAAACGAGAACTCTGACAGCAGACGCTGCAAGACCCCCTTTTGTGTTTTGGACCTGCCTGTGGGGGGCGGGCCTGGCGGTACCTTTCGTGGCCACCCTTTACGATGTCTTTGCGCCCGATTTAGGCGTGCCCACAGGAAGGGATTTCTCCAATCTCTACGCCGCTGGAAAGCTCGCCATAACCGGTAGAGCCTACGAGGCATTCGACCTAAATACATTCCGCTTAGCTTTGCGGGACTATGCCGGAGTCCTGAGTCTGCAGAACTACAGCTATCCGCCCCATGCCCTGTTGATCGCGGCGCCTTTCGCCCTGCTGCCATATGGCATGGCCCTGACCTTGTGGACCCTTTTGGGCCTCGGCTTTTTCTATTGGGCAGCAAAGCCCGATGTGAAATTCGCACCGGTGCTTTCCATCCTTACTCCGGCCGCCGCACTCAGTGTCTGGAACGGCCATTATGGACTTTTGCTAGGGGGGCTTTGGCTTCTCTATTTTCGGCTGCTGAAGGACAGACCGTTGGCGTCAGGGCTCATCGCTGCAGCGATGACCTTCAAGCCGCATATGGGCCTGTTCATCGGTTTGACAGCGCTGACCAAATGGCGGGCGTTGCTCGCTGCGACCGCCGGAATCGCCGCGTTGATCCTGATTTCGGCTTGGCTTTTCGGTGGGGCCAGCTGGTACGGATTCATCGGACAGACCATCGGCGCCCAGACCGAGATACTCAGTCGGCAGGCGAATGAATTCTATTTCCGGCTGATGCCGTCAGCTTATACGGCCTACGGACGCGGAACCATCGCCATCGTGGCCCAGGTCGTGACGGCTGTGGCGGCGATCGGCCTCCTCATACGATATCGGCGAATTGATCCCTTTGTGCTGGCCACGGCCACATTCCTCATCGTCCCCTATGTCTTTGTTTACGACATGACGGTGGTCTGCCTCGGCTTTGCCAATATCCTTTGGATGGGCTGGCAAAGGCTGGCGACTTGGGAACGCGTTGCGCTCACACTCGCGTTTCTCAGTCCCGTCATCACGATCCTGTGGCCACTCGTATCGCCGATGCTGGTGCCGCCCAGCCTGCTCGCGGGCCTCTACATCCAGACGAAACTCGAGAGCACAGCAGCCGGCCAATGAAGTTGCTTGTGCCCGCTACCCATTATTCCGCGTGGCAAAGCGCCAGCTGTCGGCGCACATGTCCGTGAGCCCGCGCGTGGCACGCCATCCGAGCTCTCGCTCGGCCTTGTCGACCGCGGCGTAAAGCTCCGCGACGTCGCCGCTTCTCCGGGCGGCGTCGGCGCACGGGATCGTCTGTCCACTCGCCCGCTCGAACGCGACTATCAGTTCCCGGACGCTGGTGCCGCGGCCGGTGCCCAGGTTGAAAACCTGCAACGCATCGCCCTGCGCCAGCGCTTCCAATGCCGCGACATGGCCTTCGGCGAGGTCGACGACGTGGATATAGTCGCGGACCGCGGTTCCATCCGCCGTCGGATAGTCGCGTCCGAAAACCTCCAGCCGCGGGCTCCGCCCGAGCGCAACCCGGGCAAGAATCGGCATCAGGTTGGTCGGCGTGCCGAGCGGATCCTCTCCGATCAGTCCGGACGGATGCGCGCCGACCGGATTGAAATAGCGCAGTAGCGATACCCGCCATCCCCGATCCGAACGCGCCAGGTCGGATAGCATATTCTCGCATATCAGCTTGGTCTGACCGTAAGGGTTTACCGCCCGTGTGGGACCTTCCTCCGAGATCGGCAGCTGGTCGGGGTTACCATAGACGGTCGCGCTGCTGCTGAAGACGATGGTGCGCACCGCAGCCGCGTCCATCGCCTCGAGCACGGCCAGCATGCCGCCGACATTGTTGTGGTGGTAGGACAGCGGGTCGGCAACGGATTCCGCCACCGACTTCTTCGCCGCGAAATGGATCACTGCGTCCAGCTGGTACGATGAGAAGACCGACTTAAGCAGATCGCGATCGCGGACATCGCCGCGAACCGCAGTGATCGGGCGCCCGGCGAGCTCGGACAGACGATCAACGACTTCGGGACTGCTGTTGCTGAAGTCGTCGAACAGGATCGCCTCGTGCCCGGCTGCAAGGACCGCGAGCGCCGTATGAGAACCGATAAAGCCGGCGCCGCCGGTCAGAAGGATTCGCACGGCCCTATCCAAATCATTGGCACCTCACCCGCCGACGCAACACGAGCTAGGCACATAAGGGTTTTTGGGGCAAGCTCGGTCGTTACCAGGGGGCAGGGGCTTGATGAAGCTGATCATCCAAATTCCATGTTTCAATGAGGCTCAAAGCCTGCCCCTAACGCTCGCCGCGCTGCCCAGGACTATCCCCGGCGTCGATCAGATAGAGGTGCTCGTCATCGACGACGGCAGCACAGACGGAACCTCGGAGGTCGCCGGCAACTGTGGAGTCCATCACGTCGTCCGGCATCGCCGGAACCGTGGCTTGGCGGCGGCATTTCAAACCGGCCTCGACGCGGCACTCGCAAGTGGCGCCGACATCATCGTCAATACCGACGCCGATGGCCAATACCACCCCGACGACATCGAGGCGATCGTCAAGCCGGTGGTAGAGGGCAACGCCGACATCGTAATCGGGGACCGCGGTGTCGCACAAAATGAGCATTTCCATCCCGCCAAGCGGCAGCTTCAGCGGTTCGGAAGCTTCGTGGTGCGCCGCCTTTCGCGGACGACGGTCACGGATGCCGTCAGCGGGTTTCGAGCGATCAGTCGCGAGGCCGCCCAGCAAATCACCATCACGACGGAATTCAGCTACACCACGGACATGCTGATTCAGGGCGGCCGCAAGCGCATGGCGATTGTGAGCGTTCCAATCAGGACCAACCGGACAGAGCGGCCATCCCGGCTATTCCGGTCGATCCCGCAATTCATCGCCAACACGATGATCACGATCCTGCGCGCCTACGCGACTTATAATCCGCTAAGGACCTTCGCCTTGCTGGGATGCGTTATTTCGTTGATTGGCCTGGTGCCAATCGTCCGCTTTTTGTGGTTCTGGATCCTGGGCGAAGGCGATGGCCATATCCAGTCCTTGGTCCTCGGCGGCGCGCTGCTCATCCTGGGATCGTTGACCGTCATCATGTCGCTTCTGGCTGACATGATCGGCGCCAACCGAAAGCTGATCGAAAGCACGCTTACCCATGTCCGGCGGCTCGAAGAAAATATCACGAAGTCGGCCGCCGAGCGCTGAGACCGGAAAGCCTGCCGGCAAATCTGCGGCAATCATCGTCCATAAATGGCTTCGGTTTCGGTCGCCACGCGTTCCCATGAGAAATGGGCACGTACCTCGGCAATGCTCGCGGCGAGGAAGGCACTGCGTTTGGGTTGATCCCAGTTGCGGACCTCGACGATCGTTGCGGCCCACGCCGCCGCGTTGCCAGCTTCAATGAGGATACCGGTCACTCCATTCTTGACCGCACTCCGCAGGCCCGCGCTATTCGAGGCCAGGACGACCCCGCCCGCCGCCGCGGCTTCCACGGCGACGAGACCGAAGCCTTCGAATTCGCCGTTCTCCAGTTCGATATTCGGGGCGACAACGCAAAGCGCTCCGGCGTACGCACTGGCAAGCGCGTCCTGGCCAAGGACACCTAGATGGTTGACCCTGTCATGCGCCAGGGCCGCCGCCTCTTCGCTAGCCCACAGGCTTCCGGCGACGTCCAACGTGATCTCCTGGGGCAACAAGGGGAGGACATTTTCCACGAACCACAACAGGCCTTTTCGGCGGACCAACCGTCCGGCGAACAGCAGCTTGTTTTCCGGGGCGGACGGCGGCGAATCCGGCGCGCGAATGTCGCTGGCCAGCGCAACGATGCGGATGTCGCGAAAGCCGGCCTGCCGGCACGCCTCGGCCGTCGCTTCTGAGTTGGCAATCACCCTGGCCGAGCCGATCAGTGCCGCGCCCGTGCGCAGATATATTTGGTAGAGCCGCCCCAGCCATCCCTTGCGCCGGCCGTAGCTTACGTCCGTCCCGTGGGCCGATAGGGCAATGCGGATTGAGGGACGGCGAATACGGGCGATGAGGCCGAACGGCCAGGATGCCATATCCCCCACATGGATCAGGCCGGGCAACGGCGGTCCGAATAGCAATCTAGACGCCGTGACCAGCGCGAAGCGCAGCAGTTGCATTATATTGGGGACGCTTCCGTCGTTCGATCCGGCCAATGACAAAAGGTCGACCTCGCGCCGCCTCCGCAGTTCCTCGACCAGCTTGAAACAATAAGTCTCCATGCCGCCCATGGCAGGCGGCCACTTGCGCGTGACGAAGATCAGCGGTGTGGCGTTGTGGGGCACGGGATGGCCTGTTGCCGTTCGAGCTTCATTCGGAAGGCTCGGATGAGCGCAGTGGCGATTTCGTCCGCGTCGGCTGCTGCCTAGTCCTGTGACGCAGTTCGATCATGGGACCAGCAGGGGAAGGATAGCCAGTTGCTAAAGGTTCTACACCAGCTGGAACGTCACTGCTGGCATCAAATTCGACACTGACCATGAAAACCCGGTAGCCTGCATCAAGAGCGTTGAGGATTAGCTGTTGATCGACTCGCCTGGTCCATTCGTCCCGGGCGGCAATTATCGAGCCGTTCCCCGGCATTCGGTCCCCCACCCAGTCGGAATAGGCAATCACCAGGCTTTTGGGTGGTAGACTGGCAAGAACCAAGCGGCCGCTATAATTGGATGCGCGCCGTTCTACCGCTTCGGCGAAATCGGACACTGCGAAACTCGTCGACATGACAACGCCGGCCGCAAAAATAGCGATTGCCAGTCTGCGCGCCGCCTGCCGGAAACGCCAGTGAACGCCGGCCGCAATTGCTGTCAGTGCTGTCACCAGCAAGAGATAGGTCGAAAGGATTTGCTGCACTCCGGCAAATCGCGACGGATGATACATTGTCCACGCAAAGCACAGTCCAACGATCCCCCAGACGCCAGCGGCCAGGAACGTCATGCCCTTGGGAACCGACGTCCAAAGGTCGGAAATGAGTTTGGCGCACAGGATGGATAGGGCCGGAAGCACTGGCAGAAAGTAGCGCATGTTGCTGCCGCCTCCACCGTGCCACGACAACAGGATGAACGGCATCGACATTGCAGCGATAAAGATGAACAGCATCGCAAAGAGGCGTTGGTTTTCCTTCTGGAGCGGGCTTGTCAGCGCCATCGCCCCTAGGCCGATCCACGGCATGCTTTGGCCCAGCGACTTCCTGGTTTGGCCCCAGGCCACCAAGGTGTTTCCTGGTCCCCGTTCGATTCCGAGGCGATGGTCTTCAAGATTGCGCACATCGACCACCAGCGTGAGGAGTCCGTCCCAGAACTTGAGAAGCAAGGCGCTCGTTGCCGGGATGAGGAGAAGTGCAACACTCAGGACGGCAACTGACCCGAGCGCTCGGGTTCGATCGACTTTCCAACCGAGCTTCCGCCAAAGGACAACCGCGCCAAAGCCGACGCAGAGCGCGGCGAACATGGCGCTGTAGGCCGCCAAGTCGGTATTGCCGCCGGGCCGGCCATAGGAAAATGGGTTCGGCGTGCCGAATTTCAGATAGTTGAAGCCGGCGAGCAGCGCGAGGGACGGCAGGACTCCCGCCGCGAAACAGCATGAGGAGCGGACAAGCCTGGGCGCGAACAATACGATCATCAGCCCGATGGCCGGCACCGCCAGAGCCGCATCGAGCCGGAACAATATCCCCACTCCCGCCATCAAGCCGGACAGGACCGCGTAGCGATATTCCTTCCCCCCGGAATCCAGGTGGCGAAGGGCGAACCAAAAGGCTTGCACGGCGAAGAAGGCGGACACCATGTGCGGCCAGACACCGACCGCATATTCGAGCCAAAAACTACCCGCCGCGAGCAGTGCGACCGCGATCCGCGCAATTGACTCGCTCCTGAACTGGCTGAGGCAAATCCTTCTGACCGTGAAGAGGGTGGCCACCGCGGCTAGTGCGTTGGGCAGGATTAGGGCCCTGGGACCGAGGAATGGGAGCAGTGGAGCGGCAAGCAGCGCGCTCCCCGGCGGGTATTGCGGAGTAAGGCCCTGCGGGCCGTCGACCAAAAAGCGGAGCTTCAGGCTTTCGCTGTGGAACTGCGCATAGCCGTTGTCGATTGCGAGCGTGCCATGCTCCGCAATGGCGCGCGCGCCGAGATAATAGATCGCTTCATCGATCAAGAAAAACCCGGTCGAAACGGCAAACGCGCCGACCAGGATGATCGCGGACAGGGCCCACAACTCCACCGGATAGGGAGCCTTGACTGACCGCATTGTTCCCCCAATCAATCCAACTCGACGTCCCGCACCAGCCATGTTGGCCTAGTGAACTTGTGTCCGCAATGGCTGGCCGGATCCTGCGTCAATCCAGGACGCCAATGTACAACTTTGATTTCGCAGGTTTACTCGACACTGTGGGTCGCTGATGATGTGCCGAAAGAATTTGGGCAGGGGCAGCAAGCGCGGCATGAGGGACAGCGTCATCATTCCGGCGGGCGGCTGCTCGCCGGCGCCTCGGAAGTTGCCACGATATAAGCACACCCAGAGGTAGCAATGCACAAGCTTCATGTCTGGATGCCATTGGTAAGGACAGGCACGGGTTCCGAAGTTTACACATATTCCCTTGCCGACCGTTTGCGAGAGCGGGGCCATATGGTCACGCTCGACACGGTGCCGCACATTTTCCAGTATATGCCGTGGCTGGCCCCGATTGCCCCGCCGAAGGGCACCAACGTCATAGTCGCCAACAGCTGGAACGCCGCCGCATTCGCGCGACATCGGATACCCTTGGTATCGGTTTGTCACCTGGTGGTTCACGACGAGCGTTTGGGAATCTACAAATCATGGCGACAACGCGCTTTTCATCGCCACTTCGTCTTTCGGATGGAAAAGATCGCAATCGGGCGCGCGACCGTCAATGTTGCGGTCAGTCCGCTGGTGGCCCGTCAAATGAAGCAGATCTTCGGTGCGGAACATGTGGTGACAGTCAACAATGGCGTCGACACAGAATATTTTGCACCGGCGGAGCCCTTCGAGCGACAAACGGACGGGCCTTTCAGGTTGCTCTTCGTTGGAAAGCCGAGCTTGCGCAAAGGGTTCGATATTGCGGCCCGGATAGTCGAACGTCTTGGCGACAGGGTAAGCTTCACGTGCGTCGGTGCCGAGCCCGCCCCGGACCTGCCGAGGCCGCGGGGACATTACACCGGCTTCCTCGACAGGTCCGCGCTTCGCGAGGCGTACCGCCAAGCAGACCTGCTGCTATTCCCATCGCGCATGGAAGGGCTCAGCCTTGCCGTGGCCGAGGCGATGTCCTGCGGACTGCCGATTCTGACGTGCGAAGGTTCGGGCATGGACGAATTCATCCCGCTCGATGGCGGTATCGTGCGGCCGGAAAGCGATATTGCCGGGTTTGTGGAAGAGATTGAACTCGCTATTCGCCAACCGGAACGTCATTCGAAAATGAGGCGGTTGTCGCGCGAGTTCGCTGCCGAACACCTGTCGGAGGAGAGATGGGCAAAGGAGATGGAGGAAGTCTTAATGCAATCGCGTGCAGAATCAGAGCAGCAGGGGCTCAATTCCTAATTATGTGCCGGACCGCGTAATTTCTTCCACGCCGTCCTACCCAATCTCCGCCAACCGATGTTTCCATCTTGAAAATCCCGGGCCGTACGCTCCCAGGCATAGGCTGTATTTCTCCATGCAATCGTCTGGGACATCCAGCTTCCAATGGCAGACGACATCGCTGAAATCGCTTCGAGGTCGGCGTGCCGCACGAAGTTCACTTTGCGGGATTGACTAGCGAGACGATCCAAAAAATCGCCGAGCCTCGGTTGCGAAGGGGGCGACCAATAGCCGTGGCCCTTTATGATCTCATCGGCGATTTGAGCTGCCGTCAACTTGCGGCAATTCGGGCGGCCTGAGAAATTGTTGGCCTCATTGATCGCGTAATTTTCGGCGTTCAGATAGCCATCCCCGCCGAAGCGATCATAAATGAAAACGGGAGTGCTGGAAGCCAAGGCATATCGGACCGTCTTGCCAATGGTCACGACGCAGTCGGCCCATTTTAGGTCAGAAGGTTCAAGAATTTTGAACTCGCGATTTCGGCCAAGGAAGCGCGTTTCATACCCTCTCGCCTTAAGCAACCGCTCTGCCTCAACCATTTCTGCAGGTTGATTGTTACTCACAAAGAGAATCTTGCTTAACTTTCGCTCTTCGCGCTGGAAGTGGAACGGATTGGGGGAGGCGTTCCCGAAGGAGATTTCGGCTCCGCGAGCCTCGGCGGTTTCCTGGCTGTTGCAGACGATCAAATCGGCGTACGCGTCCAAAATCGTTTTCGGGATGTTGTCCATCACATCAAAGGGCGAGAGCGACACCCAGATTATGAACGGGCGTGCATCTCCGGCTTCCATCCTATCGAGAAGCGGGAATACGGCATGCTGCTGTGCCCACACGAGATCGTATTCCGAGAGATCAATTTCGTCGAGCGGGCGCCAGTCGGCGAGTAGGGACTTCATTGGTTCCGCGCACCAGAAAGAGCTCATAGTCGCATCGAAATGTTGGGCAACTTCCAAGGCTAGAATCTCTGAGCCAGTCCATTCGGCGAGGAAGTCGTTCAATACGAGCACGCGCATCGACTTCGAATGCCGCAGTCCGGTCAAAAATCAAACAAACAATCGCGCAGCGGCTTCCAGCGGCTTGCGTGGCCTGGGGAAGCAGGATGAACGATACGCCGGACAACCATACCTTGGCGGATTGACACCTATCCCCGATTTTTACGCATCCGATCCGTGATCACCCGCGGCGGCAAGCGCCGCAAAAGCCGGGACATTGTTTGTCAGGTCGCTGAAGCTGCCGGAAGCGACCAGCGCGCCCGATCCAAAGAAATGGATGACGTCGCAATCCTTGATGGTGCTGAGCCGGTGGGCGATGCTGATGATCGTCCGATCAGCCCGCATCTCGTGAATGGCAGTGGTGATGGCTCGCTCTGTCAGGGAGTCGAGTGCGGAGGTTGCTTCGTCGAAAAATATCACGCTCGGCCGATTGTAGAGCGCTCTGGCAATGCACAGCCTTTGCCGTTGCCCGCCTGACAGCCTTCCCCCCTCGTCCAGCATCGGGCTGTCGAGCCCTTGAGGCATTTTTCGGACGACGTCGGCAAGCGATGCCAGTTCGAGCGCGTGCCATACCCTTTCGTCATCGATCTCTTCGGGAACCTGGCCGAACGCCACGTTCTGGCGGAGCGAACGAGAGGATAGATAGGGCGATTGCCCGACATAGCCGATATTGCGGAACCACTGGCTGCGCACCGAGGCCAGCGGCTTTCCATCCAGCTGAACCGTCCCGGACGATGGCTCCAGCAATCCCATCGCGATCAGGGCCAGCGTGGTCTTCCCGCTTCCAGAAGGCCCGCACAAGCCGACGAACGAGCAGGCTTCGACCTGCAGGCTGACGCCCCGGATCGCCGGCTCTTCGCTGCCAGGGTAGCGGTAGGTGACATCCTTGAGGGCGAGGCTCCGCTCGAGCACCGGCTTGCTGTCCGGTGTGGTTGAAGCACTGCTGGACGGCGGAGGCAGCGCCTCATGTTCGGCCAGATCATATTCGCGCTCGAAGATCTGGCGGACGTGCTGGCCATCACGCACCCGCTGCAGATTTTCCGTCATTCGCGACAAGATCGACGTCAGTCGCAAGCCGACAAAGCCGAGCAAGGCGAGCGCCGGGAAAGCAGATTCGATGCTTTGGTTCGACCGGGCAAAGTAGGTCGCGGTCAGGACGATCGCCGCCGCGATCACCAGCTCGTTCACCGCGCGGGGGAGCATCTCCATTCCCCGCACACGCCTCTCGGTGAGCGAGAACACCCGGTTGGCGTCGGCATAGCGATCGACAATGGTCCCGACGCGGCCGGTCAAGCGCAGATCGATCGTCCCCCTGAACCCATCCGTCTTGATGAAATTCAGGCTGCGCAAGGCGTTCTCCCGCTGGACGGCCAGGGTATTCGCCACGTTCTTGGTGCCCTCCAGCATGATGGCCTGGGTGACACCGAGGACGCCCACGATCAGGAGCAGCAATATCGGATCCACGAAAACCAGGAGCACGATTAGCATCACGAGGACGAGGACAAGGTCCACGACGACCATCACGGCGGAAGTCAGAACGGTCCTGAACAGCATGACCGCAATATTGAGCGAATGTTGATATTCCTGGATCGACTTGGTCAGGAATCGCTCAAGCGGCTTGCTGAGCAACTGGCTGAAAAAGCGCCTCGCGACCTTCTCATAGGTTTTCAACACGAAACGCAGGAGCAAGAATCGCGTCAAGACGTCCATCGCGTTCTTCGCCAGGAAGACCGCAATCAGCGCCAATCCGCCATACAGAGTCCAATCCCTCAGGGAAGAGCTCTGAAGATCGGGTAGAATTTCAAACAAGGTCGTGGAAGCTTCGTTGTAGTGCCCGACGACGATCGCAATATAGGCAAATAGAGCCAAAGCAGACAAGGCTTCGGCCAAGCTGCTGAAGACGAGGCAAGCGAACAGAAGGATCAGATGTACTTTGCCATTGCTTTCCAGCTGTCGCCACAGCAGCCGCAGGGATGATGTCAAATTGTCCATATAGGAGAGGCCTAATCGCGTGCGGGGCTAGATATATTTACGAAGAACGCTCTCGATCCGCCTGAGCAGGTGCCAGATCGACGGCGGGAGGTGCCACTTCAGGTACCGGCGAAGGAAGGCAATCCGGTAGGCGCGAGCAGTCGGGAAGGCCTTCCGGTCCGGCGTGTCAAAACTCCAATTCGGCAACCACAGATCGCCGATCGTCCGCCAGGTCATCGTTCCGGCCAGGGCGTCATGGGGAACGACCGAAAGCAATTTGTACAAGGCGGCCGGAGGATTGGTACAAAGCCGCTTCCAAATCTTCCGGTTGTACTGGCGCAGGTCATCGGAACTGAGCAGGTCGAAGACGGGGCGGATATCCTCGGCAAACTGCCTTACGCCGCTCCGCGCCGTACTGATATGCGCATCGCGCACGGATTCAGCCGGAGACTTGTCGTAATGCACCGTCTCGATTCCGCCGGAAGTTCGCTTGAGATACGCCGCGCTCGGTGCGGAGTCCGCGAAAATGAGTTCGAAAAGCTCGACGGACCGCATCGCATACCTGGCCAGAGCATGCGGCTTGCCGCGCGTGAAGAGATAGCCCTCAAAACCTGGCGATGGATTGGCGTTCCCGTGGGAACCGACGAAGAATCCGGGGATGTCATGACCCAGCAGCTCATTGAGGCGGGCAGGCGAGGACAGGGCCCAACCCACATCGACCCAGGCGAACATCCTGCCTTGCTGCAGGATCGCCACTTCAGGCTCGAGATATTCAAGTAGCGCGGCCCGTTCGATTTCGGCCTGCTCCAAAAGCTGCGGCTTCATCTGCGTGATCGCCGTCCGCACCTCCATGACCTCGTCCGCATCCGCCAGGCCATCAGCCAAATGCTCAAGACGCAGCACTGCCAGGATCTGGCGCTTGCTGAGCCGCTTCTGGCCCGCAAAGAGGCTCTTGATCTTGTCCAGTCCGCCAGAGGCGAAGGCCGGAAATACTGCAAGTCGCCTCGATGAAGGCATGATCCTGTAGGTGAGTCCTTCGGGCTTCAACACGTCCAGCACGTCGCCCACGACGCAGCCATCGCGGGCGAGGAGGACGAGATGGTCAATCCCGAGCTCCTGGCACCTGGCGATGATGTGGGCGACCAGCCCGACCACCAAGGGACCTCCGAAATCATATCCGTAGGTTTCGAGGGACGTGGCCAGGCGCGATCGGTCGGCAAGTTTGCTTCGTGCGATGGTGCCGGCAATCAGGCTGGTCGTTAGGCTCTCGTGCTCGCCGATCACGGCCGCGAAATGCTCGCTGTTGGCGGCCAGGAACGCATAGGGGTGGTTTGCCTGCACGGCGACCAGCCCGTGACTGAGAGCATTCGCGACATCGCAATCCGAATGGTCCCCGGCGTGCAGCAGCTCGCTGGGTTGGACCTGCTCCTTGCCGCAAACTTCGGGGTAGATGGCGCCGTTATATTTTCCGAGATTGCCGTGCCGGTGATCGGACGAGGCATAAATGGCGTCTACTTCGATACCGTTCGCCGCAAGCAGCGTCTCCACCTGCTCCTTGCTTAGATAAGTGTCGGTGATTGCAACGACCCGGAAGCCTTTTGCGCGAAGGTCGCCAATGGTGGATCGCATGGCCGCATTGGCAAAGGTAAATTCCCGCTCGACTTCCAATTCGAGCTGCTTGACGAGTTCCCGATCCGGCAGAAAATCTTTAGGGAACGCCTCATATATCTCGTCCAGGCATACCTCCGAAGTGTCCGGCCTTACCAGTCGACGCGCTCTCGCTTCAGCAGCAAACCGCTGCGCGGCAAAATCTTCGATCCCGATCTTCAGGCCGACAACTCCAAAGATATCCCTCGGCAACAGCACCCTGCGATGAAGGAGAGTGTCGAAGACATCGAAGCTGATTACCTTGGCGCACTTCGCCAAAGACAGATAATGCCCTGCGGAAATGGCCAGGAGCGAGGTTGGAGCAATTTGCGGCGCGGCTTCCGTTTCCGCAAACTGAAGAGGATCTGTCACTCGGGCCCCACGACGACGATAATGACGTTGGATACGACAGCTAGGAACATATCAGAAGACCCACGTCATGTCGGGCCGGTACGCGGTTCACATCGGCCTCGCGGCGACGGCTGATCATTCGGCGAATCATGGAAAATCAGCCTTGCCCGCGGCTGAAGGAACGACAAGATAATTCGCGCGCTCTAAGAGGAGTTTGGGCCCCTCCCGTAGCGTGATCGGAGCACCGCCTGGCCGCCCGCCGCCAAGGGGCTTGTCGTTTAACATCCGTTATGACATGAATTGATTCGCTCGGTTACTTGCGTATTGGGATTCGCGGGTTGAATCGGGCCGATAATTTCATTCGATTTGGACGGGACTAGGCGACTATGTCGCTATTCGCGTCCATCCTTACCGAATTGACCGCCGAACTGGCGCTGTTTGCCGCCGTCGGCTTCCTGCTGTTCGCGATTGACGACTTAGCTGTTGATTCGATTTACTTTCTGCGTCGCGGTTGGCGGGCGGCGTTGATCTATTCGCGCTATCCGAAAATGTTCGCCGGCGACATTCCCGCGCCGATGCGGCCGGGCTGGATGGCGGTGCTGATCCCCGCCTGGGACGAAGCCAATGTGATCGCGCCGATGCTGCGGGCCACGCTGGAGCGGTTCGGCTCAAGCGATTACCGGCTGTTCGTCGGCCATTATCGCAACGACCCGGCGACGCGCGCCGCGATCCTCAGCGTCGACGAACCGCGGGTCATCCCGGTCGACGTCGGCGTCGACGGCCCGACCACCAAGGCCGACTGCCTCAACCGGCTGTACGCCGCGCTGGTTGCCCACGAAGCCGCTTCCGGGCGGACCGCCAAGGCGGTGGTGCTGCATGACGCGGAGGACGTCGTCCACCCGCAGGAGCTCAAGCTGTTCGACCGGCTGGTCGAATATGCCGGCATGGTCCAGCTGCCCGTGGTGCCGCTGCTCGATCCCGGCTCGCCGTGGGTGGCAGGCCATTATGCCGACGAGTTCGCCGAGGCCCATATGAAGGAACTGGTGGTGCGCGAAGCGGTCGGCGCGGCGATCCCGCTTGCCGGCGTCGGCTGTGCGATCGAGCGGGTGGCCCTGTCGCGCCTGGCGGCGCGGCACGACGGCCGTCCCTTCGCCGGTGCCAGCATGACCGAGGATTATGAGATGGGCCTGCGGCTCGGCGCGATCGGCATCAAGACCATGTTCGTCCGCATTCCAGCCGAACCGGGCAGCCGGGCCGTCGTCGCCAGCCGCGGCCATTTCCCCTCCACCATCGGTGCTGCGGTCCGCCAGAAGGCGCGCTGGATCGGCGGGATTGCCTTCGCCGGCTGGGACCAGCTCGGCTGGCGCGGCGGGCTTGGCGAACGGTGGATGCGGATGCGCGACCGCCGTGGCCCGCTGGCCGCATTCCTGCTTCTGGCGGGATATGCGTCCGCCCTGCTGTGGGCCGAGATTGCCTTTGCATCCGCGCTCGGCGCACCCATCGCCGTTCCCATCTCGCCGCTGCTTGCGAACCTGTTGTGGCTCAACGCCTGGATGCTTGGCTGGCGGCTGCTAATGCGCGCCGGCTTCACCGCCGCGGCCTACGGCCTCGGCGAGGGGCTGCGATCCATTCCCCGCACCGTCGTCGCCAATCTGATCGCCATTCTGGCGGTGCGCCGCGCACTGATGGTCCATTCGGCGGGTGGCGCGCGCCATTGGGACAAGACCCGCCACATCTTTCCGCTGGAGCTGCCGCGAACATGAGCCAATCGATCCGCTTCCTGGGATTCGCCGTGCTGGCCTGGGCGGCGGTCCGGGCGATCAGCCTGGGCATCATCCCCGGCACCCAGGCGCTGGCGTTCGATGCCGAGGCGTCGCAGCCGGACCGTCCGCTGCCGCCGATCCAGCCGACCATGCTTCCGCCACTCGAGCCGGTGCGGCCGAACCTGCCGCCGCAGCTGGCGATCGGTCACGGCCAGCCGGGCGCCCCAGCGGCCTATGGCGCATATCCGGTCTACGCCCCCTATCCCGTCTATCTCCCGGCCCAGGCAGTCGCGGGCCGAAGCGCGCCGCCGCAAATCATTTATGTGAATCCAGCGCCGTCCGACCCACGCGAGATGCATGTCTATGGGACCGACTTTGATCGCCAGGGAAATGATCAGCGGCTGGCAATGGTCGCCCCGGTTCCCCAACGCCAATCGACTCCAAGCTTCGATCAGCCTGCGCTCCGTCCTGGCCTGGACCGCTTGTCCCTGACCGGCTGGGCAACGATGCGGAACAAGGGCGGTCCGGACAGCCTGGCCGGCGGCGGCACGCTGGGCGGCAGCGAAGCCGGATCGCGCTTGATGTGGCGGTTTACGCCGAAGCTGGCGGCAACGCTCCGCGCCAGCGCGCCGATCAATAGCCAGCGCGGCGCGGAGGCTGCGCTTGGCCTCCGCTACCAGCCGTTCGACCGCTGGCCGGTGGCGGTCACCCTCGAGCGGCGTCACGGCTTCCGCGACTATGGGCAAAGCGCCTTCGCCCTGTTCGCCGAGGGTGGAGTCTATGGCCAGTCGATGCCGTGGCAATCGACGCTGGACGGATATTTCCAGGCCGGCGCAGTCGACTTCAACGATCCCGACTGGTTCGTGGATGGCCAGGCGGCCGTGACCAGACCGCTATGGCGTAACCTGTCAGCCGGCCTCGGCGTGTGGGGCGCCGCCCAACCCGGGCTCAGCCGCTTCGACGTCGGCCCGCGCGCCTCGCTTCGCCTGGGCCGGGGAATGCGCGCGCATCTCGACTACCGGCTGAACGTCGCCGGCAACGCCCGGCCAGGATCGGGGACGGTGGTGACCCTGGCGGGCGATTTCTGAGAGACTAAACTTTGCCTGTTTGCCTTGGTTTTGCCGCGCATTTGCGGCTAGCGTCGCGTCCACGACAGATGGACATTTACCTTCCCATTGCCGGCATGTCGGTCAACGCGGTGCTGATCGTGGCGCTGGGCGGGCTGGTCGGCCTGCTGTCGGGCATGTTCGGCGTCGGCGGGGGGTTTCTGACTACGCCGCTGCTGATTTTCTACGGCATTCCGCCCACGGTAGCCGTCGCTTCGGCGACCACCCAGATCACCGGCGCCTCGGTATCGGGCGTCTATGCCCATATGCGGCGCGGCGGGGTCGACATCAAAATGGGACTGGTGATGATCGCCGGCGGCGCGATCGGCAGCCTGTCCGGCGCCGGCCTGTTCCGGCTGCTCCAGAATACCGGCCAGATCGACCTGGTCATCGGCTCTCTCTACGTCATGCTGCTAGGCGGTATCGGCGGGCTGATGCTCAAGGATGCGCTGGTCGCGCTTGGCTGGGTCGAAGTCGCCGAATCGAAGGACCGCCCGCGCCACAACCGCTGGGTCGGCGCGCTGCCGCTGCGCTGGCGCTTCTACGCTTCCGGCCTTTACCTCTCCCCCCTGGCGCCGTTCGTGCTGGGCTTTGCCGCAGGCGTCATGACCGTATTGCTCGGCATCGGCGGCGGGTTCATCCTGGTCCCGGCGATGATCTACCTGCTTGGCATGGCGCCGCGCGTAGTGGTCGGCACCAGCCTGATCATGATCCTGGCAGTCAGCGCGGTGACGACCATGGTCCACGCGATGACCACCCAGGCAGTCGACATCGTGCTGGCCGGACTGTTGCTGGTTGGCGGCGTGATCGGTGCCCAATATGGCGCGATCCTCGCCACCAGGCTCAAACCCGACCTGCTGCGCCTCGCACTCGCCGCGATCATCCTGATGGTGGCGCTGCGCATGTTGCTGGGCCTTACCTGGCGGCCCGACGAAGTCTTTTCGGTCGAATATCTGTGAAGCGCGGGGTCATCCTCCTTGGCCTGTCGCCGGTGTTGCTAGCTCAGAGCCAGCCGAAGCTGGTGCCGGATATCAGCGCCCGGTCGATCGAGATCCGCTACAGCTTCACCGGCGCGCAGCTCTTGCTGTTCGGTGCGATCCTCTATCCCGGCGGACGCGTCCCGCGAGATCCGGCCGACGTGATTGTCGTGCTCAAGGGGCCGGTCGAGCCGATACTGGTCCGGCAGAAGCAGAAGATCGCCGGCATATGGATGAACGCCGATTCCAACCGCTTCCGTTCGGCACCGAGCTTCTACGCGGTGGCCTCCTCGGCGCCGGTGAGGCGGCTGGTCGACGAACGCACCGCCGCGATCTACGAACTCGGCCTGCAGGACCTGCAGCTTTCGCCGAGCGGCGGCGCCCTGCCGGACAAGGAACGCCGGTTCGAAGCGGGCCTGCTGGACCTCAGGAAGCGCGAGGGACTTTACGCCGAACATCCGCATGGCGTCGAAATCAGCGAGGGGGTGCTCTACCGGGCGCGCATCTCCATCCCCAGTCAGGTTCCGGTCGGCACCTACACAGCCGAAACCTTCCTGGTCGACGACGGCAAAGTGATCGCGGCGGCAACTCGCGAAATTGAAATCGGCAAGTCTGGGTTCGAGCGCTGGGTCGCGCTGATGGCCCGGCGCCAAGCCTTCCTCTACGGGCTGGCATCGGTGCTGCTGTCGCTGGGGCTGGGCTGGGCGGCGGCGGCGATTTTCCGGCGGCGCGGCTATTAGGCGGTTATCCGCCGTTTAAAGCCTATCTTAACCCGGTTCGGCTAATGCCTTCGCAACCGTAATTCTTGAAGGTGGCGTAGGCACATGACCGATCAACCGAGCCTGAAGCAGTTCCTGGACGAGCTGAGCGTCTACAGCGAAACCGACGGCTCCTCTTCGTCCTCTGCCGAAAATGCCTCGGTTCCGGCGATCGGCCGGGTCCTGGAGATCGCCGGCTCCGGATCGAAGATCTGGATGGACTTCAGCCGCCTGCAGATGCTGCTCGATCACGCCGATCCTTCGGTGGCCATGTCGGGACAAGTCGGAAGCCAGGTGAAGATGCAGGCCGGTTCGACCTGGCTGGTCGCCAACGTCCGCACGCTGCAGACCGGAAACGACGGCAAGCTGCTGGCCCAGATCGACTTCCTCGGCGAGGGCCAGGCCGCCGGCGGCGGCAAGATGTCGAACTTCCGCCGCGGCGTCACCCGTTATCCGATCCCCGGCTGCGAAGTGATGCCGGTTACCACCGAGGACATGCGCTCGATCTTCGCCGCGGCTGACGACCCGCACGTCGAGATCGGCACCGTCTATCCGACCGACGACATTCGCGGCACGCTCTACATCGACCCGATGCTGTCGAAGCATTTCGCGGTGCTTGGCTCGACCGGTACCGGCAAGTCGACCTCGGTCGCGCTGATCCTCCACCGCATCTCGCAATATTCGCCCGAAGGTCACATCGTGATGATCGACCCGCACGGCGAATATTCGGCAGCCTTCAAAAGTTGCGGCGAGCTGTTCAACGTCGACAATCTCCAGCTCCCCTATTGGCTGCTCAATTTCGAAGAGCATTGCGAAGTGCTGCTGACGACCGATGGGGCCGAGCGCAACCGCGACGCCGACATCCTCGCCAAGATCTTGCTCGCCGCCCGCACCCGATCGAAATCGTCCGAGCAATATGGCCGGATCACGGTCGATTCGCCGATCCCCTATCTGCTGACCGACCTCAACGCGATCCTGGTCGCCGAAATGGGCAAGCTCGACCGTGCCGGGGACACGACGCCCTATCAGCGGATCAAGAACAAGCTCGACGAGCTGCGGGCCGATCCGCGCTACACCTTCATGTTCTCGGGCATGCTGGTGTCCGACACGATGGGCAAGTTCATCGCCAAGCTGTTCCGCCTGCCGAGCCACGGCCGGCCGATCTCGATCGTCGACGTGTCGGGCGTGCCGTCCGAAGTCACTTCGGTGGTGGTCTCGGTGCTGGCGCGCATGGTATTCGATTATGCCATCTGGAGCCGGACCGAGGCGCAGCGCCCGATCCTGCTGGTGTGCGAAGAGGCCCACCGCTACGTGCCGAAGGACGAAAGCTCGGGCGGCCAGGCGGTTCGCAAGATCCTCGAGCGAATCGCCAAGGAAGGCCGTAAATATGGCGTGTCGCTCGGCCTGATCACGCAGCGCCCGTCCGACCTTGCCGAAGGCGTGCTGTCGCAGTGCGGCACGATCATCTCTATGCGTCTGAACAACGACCGCGACCAGGCCTGCGTCCGCGCGGCGATGCCGGAAGGCGCGCGCGGCTTCCTCGACGCCATCCCCGCGCTTCGCAACCGCGAATGCATCGTCTGCGGCGAGGGTGTCGCCATCCCGATCCGCGTCCGCTTCGACGACCTCGAGCCCGAGAAGCGCCCGGCCTCATCCGACCCGAGCTTCGCCGCCAGCTGGCGCGAGACCGGCGACGAGGAAGGCATCATCCAGCGCACCGTCAAGCGTTGGCGGGGGCATGGCAAATAAGCATCACGCGCAGCCAATCCGGGGGATGGGCGAGCATGATGCTCAAGTCATAAGGTCAGCGTTGTTGGAAGCGTCTACAACGTACCGAAAGAGACGTTGCGCTTTAGAAGCGTGATGGGCGGGGGAGTCCGACCTTGTTCAGGGGCCCTCCCCCTTCGCCGTCGAGAACAGCAACGACGATGACTGCAAGTTCAACCAAGTGGGGCTGCCAAACAACAGCCTGATTGGCGCTGTCCTAATGTGGCGCATCGGAGATTCCAGTTCGAACGGACGGCGCGCGTTCGCGTGCCCGTCAGGCCAGCCGGACCGCTAACCGTTCGGGGCTGACTTCGTCCCGATCGACATGAGTTTGGCCAGGTGAGCCTTGAACCGCTCGAGCTCCGGACCTTGCAGCAGCGCGCTGCTGGTGAACTTGACGCCGAGCGGATTGACCGCGGTGCCGTTGCGGTAAACCTCATAATGGAGGTGCGGGCCGGTCGACAGGCCGGATGAGCCGACATAGCCGATCAGCTGGCCCTGGCGGACGAAGCTGCCCGGCTCGGCCACGGTGCGGCTCATGTGACTGTAACTGGTGACGATGCCGCCGCCATGGGCGATGCGCACCTGCCGGCCATAGCCCCCCGACCAGCCGGCGCCGATCACCTGCCCGTCCGACGCGGCGACGATCGGAGCGCCATAGCCGGCGCCGAAGTCGATCCCGCGATGCATTCGGGCGAAGCGCAGGATCGGGTGGACGCGCAGGCCGAAGCCGGAGGTGATCCGTCCGGCCACCGGCCAGGCGAAAGCCGCGACTTGCCGTCCGGCGCCATTGGCGTCGACCCAGTCGATGCGTCCGCCGACATTCCATTTCATCAGCCGGATATCGGCCGCGCCGGCACGGTCGATCGCAGCGTAGAGCAGCGGCCCCTCCTGGCTCTCGCCGGTCGCCGCGCGGCGGTTGGCAACGATCAGGTCGAACCGGTCGTCGGGCCCGATCTCACCGCCGACATCGAGCTGGGCCCCGATCGCGCGCAGATATTCGCCCGCCGCCTGCGGCGAGACGCCCGAAGCGCGAAGTGCCCAATAGAGCCCATCGCCGACCCGGCCGCGGATGCGCAGCGGCCTGGTGTCGACCGCAATGCCGGCTACCGCCAGCTGCAGTCCGTCGGCAGCCGAGGTCAGGGTGACATTGCGGTCTAGCCCGGCGCGAAACGCGATCCGCTCGATCGGGCGGAGGCCGCTCGGGCTGCGCCGGCCGAGCTTGATCGAGAAGCTTGTTCCAGGGCGGATTCCTGGCACCGACGAGATCAGCCGCGCCGCCTCCCCAGCCTCGGCGTAACCGACGCCGGAGCGGGTGAGCAGCTGCTCGACCGTGTCGCCGCTGCCGAGCCGGGCGAACAATTCGATGGAGGGCCGGTCGGGAGCCTCGGCGAGAGGCTCGACCAGCGCATTGGCGGCCATCCGCACGCCAGTTTCCGAGCCGCTGCCGAGCGGTGAAATGGCGACTTCGTCATAGCGCTCAGCCTCCGCGGCACCGACTTGCTCTGCATTGGCAACGGGCAGCGGTTCGAAGGGAGCGGGAGCGAGGACGGCGACCAGCGCGCAGAGGGCTGACAGGGTGGCAACCCCGCGCCACCAGAGCCCTGAGAGAGGCTCTTCGGCCAGGTCGACTATCAGCTCGATGTCGCGCCAGCGTTCGCGACGGCGGCCGAAGCTGGGCGCGAACGGAGGAGCGACGGCAAATGCCGCCTCGGTCCGCCACTGTTCGCGCATGTGCAGCAAAGCAATCCCCAGCCCTTTGGTCGGCGTCCGTCATGGTTAAAAGAGGTTAAGGTCCAATAAACAGGCTGGCTTCAACTGACCGCAAAGCGGCTTGCGCTTGGCGGCGGCTATGCCAATGTTGGGGCCATGTCCGCCCGCGGCGACGGCCTTGTCCGGGCCATTCTCGGCCCGACCAACACCGGCAAGACCTACTTGGCGATCGAGCGGATGTGCGCCCATTCGTCCGGAGTGATCGGCTTCCCGCTGCGGCTGCTTGCGCGCGAGGTCTATGATCGCGTCGTCCAGCTGAAGGGCGCCAACCAGGTCGCACTGATCACCGGCGAAGAGCGGATCGTGCCGCAGGGCGCGCGCTATGTGCTTTGCACGGCGGAGAGCATGCCGGTCACCACCGGGCGCGACGATCGGCCTGCAGAAGGTCCGCTTCCGGCCGACTTCGCCTTTGCCGCGATCGACGAGGCGCAACTCGGCATCGATCCGGAGCGCGGGCATGTCTTCACCGATCGCATGTTGCGCGCGCGGGGCCGCGAGGAGACTTTGATCCTCGGCTCCGCGACGCTGAAGCCGATGGTCCGCCAGCTGCTGCCCGAGGCGGAGATCGTCAGCCGTCCTCGATTCTCGACCTTGCGCTATGCCGGCGCGGCCAAGCTCAGCCGCCTGCCGCCGCGGTCGGCAATCGTTGCCTTCTCCGCCGAGCAGGTCTACGCGCTGGCCGAGATGTTGCGCCGCTTCAAGGGCGGTGCGGCGGTGGTGATGGGAGCGCTGTCGCCGGCCACCCGCAACGCCCAGGTCGCAATGTTCCAGCGCGGCGAGGTCGATTATCTCGTCGCCACCGATGCGATCGGCATGGGCCTCAACATGGATGTGACCCATGTCGCATTCGCGGGGCTGGAGAAGTTCGACGGCCGCCGCGACCGGCGGCTGACCATCGCCGAAATGGCCCAGATCGCCGGCCGCGCCGGACGCCACCAGCGCGACGGTAGCTTCGGCACGCTGGGCCTGGGCGGCGAATCGGCCCCAGAGCTCAGCGACGAGGAGGTCAATGCGATCGAGGAACATCGCTTCCGCCCGCTCGATCATCTTTACTGGCGCAGCGCCGAGCTGGATTACACCAGCGTAACCGATCTGATCGCGAGCCTAGAGGCGAAGAGCGACGACCCGCTGCTGAAGCCAGCGCCGATGGCGATCGATCTTGCGGTCCTGAAGCTGCTGGCCGAGGACCCGGCGATCGCCGCGACCAGGAGCGCAAGGGCGCGCAAATTGTGGGCGGTGTGCGGCCTTCCCGATTTCCGCAAGGTCGGGCCCATGCACCATGCGCGCATGGTCCGGCGGCTGTTCAGCTATATTGGCGAAGGCGGGCATATTCCGCACGAATGGTTCGCCGCCGAGGTGACGCGGCTGGACAATGTCGCCGGCGACATCGAGGCGCTGGCCGACCGGCTCGCCGGCATTCGCAGCTGGGCCTATATCGCCCAGCGTTCCGACTGGCTGGCCGACCCCGGCAAATGGGCCGAGCGGACCAGGGCAGTCGAGGCGCGGCTGTCGGATGCGCTGCACGAGCGGCTGACCCAGCGCTTCGTCGACCGGCGCACCGCCGTTCTCGTCCGCGACATTGGCGCGCGCGGCGCCGACGCGCTGCCGGTGACCGTCGCCGCCGATGGCGAGGTCAGCGTCGGGCCGGAGCCGATCGGGCATCTCGCCGGCTTCGAGTTCCGCGTGGATCCTTCGGCGCGGCTGGCCGACAAGCGGCTGCTGCTGGCGGCGGCCGAGCGGCGCCTGGGCGACGAGCTGGATCGCCGTGCCGCAAGGCTGTGCGACGCGCCCGATGCCGACTTCCGGCTGGTGCAGGATGGTCAAATCGGGCCATCCCGCAATGGTCCTGGATTTGACCATGCCGGGCTGGCGATCGGATGGCACGGCCAGGTTTTGGCCAGGCTCGCCCCGGGGCGCTCGCTGCTGGAACCGGCGGTCCGTACCGCGCGGGCATTGGACCGACTCTCCGCGGAGCGCCGCACAATGCTTCGCAGCCGGCTCGAAAAATGGGTCGAGGGCCAGATTGCGCGACACTTGCCGGCGCTCAAGGCGCTGGCCATCGCCGCCGCCGATCCAAGGGCGACTCCCGGCATTCGCGCGCTGACAGCGATGCTGGTCGATGCCGGGGGCCATCTGCCGCGCCGGGCGATCGCCGCTCAGCTTGCCGCTCTGACCAAGGACGACCGGCAAGCGCTGCACCGCCTCCGAGTCCGGCTCGGCGCGCTCGACGTCTATGTCCAGGCGCTGCTCAAGCCGGCCGCGCAGGAGTGGCGGGCCGCGCTGCTCGCGGTACGCTCGGGACAGCCGATGCCGCGGCTGCCCCAGCCGTCGGCGGCAACGCTCGACGGCGGCGCCGACCCGCGCGGCGCGTGCCTTGCCTTCCGCCGCTTCGGCAGCGACTGGCTGCGCATCGATCTTGCCGACCGGCTGGCGAGCCATGCCCACCAAGTCCGGCAGCATGGCGGCGAGGACCCGGTCGACCAGGCACTGGCAACCAGCCTTGGCCTCGACGAGGTGACCGTGCGGCACCTGATGGCCGAGGTCGGGTTCGTGCCGGCGGGCGAGGCTTGGGCGTGGCGAGGCCAACGCCGCCCGCGGCGCCGCGAGCCGCAGGGGCCGCGACCCGGCAACGCATTTGCGGCACTGGCGGGCCTCAAGCGCTAGCCCATTCGTTTTCAGGGCGATGCGCCTCGATCGATACCTGTTCTTCATTCGGCTGGCGAAGAGCCGCACCCTTGCCCAGGGATTGATCGAAGCGGGCCATGTCCGGATCGACGGCAAGCGCGTCGCCAAGACCAGCGAGGAGGTGCGGATCGGATCGGTGATTGCGCTGCCGTTGCATGGCAAGGTTCGCGTGCTTCGGGTACTTGCCTTGCCAGTCCGCCGCGGCCCTGCCGGCGAGGCGCGAAGCTGCTACGATGAAATCGGCGAAGCCGCTGATTCTGCGAACGTCTCGCAGCAAGGCGCAGCCGATTGACGGCGGGTCCCGAGCGACCTAGCCACGGCCCGAAGGAGGAGCTTGTTCGCCATGACCTATGTCGTCACCGACGCATGTATCAAATGCAAATATATGGACTGCGTCGAGGTCTGCCCGGTCGACTGCTTCTATGAAGGCGAGAATATGCTCGCGATCAATCCCAATGAGTGCATCGACTGCGGCGTGTGCGAGCCCGAATGCCCGGCCGAGGCGATCCTGCCCGACACCGAGGGCGGACTGGAGAAATGGCTGGAGCTCAACACCACTTTCTCCGCGCAGTGGCCGAACGTCACCCGCAAGAACGACCAGACCCCCGCCGACGCCGACGAGCATAAGGGCGAGGAAGGCAAGTACGACAAATATTTCTCGCCGGAGCCGGGTAAAGGCGACTAGCTCGCGGGCTCGGCGCCCGCCACGAGCTTCTCGAACGAGTTCAGAAGCTCCTTGGCGCTCTCACGCTTTTTTTGGGTCTGGATCCTCCCGTGACGCAATGGCGAGCCATTTTCTCGCCTGGTCGATGAACACGCTGGCCACCGGCTCCTTGTTCTTCGCGCCCTCCAGGACCTGGTTGAAACCTGCCGCGCCTACCCAGAACGCCGCGTCCTTGCGCCCCTTTTCATAGGCCGTAAGCCACCAGATCGCAGCTTGCGGCACATTTTTCTCGATGCCGTCCCCGTACCAATAGATTTGGGCTAGCAGGAACGCCGCGTTGGCGTGCCCTTTCTCGGCGGCTGGCTGCAGATAGGTTCGCGCCCTGACCGCGTCCTTCGGGACATGCTTCCCGGTCAGCAGATAGCCAGCATAGTCCGTTTGCGCATCGGGCAAGCCGGTGTCGGCGGCCTGGCGGCAAAGATCGACGCCGCGGGCCGCCTCAGCGGGGCCCCCATCCCCCCTCACCAGCATGTTGCCATAGGCGCATTTTGCCTTGGGAAATCCAAGCTCGGCCGCCTGGCGATACAGGTCGCGAGACTTGGTCAAATCCTTGGGCCGCCCGTTACCTAGAAAATAGCATGTCGCGAGATTGTGGAGCGCGCTGGAGAATTGCCCGGCCTTCTCCGAATAATCGCACGAGCCGGCGAAATCGGGACCGCCGATCCGGTCTCGCATCATCAGCAGCTCACCCAGCAATGCCGACGCCGAGGAATCGCCAAGCCGGCTCAGGGTGCGAAGCTCCGCTTCAGCCTGCGGGCCAAAACCGTCGGCATATTTCTTGGTGATGTCCATCACGTCAGGAGAAATTTTGATTCCGTCATCGGAAATGCCCGTCGCACCCAACAGCAGAAGTCCCGCAAGAAACACCACAAACCCTCCTCGGCACGCGATTCTGCCAACGGAGCATATTTGGCCTTGCAGCGAAACCTCATTTGGCGACGGCGAGGATGTGATGAAGATGTGCGCCTATCTGCAAATCTGTGCGCATTGCCCAAACGCTGACTTTGGTTAATATCGCCGGCGAAACCAACGGGGGCTTTCGTCATGCTTCGAACTTTGACCGTCGTCGCCGCGCTGCTGGCTGCAGCGCCGGCCCTTGGCCAGCAGGCCGACCCCCCGCCGCTGCCCGATCCCAATGATCAGAGCGACACCTTCACCATCGGCGCCGGCGCAGCCTACCTCCCCGATTATGAAGGATCGGACGACTATCGTATCATCCCCGCCGCGGCGATCCGCGGGCGGGTGAGCGGGATCAGCTTCTACACCCGCGCAACCTATCTCTATGTCGACTTCATCAAGCGCGGTGACGGCCCGCTGGAGTTCGACCTCGGGCCGATCGTCGGCGCTCGGCTCAACCGTACCGGCAAGATCAAGGATGATCTGGTCGATGCTCTGCCAGAGCGGGACACGGCGATCGAGGTCGGCGGGTTCGCCGGGGTGACCTATCACGGCCTCACCAACCCCTATGACGCGCTCAGCTTCCGGGTCGATGTGGTCAAGGACATTGGCGGAGCGCATGAATCGACGCTGGTCACGCCGACGATCGATTTCGGCACTCCGCTGTCACGCACCTTCTACATCGGCCTGTCCGCCAGCGCGGAATGGGCCGGCGGCGGTTACGCCGACTATTATTATTCGATCTCGCCGGCGGACTCGCTCGCCAGCACCTTGCCAGTCCACGACGCCGACGGCGGGTTCAAGAGTTGGCGGCTCGGCCTGCTCGCCAACCATTCGATCACCGGCGACCTCACGGGCGGCTGGTCGATCTTCGGATTGGGCAGCTTCACCAAGCTCGGCGGCGACTTCAAGGATTCGCCGATCGTCGATCTGCGCGGCAGCTCGAGCCAATGGCTTGCCGCCCTGGGAGTGGCCTACACCTTCTGATTGCCCTTTAGCCTGTTGGAATCGGCGAGAAAAAGATTAGCCTCACGGCAGTCGGAGAATCTCGTCGTGTGCAATCGAACTCTGGTCCATGCCATGCTTGCCACTGCGCTGATGGCCTTGGGGTCCGCCGCGATCGCGCAGACGAAAATACCGCCGCCGGCCCAGCAAGCAACCGGGCCGCAACCGATCCTCCGGGCCAATTTCATCGCTCAGATGGATGCTCCGTTCGGCAAGATGGATGCCGACAAGAACGGGCAAGTGACCCGGGCGGAGGTCGAGCAGTTCGAACGGCAAAGGGCGTTGGCCGAAACCCAGGCGCGCAATGAGGCCCTATTCGACCAGCTGGACGTCAACAAGAACGGGCAACTGAGCGCGAAGGAATTCGCCAAGCTGGTCACCGAGCCGGCGGTCAGCGCGCAGCCGATGCTCAGCCGCGAGGACAGCAATCGCGACGGCCAGATCAGCCTGCTCGAGCATCGGGCGGCCACTGTCGCGAACTTCGACAGGATCGACACCAACAGGGACGGCGTGGTTTCGGTGACCGAGATGGCGGCCGGCGGGATCGCGCCGCGCTGATCAGCGCTTTTCGAACTCCATCAGCCGATCCACGACCTGCTCGGCGGCCGCTTCGGCGCTCATCGCCGTCGTGTCGATCCGCAGCTCTGGGCTTTCCGGCGGCTCATAGGGGCTGTCGATGCCGGTGAAATTGGGCAGCTCGCCGGCGCGAGCCTTGGCGTAGAGTCCCTTGACGTCGCGCGCTTCGGCCTCGGCCAGCGGCGTGTCGACGAATATTTCGATGAACTCGCCCTCGGGCAACATTTTGCGGACCATTTCGCGCTCTGCTCGGAAGGGCGAAATGAATGCGGTGAGGACGATCAGGCCGGCGTCGGCCATCAGCCTGGCGACCTCCCCGATGCGGCGGATGTTCTCGATGCGGTCGGTCTCGGTAAAGCCGAGGTCCTTGTTGAGACCATGGCGGACATTGTCGCCGTCGAGCAGGAAGGTGTGGCGGCCCTGTGCCACCAGCTTCTTTTCGACCAAATTGGCGATGGTCGATTTGCCCGCGCCGGACAGGCCGGTGAACCACAATACCGCCGGCTTCTGGCCCTTGAGCCGGGCATGGGTTTCGCGGCTGACGTCGAGCGCCTGCCAGTGGACATTCCCCGCCCGCCGAAGCGCGAAATGCAGCATGCCGGCCGCGACGGTGGCGTTGGTCAGCTTGTCGATCAGGATGAAGCCGCCGAGCACCCGGTTGGGCGCGCCATCGGCGGCCTCATAGGGCTCGAACACGATTGGCCGGTCCGTGGTGATCTCCGCGACGCCGATCGCGTTGAGGTCGAGCGTCCTCGCCGCCAGCTCTTCCAGCGTATTGACGTTGAGCTGATGCTTGGGCTGGGCAACGGTCGCGGTGGCGGTTTGCGTCGCCAGCTTCAGCCAATAGCCGCGGCCGGGAATCATCGGCTCGTCGGCCATCCAGACGATGGTCGCTTCGAATTGGTCGGCGGCGTGGGGCGGGTCCTTGGCCGCGGCGATCACGTCGCCGCGCGAACAGTCGATCTCCTGGGTCAGGGTCAGCGTGACCGACTGGCCCGCGACGGCCTCTGCCAGATCGCCGTCGCGGGTGACGATCCGGTCGATGCGCCCGATGCGGCCGGACGGCAGGATGCGCACCTCGTCGCCCGGCGCGACCCGGCCGGACGCGATCTGACCGGCAAAGCCGCGGAAATGCTGGTCCGGGCGGCTGACCCATTGCACCGGCAGGCGAAAAGGCTTGGCTTCATCGGCCGCGCTGTCGATTGGCACGCTTTCCAGATGTTCGAGCAGGGTCGGCCCCGAATACCAGCCCAGCGCCTCGCCCCGCCCGGCGACATTGTCGCCATTGCGGCCCGAAACCGGGATCGCGATCCATTCGTCGATGCCGATCCGTTCGGCAAAGCCTCGGTAGTCGGCGACGATCGCTTCGAACAGATGCTGGTCATGGTCGACCAGGTCCATCTTGGTCACTGCGAGCACCATGCGGCGGATGCCGACCAGGTTGCAAAGTATTGAATGTCTTCTAGTTTGTTCGAGCACACCCTTGCGGGCGTCGACCAACAACAGCGCCAGGTCGGCGGTTGAGGCGCCGGTGACCATGTTGCGCGTATATTGTTCATGTCCCGGCGTGTCGGCGACGATGAATTTGCGCTTCGAGGTGGCAAAGAAGCGGTAGGCGACGTCGATGGTGATGCCCTGCTCGCGCTCGGCGGAAAGGCCGTCGACCAGCAAGGCGAAATCGATCTTCCCGCCCTGCGTCCCGATCTTGCGGCTGTCGGCCTCGAGCGCCGCCATCTGGTCGTCGAAGATCTGGCGGGTCTCGTACAGCAGCCGCCCGATCAGGGTCGACTTGCCGTCATCGACGCTGCCGCAAGTGATGAAACGAAGCAGCTCCTTGTTGGTCTGCTTCTCGAGGTAGGCCGAAATGTCGGACGCAATCAGCTCGCGATCGTCAGCCTGGTATTGGGGGGCGGGGGGCAGGGCCATCAAAAATAGCCCTCCTGCTTTTTCTTCTCCATCGAGCCCTCGCCGGAGTCGCGGTCGATGATGCGTCCCTGCCGTTCGCTGGTGGTGGCGAGCAGCATTTCCTGCACCACCTTCTCGATCGTGTCGGCCTCGCTCTCGACCGCGCCGGACAGTGGATAGCAGCCCAATGTCCGGAAGCGCACCGAGCGCGTCTCGATCTGCTCGCCATCCTCCAGCCGGAAGCGTTCGTCGTCGACCATGATGACCAGCCCATCGCGCTCGACCACCGGCCGCGGTTCGGCGAGATAGAGCGGCACGATCTCGATCCGCTCGCGCAAGATGTAGGTCCAGACGTCGAGCTCGGTCCAGTTGCTCAAGGGGAAGACCCGCATCGACTCCCCGGGATTCTTGCGGACATTGTAGAGTGACCACAGCTCGGGCCGCTGTCGCTTCGGATCCCAGCGGTGGCTGGCCGTGCGGAAGGAGAAGATGCGCTCCTTGGCCCGGCTCTTCTCCTCGTCGCGCCGCGCCCCGCCGAAGGCGGCATCGAAGCCATATTTGTCGAGGGCCTGACGGAGCCCCTCGGTCTTCCACAGATCGGTGTGCGACGGGCCATGATCGAACGGGTTGATCCCGCGCGCTTCGGCTTCGGGATTCTTGTAGACGATCAGCTCGATCCCAGGCTCTGCCGCGACCTTGTCGCGCAAGCGGTACATGTCCTGGAACTTCCAGGTCGTATCGACATGAAGCAGCGGGAAGGGCAGCGGCGCCGGGTAGAAGGCCTTGCGGGCGAGGTGCAGCATCACCGCCGAATCCTTGCCGATCGAATAGAGCATCACCGGCCGCGACGCCTCCGCCACCGTCTCACGCATGATGTGGATGCTCTCGGCCTCAAGCCGGTCGAGATGGTTGAGCCCGCTCATTGGCGGCCATGAAGCCTGCGCCGCTGCCGAGGTCAAGCGCCTGCCCCCGTGAATGGTTCACGCTGGCGCAAGGGCGGTTGCGGCAAGCCCCGGCCCGGCGCAGAAAGCCGTCACTTGAAAAGGATGACCATGCTTCGATCGATGACTGCCGCCCTGGTGGCGACCTTGCCCCTTGCCGCTTTTGCCCAGGAAGCGGCCAAGCCGCCGGCGGAAGAGACCAAGCCGGTCACCCGGCTGGAGCTCAGCAGCAAGCTCGACGCCGATTATGCCGATCTTGACGCGGACAAGAATGGCAAGGTGACGGGCGAAGAGATCAAGGCCCGCCTCATCCGCAAGGCGGAGGCCGACCTGGCCGTGCTGAGGAAGGCGCGCGACGATGCCTTCGCCAAGCTCGACACCAACGGTGACGGGTCGATCAGCAAGGCCGAATTCGAAGCCAAGGCGGCGCTGCCGGCGATCAAGGATGCGACCGAAATGGCGAACGCCAATGTCGACCGGTTCGACGCCAACAAGGACGGATCGATCACCCGGGACGAATATCGCGCTCCGACCCTGACTAATTTCGACAGGCTGGACCTGAACAAGGACGGCACGCTGGCCGTCGCCGAGCAGAAGGCAACTCCGGCCGCCCCCGCCGCCAGGAAGAAGCCCGCGATCAAGAAGACGCCGGATATCGGCCGCTAGACGGCATCGGCCGGCGGGCCTAGAGACGAATCTTCCCTGGGGGAGCGCTTAGGGTTCCCATCAAAGTAGTACTTTGATGGGTGCCCCTGACCGGCGCTTGAGAGGCTCGCGCGAGCGGGCGACCCATCGAACCTGATCCGGCTGACACCGGCGGAGGAAGTGGAGAGCGCAGGGTGTCCGGGGGACATCCAAGCACTCCGCTCAGATGAGTGGAGATATCGATGGCAGACATTCCCGCACGCACCGAATTGAAAGTCACCACCGGCCCGATCCGCGGATCGCGGAAGATCTATGTTGGCGAGCATCGCGTCGCCATGCGTCAGGTCGAGCTGGAGCCTTCTTCGGGCGAGCCGCCGGTGACGCTGTATGACACCAGCGGGCCCTACACCGATCCCGGGGCGCGGATCGACATCATGGCCGGCCTGCCCGAGCTGCGCCGCGAGTGGATCCGCTCGCGCGGTGATGTCGAGGAAGTTACCCAGCGCGAGGTCCGGCCCGAGGATAACGGCCAGCTCGGGCCGGATCGCTCGGGCGGAGTTGCGCCCTTCCCCAACGTCCGCCGCCGGGTGCTGCGGGCCAAGCCTGGCGCCAATGTCAGCCAGATGCATTATGCCCGGCGAGGCATCGTCACGCCCGAGATGGAATATGTTGCGATCCGCGAGAATCTCGGCAGGGAATTGGCACGCGAAGCCGCGAAGGACGCGAAGAGAGACGGTGAAAGCTTCGGCGCTTCGATCCCGGACTTTGTAACTCCGGAATTTGTAAGGGACGAGGTGGCGCGGGGCCGGGCGATCATCCCGTCGAACATCAACCACCCGGAAAGCGAGCCGATGGCGATCGGCCGCAACTTCCTGGTCAAGATCAACGCCAATATCGGCAACTCGGCCGTCGCATCCGACGTCGCGGCCGAGGTCGACAAGATGGTCTGGGCGATCCGCTGGGGCGCCGACACGGTCATGGACCTGTCGACCGGGCGCAACATCCATGACACCCGCGAATGGATCTTGCGCAACGCGCCGGTGCCGATCGGCACCGTGCCCATCTACCAGGCGCTTGAGAAGGTCGGCGGCGCGGCCGAGGATCTCAGCTGGGAGATCTACCGCGACACGTTGATCGAGCAGGCCGAGCAGGGCGTCGACTATTTCACCATCCACGCCGGCGTGCGGCTGCCCTACATCCCGCTGACCGCGAACCGGGTCACCGGCATCGTCAGCCGCGGCGGCTCGATCATGGCCAAATGGTGCCTTTCGCACCACAAGGAGAGCTTCCTCTACACCCATTGGGACGAGATCTGCGACATCTGCGCCGCCTACGACGTCTCCTTCTCGATCGGCGACGGCCTGCGCCCCGGCTCGATCGCGGATGCGAATGACAAGGCGCAGTTCGGCGAACTGGGCCTCGTCGTTGGCGTCCGCGATGCAGCCGGGGCGGAGGCCGTCGCCGAGGGAGAAGGCGACGTCGTAGGCCTTCATGATCTCGCAGATCTCGCGGAAGCGCGTGTAGAGGAAGCT